>CAZZVB010000043.1:0-21888 GCA_964657445.1 uncultured Burkholderiaceae bacterium | reverse complement strand
CGCTGGGCCAGCTTGCGGCCGAGGCGTCCATGGTGGACGCGATGGTGGTGGCGATGGAAGCCAAGGGCCATCAGCGCGGCGCCTATTTCGTGCCCGACGCGCACACGCTGTATGCCGCCCAGGTGCTGACGCAGCAGCTCTACCCCAAGGTCGTGAACACCCTGCGGGAGCTTGCGGGCGGCGGCACCATCATGCTGCCGTCCTCCATGCAGGATTTCGCCAACCCCGAAATCGCGGCCATGATCGGCAAGACGCAGCAATCACCGGCTGCCGGTGCTGAGGAACGCGTGAAGTTCTACAAGCTGGCCTGGGACGCGGTCGGGTCCGAGTTCGGCTCCCGCCACCAGCAGTACGAGATGTTCTACGCCGGGGCGACCTTCGTGCCGCGCGGCCATTCGTTCCGGACCTATGACTGGGCCGCCTCCGCCGAACAGCTCGACCGCATGCTCGGCAGCTACGATCTGGCGGACGAGTTCATCACCACCCAGGCCGCCGTCGCCTGAACGAAGGCCCGCTCATCGTCGGCATGTCCGGGGCGTCGGGCGTCATCTACGGCGTGCGCATGCTGCAGATCCTGCGCGGGCTTGGCGTGCCGACGCATCTGGTGATGTCGCACTCGGCCGAGATCACGCTGGCGCACGAGACCAGCCTGAAGGTGGCGGCGGTGAAGGAGCTGGCGACGCAGGTGCATTCGCCGGCGGACATCGCGGCGTCGATCTCCTCCGGCTCGTTCCGCACGCGCGGCATGGTGATCGCACCGTGCTCGATCCGCAGCATGTCGGAGATCGCCAGCGGCGTGACATCCAGCCTGCTGACCCGCGCCGCGGACGTGGTGCTGAAGGAGCGGCGGCGTCTGGTGCTGATGGTGCGCGAGACGCCGCTGCACACCGGGCACTTGCGCACCATGGCGGCGTTGTCGGAGATGGGCGCCATTATCGCGCCGCCGGTGCCCGCCTTCTACGCCAAACCCGCGAGCATCGAGCAGATGGTGGACCAGACCGTTGGCCGCGTGCTCGACCTATTCGGCATCGACTCGGGTACGGTGACGCGGTGGGATAGGGATTAAAGCCGACGCTCCGGAGAGGGCGCGACGTGAGGGGGGTACGATGTCCAACGCCGTGAGGATCGCCCATGGCGAATTCGGCCGGGTGGCGCTGCTGGATATGGACGGGTCGCTGGTGCGCCACGCCCACCCGCACTGCCACGTGCTGATCAAGGCGCAGGGTGCGGACACCCAGTTCGCGGTGCGCGACCACCTGGCCGAGCTGACCGGCGACAGCGCCGTGCTGATCAATGCGTGGGAGCCGCATGCCTATGTGCATGACCCGGCCCGCGCACGCACCACCATCCTGGCGCTGTACATCGAGCCGCGATGGCTGTCCTGCTTCCGCGCCAACTGGCAGGCGAGCGGCGGCCCCGGCTTCTTCACCGCCCAGTCCGGCGGGCTGACCCCGCGGATACGCGCGGTCGCGGACGAGTTGTCACGCCTGATGCTGGCCGACCCGGCGAACGCGGCCGCTCAGCAGGCGATGCTGGGCGAGTTGATGGTCCGCGTGGTCGAACGCTTCACCGATTGGCGCGGCGTCGCCAGCGTGGGGGCCGGCGTGGACTGGCGCATCCGCCGCGCCATCGCCGCGATCCGCCGCGATCCCGGCGCGGTGGACGACATGGGCCGGCTGGCACAGCAATGCGGCCTGTCCCGCGCCCATTTCTTCCGCCTGTTCGAGCAAGCGACCGGCATGCCGCCGCGCGTGTTCGTCAACATGGTCCGCCTCGAAGCCGCCATGGCCGACGTCATGGACGGCGATCGCACCATGGCCGAGGTGAGCGACGATCTGGGCTTCAGCGCGCCAGCGCATTTCACCCGGTTTTTCCGCGACCATGCGGGGGCCGCGCCGAGAGAGTTCAGGTCGATCGCGCGGCTGCAATCCGCGGCTTGATCATCGCCTATTCTAAACTGGCCTGAAATTCGCGGGAACGCTGCGCAGGGAGGCGCGCATCAACTCGTTGCTGAGTTCTGCCAGCGCCATGCCTGCATCCGGTCTGCGGCTGATGGCGAGCGCCATTTCCAGGCTGGCCCGTTCGTCATCGACATACCCGGAGAACGCCATCGACCAATTCGCATACCGACGTTCGGTGGTCGGGATGGCCTCGAGCACACACAGCTCACTATGCCGCGGATCGCGCTCGAGACGGTCATAGATAAACTGGACCGCGGCCTTCTTGCCTTCCAGCGTTTGCAGGAAGACGTCGGCACTCACGATCAAGCATCCGGTGACACCCAGGCTTGCATTATTGCTGCGAGATGAATGCAGTATCTGGACGATTGCGGCCTCGGTCCCCATCCGGCCGCCCTCGACCTGGTTCCGGCTCATGTACATGAGCCGGAACAGCTCCGGCGGCTTCGTTGCGTCATCATGCAAATCCATGGTCCTGCGCACCTCCCACGGTTTCAACCCGGCCACTACGCGCAGAGTGCTCGCTAGAAATTACCGCATCACCAATGAACCCTGCGGAAGCGCCCCTCGCTAGCGGGTCAGGCGAGCGCGCTTCACCACCGTCAACTCACCGGCGCAACGTTCCAGAACGTGGCGAACCCGTCATTCACGCCGCTCAGCCGGGTGCGGAATGCCGTCGGCTGCATGTATTGGCCGAGCGGAAAATACGGCACCTGATCCATCGCTTCCTTCTGGATGTCCTCGCAGATCGCCTTCTGCTTGGCGTCATCGGTCGCGGTCAGCCAGTCCTGGCGCATGGCCTCCAGCTTCGGGTCGTTGGACCAGCCGGGCCAGCCGGCCTCGCCGTTGCCACGCAGTGCGATGTGGCCGGCCGGGTTGCTCCAATCCAGTCCGGCCCAGCCGGTGACGAAGCAGGACCAGCCGCCCGCCTCCACCGGTTGCTTGCTGTTGCGCCGTTGCAGCATCGTGCCCCAGTCGGTGGCGATATAGTCCACGTTCATGCCGATGCTCTTCATCGTCTCGCTCGCCACGTCCGCCATCGCCTTGAGTGTGACGTAGTCGGTCGGCACCAGCAGCACGACGCGCTCGCCGTTATAGCCGGCGGCCTTCAGTTCGGCGCGTGCCTTGTCGAGGTCGATCGGCGGCTTCAGCGGCGCCAGCCCGGCGTCGCTCGCCATCGGGGTGCCTGGCCCAAAGAAGCCGAGCGGGGTGTGGCTGAGCGCCGGGTCAGGCGTGATGGCCTGCATGAAGTTGGCCTGGTCGATGGCGTGCAGCACCGCACGGCGGATGGCCGGGTTGTTGAACGGCGGCTGCAGATGGTTGGGCCGCATCATCTCCACCAGCCCGGTCGGGTCCGGCAGGGTGACGCGGATGTTGCGGTTGCGCTTCAGCAGGTCCAGCAAATCGAGTGCGGGGTATTCCAGCCAATCCTGCTCGCCCGATTGCAGGGCGCTGGCCGCGGTGGCGGCGTCGGGCACCGTGGTCCACTCCACACGGTCAAAATGGACGATCTTCGGCCCGGCCGTCCAACTGACCGTGCCGCCCTCGCGGGGGACGTATTTGTCGTTCTTCTCATAGACGTTGCGCGCGCCCACCACCCGCTCGCTGGCCACGAAGCGGAACGGGCCGGACCCGGTCATGTCGGTGATCTGGGTGAACGGGTCGGTGTTGGCCAGCCGCTCCGGCATCATCGCCGGCATCGGAGAGGCCGCCTTGCCCAGGGCCGCCGGCAGCAGCGGGAAGGGGTGTTTCAGCCGGAAGCGGATGGTCCGGTCGTCGGATGCGGACAGCTCGTCGGTGGCGGCCATGAGGGCGTCGCCCAGCGCGTCCCGCTTGGCCCAGCGGCGGATGCTGGCCGTGCAGTCTCGCGCCAGCACGGGGGTGCCGTCATGCCACATCAGCCCCGGCCGCAGCGTGAGCGTCCAGAGCTTGCCGTCATCCTCGATGGTGTGGCCGGCCACCATCTGCGGCTGCGGCGTGAAGCTGCCATCCTGCCCGTAGAGCGTGTCGAACACCATGTAGGCGTGGTTGCGGGTGACGTAGGCGGTCGTCCAATGCGGGTCGAGGAACGACAGGTCCACCTGCGGGATCAGCCGCAGGGTGGTGGCCGATGCGGCGCGCACCAGCGAAGGGCGGGCGAGCGGGGCGGCGCCAAGGCCAGCCAGCAGCGTGCGTCGTTTCATGGGCGTTTCCTCCAGGTGGGAGGAACACTAACGAAGTTAGCTTCGAACCGGTATAGGCGTGCAGGCTGAGCAACGTGCAACCCCAGTCACGCTACCGCCAAGCCGCACCGTCCGTCACGGCTTATCATGAGACGCCAGGGTAACCGGCCTGCGCGCCGCATCCGGCATACCGGGCCATGGACCTCCCCGTTGCCCTAGACGCGAGCCGCCCCTGGGTCGGCCAATCCTTGCCCCGGGTGGAGGACGCTGCCCTGCTGACCGGGCGGGGGCGGTATTTCGACGACACCGCCGTGCCGCCGGGCACCTTGCACGCGGCCATCCTGCGCTCCCCGCACGGCCATGCCACCATCACCGCCATCGACACCCGCCGCGCCGCCGCACTGCCCGGCGTCGCGGCGATCCTGACCGGCGACGACATCAAGGCGCTGACCAGCAGCCTCGTCGTCGGCGTGAAGGCGCCGATCGAGTGCTGGCCGATCGCCACCGACCGGGTGCGCTACATGGGCGAACCGGTGGCCATCGCTGTTGCTTGTGATCGCTACGTCGCGGAAGACGCGCTCGACCTGATCGACGTCAGCTACGACACCCTGCCCGTGGTCATGCAGCCGCTGGCGGCGTTGCAACCGGGTTCGCCCATCTTGCACCCCGGCCTGAAGGGTAACATCGCCAGTGAGCGGCGCTTCCGCTACGGCGACCCGGAAACCGCCTTCGCCACCGCCCCACACCGGGTGAGTGTGACGGCGGAATACCCGCGCAACGCCTGCACGCCGATCGAGACCTATGGCGTCCTGGCCGAGTATGACCCCGGCAACGATGCCTATGACGTGCTGGCCAACTTCCAGGGCCCGTTCTCGATCCACGCCGTGATCGCCCGCGCGCTGCGGGTGCCGGGCAACCGGCTGCGCCTGCGCACGCCGGCGGAGTCCGGCGGCAGCTTCGGCATCAAGCAGGGCGTGTTCCCCTACATCGTCCTGCTCGCGGCCGCCGCGCGCGTCGCGGGCCGGCCGGTGAAATGGGTGGAGGACCGGCTGGAACACCTCGCCGCCTCCGTCTGCGCCACCAATCGCGCCACCACCCTGCAGGCCGCCGTGACCGAGGACGGGCGCATCCTGGCGCTGGATTGGGACCAGGTGGAGGATTGCGGCGCCCATCTGCGCGCGCCGGAGCCGGCGACGATGTATCGCATGCACGGCAACATGACCGGCGCGTATGACATCCGGCACATGGCGATCCGCAACCGGGTCGTGCTGACCAACAAGATGCCGACCGGGCTGAACCGCGGCTTCGGCGGCCCGCAGATCTATTTCCCGCTCGAACGGTTGATGCAGCGCATCGCCATCGAACTGGGGCTCGATCCGCTGGACGTGATGAGGCGCAACCTGATCCCGGCAAAGGCTTTTCCGTACCGCACGGCGAGCGGCGCGCTGCTGGACTCGGGCGAATACGCCATCGCGATGGAAAAGGCCCTGGAGGGCGGCGGCCATGCCGAACTGCTGCGGCGGCGCGAGGCGGCGCGGGCAGAGGGACGGCTGTATGGCATCGGCTACGCCGCAGTGGTGGAACCCAGCGTGTCCAACATGGGCTACATCACCGCCGTTTTGACTCCCGCTGAACGCAAGAAGGCCGGGCCTAAGAATGGAGCCCAGGCCACTGCCACCATCAGCCTCGACCCGGTCGGCGGCGTCAGCGTGCATGTCGCCTCGGTGCCGCAGGGCCAGGGGCATCGCACCGTGCTGTCGCAGGTCGTGGCCGACGTGTTCGGCCTGCGCCCGTCCGACATCCGCGTGGTGACGGATATGGATACCGCGCGCGATGCGTGGTCGATCGCATCGGGCAATTACGCCAGCCGCTTCGCGCCCGCTGTCGCGGGGACCGCGCATCTGGCGGCCAGCAAGCTGCGTGACAAGCTCGCCCGCATCGCCGCATCGCAACTGAACGTCGCCGCGTCCGAGCTGGAGTTCACCAACGGCCGCATCCAGGCCCGCGCCAACCCCGACAATGGCGTATCGTTTTCCCGCATCGCCGCCGCGAGCCATTGGGCGCCCGGCACGCTGCCCGCCGACGTGGACCAGGCGATCCGGGAGACGGTGTTCTGGACCCCGCCGGAACTCACCGCGCCGAACGAGGCAGACGAGGTCAATTCCTCGCTCTGCCATGGCTTCATCTTTGACATTTGCGCCGTCGAGGTGGATCGCATCACGGGCGAACTGCGCTTCGACCGCTACGTCACCATGCATGATTGCGGTCGCATCCTGCATCCGGGGATGGTGGCCGGGCAGGTGACAGGCGGTTTCGCGCACGCGCTGGGTGCGGCGACCCTGGAGGAACATGCGTACGGCCCCGACGGCAGCTTCCTCGCCGGCACGCTGGCCGACTACCTGATCCCGACCGCGATGGAGGTGCCGGCGCCGGTGATCCTGCACCACGAGACGCTGTCGCCCTTCACCCCGCTCGGCTCCAAAGGCGTGGGCGAGGGTAACTGCATGTCCACCCCGGTCTGCATCGCCAACGCCGTCGCCGACGCGCTGGGCCTGGCCGAGATCACCTTGCCGCTGCTGCCGTCCCGCCTGTCCGAACACATCCACCCGCCGGAGCGCGAGCCCGAGCGGCGCGAGAAGCGGGCGGCGCCGAAACCGGGGGAGCGCACGCTGTTCGGCGAAGGCTCCGCCAAAGTGGAGGCGTCGCGCGAGCAAATCTGGACCATGCTGCTCGACCCGGCGACGCTCGCCTCCGTCGTCCCCGGCGCGAAGGGCGTGGACAAGCTGTCCGACACCAAGTTCCGTGCGGAGGTCACGCTCGGTATCGGTCCGGTGAAGGGCAGCTACAAGGCGGAGATCGAGTTGTCGGACCTGGTGCCGCCGCAATCGGTGACGCTGTCGGGCGGCGCGCAAGGGGCGCTGGGCTTCGGCCGCGGCACCGGTAGGCTATCCCTAACCGAGGACTCACCGGGTCACACAACCTTGTCCTACCAGTATGAGGCAGCGATCGGCGGCCGCGTCGCCTCGATCGGCGGCCGGCTTCTGGATGGCGCGGCCCGCGTCATCATCGCGCAATTCTTCGAAGCCCTGGCGGCCAAGGCGGGCGGCAAGCGCGCCGGGTTCCTGGCCCGGCTATGGCACCGGCTGCGAGGCCGGGCATGAAGCCCGCCGCATTCGATTACCTGCGCGCGGAAAACCGCGCCGAGGCGCTGGAGGCGCTGCACCAGGC
This sequence comes from uncultured Burkholderiaceae bacterium, assembly GCA_964657445.1. GTDB lineage: Bacteria > Pseudomonadota > Alphaproteobacteria > Acetobacterales > Acetobacteraceae > LMUY01. The sequence continues at coordinate 14,540 of CAZZVB010000043.1, read as the reverse complement.
GGGTGGCGACGCGCGCGTGGTGGCGGGCGGGCAGTCGCTGCTGCCGATGCTGAACATGCGGCTGGCCCGGCCGCAACTGCTGGTGGACATTATGCACGTGCCGGACTGGCAAAGCGTGACCGATAGCGGCGGCATGCTGCGGATCGGCGCCGGAGTGCGGCAAATCGCCATCGAACGCCGCCCCGATCTGCGGCAGCGTCAGCCGCTGCTGGCCGAGGCGCTCGCCTGGCTGGGCCACGCCCAGACGCGCAGCCGCGGCACCATCTGCGGGTCCGTCGCGCACGCCGACCCGAGTGCGGAGGTGCCGCTGGTGTTGATCGCACTCGGCGGGGTGGTGCATCTGCGATCCCGCCGCCGCCATCGCGACGTTCCGGCCGAGGCGTTCTTCACCGGCATGATGGCGACCAGCCGCGCAGACGACGAGGTGGTCGAGGCTGTGTCGATCCCCACAGCCCGGCCCGGCGCCGGCTACGCCTTCCGGGAAGTCGCCCGCAGGCACGGCGATTTCGCCATCGTGGGCTGCGCGGCCATCGCCGAGGCCGCGGGCGTGCGCCTGGCCGTAGCCGGCGTGGCGGACCGCCCGACCGCGCTGTCGCTGCCGGCCGACCCGGCGGCCTGGGACGACGCGCTGGACGCCTTCGCCTGGGAGCTCGAGGCGCGGGACGATTTGCACGCTACGGCTCGATACCGGCGCGAATTGGTGCGCCGGGTCGGGCGATCCGTCATGGAGGAGGCCGTACGATGCCGCGCCTGACTGCGGACCGCCGCCACACTGTACGGTTCACCCTGAACGGCAAGCTCGTCGAAGCGCAGGCCGAACCGCGCACGTTGCTGCACGATTTCCTTCGCCACGGGCTGGGCGCGACCGGCACCCACGTCGGCTGCGAGCACGGCGTATGCGGCGCCTGCACGGTGCAGATCGACGGCGAGGCGGCGCGCGCCTGCATCGTGCTGGCGGTGCAGGTGGATGGTTCGGATATCCGCACCGTCGAAGGCCTCGCCCCCGCACCGGGCCGCCTGTCCGTCCTGCAGGAGTGCTTCCGTGAGTTCCACGCGTTGCAATGCGGCTTCTGCACCGCGGGCATCCTGATGTCGCTCGACGCCTTCCTGCGCGACCGGCCCGACGCGCCGGAGGCGGACATCCGCGGCATGCTGTCCGGCCATCTGTGCCGCTGCACCGGCTATGTCCCGATCATGCAGGCTGCCCTGGCCGCCCAGGCGAGATTGCGGGAGGAGGTGGATGCTTGACTTAGGCCGGTCCTTTCTAGCCTCGGTGGCGCGCGACCCGGACGCGCTTGCCATCACCGATGGGGAGACGCGCCTGAGTTACGCCATGTGGTTCGGCCGGATTTCGGCGGTCGTCGCCGGGCTCGACGCGCTGGGCCTGCGAGCCGGCGATCACCTGGTCAGCCTGCTGCAGAACCGTTGGGAGGCAGCCACCCTGCACTGGGCCTGCCAGTTCGCCGGTATCATCATCACTCCGCTGAACTGGCGCGCGACCGCCGGGGATTTGGACTTCTGCCTGGCTGATTCGGATGCAGGCGTGCTGGTGTACGAGGCCGCTGCGTCTGCCACCGTGGCCGCGGCGAACGTGGGCGGCCGCCGCCGTATCCGGCTGGGGACGCCCGCCGCCGATGAGATCGGGTTCGACGATCTGCTGGGCACGAAAGGCGCCGAAGCCTCACCTTGCGCGGACGCAGACGCCTGGTCGTTGATGCTCTACACCTCGGGCACGACATCGCGGCCAAAGGGCGTTCCCCGGCGTCACCGGGCCGAACGCGCCGCCGCCATCGCGCATGTGGCGCAGAACCGCTACGGCCGCGCCGAATGTACGCTGGGTGTGATGCCGCTGTATCACACGATGGGTGTACGGTCCCTGCTGGCGATGTCCCTGATAGGCGGGACCTTCGCCTGCCTGCCGCGCTTCGACGTTCCCGCCGCGCTTGACATCATCGAACGCGAGCGCATCACCAATCTCTATCTGGTGCCCACGCTCTACCACGACCTGGTGCACCACCCCCGTTTCGCCACGACCGATACGTCCAGCGTTCGCAAGCTGGGTTTTGCCGGCGCGCCGATGACGGACGGGTTGCTGCAAACGCTGCAGGCCGCGTTCCGGCCCGAGCTGTTCGTGAACCATTATGGCAGTTCGGAAATCTACACCTGCACCATAAACGAGGACGCCGTCCGCAAGCCGGGCTGCGCCGGCCGCGCTGGAATCAACCAGATGATCCGCGTCATGAAGCACGGCACGACCCTGCCGACGGCGGCGGGTGAGGATGGTGAGATCGCCGCCCTGCTCGCCGGAGACGAGGCGTTCGAAGGCTATTGGCGCCGCCCCGACGCCAATGCCCGCGCCCTGCAAGGCGGCTGGTTCCTGACCGGCGACACGGGATACTATGATCAGGATGGCGACTTGTGGGTCACCGGCCGGGTGGACGACATGATCATCACCGGCGGCGAAAACGTCTCTCCGGTGGAAGTGGAATCGTGCTTGTCGCTGCACCCGGCGGTGTCCGAGGTCGCCGTCGTAGGCCTGCCCGACGAGCGCTGGGGCAAGATCGTCGCCGCCTTCATCAAGCGCCGCGCCCCCGTCACGCCGGAGGAGCTGGACACGTTTTGCCGCACCTCCGGCCTCGCCAATTTCAAGCGGCCGCGCCGGGTCGTGTTTGTGGGCGAGGTGCCGAAATCCCCAGTCGGAAAGCTGCTGCGCCGCAAGCTCGTCGCCGGCGACTACACGCCTGAACAACAGGAGACCAACGCATGACCGAGACGAAAGAGTACGACGGCTTCCGCGTGGAGATCGACGCCGGCCAACAGCGCGGCGACATCATCCTCGACCGGCCGCCATTCAACACGGTGCTGATGCCGCAGCGTGACGATCTGCGCCGCGCGTTTGAGGCGCTGGACGAAAACCCTGATGTGCGCATCATCGTTCTGCGTGCCCGCGGCGAACACTTCTCGTCCGGCGGCTACATCAAGGGGTTCATGGAAGCCACGCCGGAAACCGTCTCCAAACTGGCCTGGAACATCGCCGCCCCGGCGCGATGCAGCAAGCCGGTGATCGCCGCCAATCGCGGCTACTGCTTCGGCGTCGGCTTTGAAATCTCCCTTGCCTGCGACTTCCGCATCGCCTCCGAAACTGTCAAATATGCGTTGCCGGAGCAGAAGCTAGGGCAGATTCCCGGCTCAGGCGGGTCCGCGCGGCTACAGAAGATCGTCGGCATCACCCGGACCAAGGACATCGTCATGCGATCCCGCCGGATTGGCGCGCAGCAGGCGTACGACTGGGGGATCGCGACCGAAATCGTGCCCGACACCGAGCTTGAAGCGACTACCGACGCGCTGGTGAAGGAACTGGTGGAATTCGCGCCGCTCGCACAACGCACCGCCAAGAAATTGCTGAACGACACCGAGGATGCGTCGCTGTCCATCGCGATCGAGTTGGAAGGCCATTGCTACAGCCGCCTACGCCAATCGGATGACTTCCGTGAGGGGGTCGCTGCGTTCCACGAGAAGCGGCCGCCGAACTTCAAGGGCAGCTAACGATGCCGGCTGTCACGACCCTTCGCGACTGGCTGGACCATTTGGCCGTGCATGACAGTCTGTTGGGGAACTGGCCCGGCGCGCGATGTTTTTCCCGCATCGAAGCAGGGGCGCGCTGCGGTGAGTCAGGCCGGCGGCTTCGCCGGGTTTGGCACCGGGCCGGTACCGCGGAGCTGCACGAAGCGTTGCAGCGTGTCGAACCAGAAAGGGGCGCCGAACAGCGTGGCCAGCGCGGTCATGATCCAGCCCGGGACCGACCATAGCAGCACCGGGCCCATCGCCTGGTTTGCCCAGCCGGTGAAGGGAAACGTCTTCGTCCATTGTTCCAGCGCTTGACCCGGCGTGAGGTTCGGCTCACCGGCTGCTGAAGCCGGGGTAAAATGCTGCACCAAGCCCGGATCGGCGTAGATATGCTGGGCGATCGCCACCGCATCGATGTTGAGCAGCAGTACGATGAACATTGCAATGATGAGGCCGTTGCGCTGGCTGTTCCGCTTATACTCACCGCTTAGCCGGTCCATCGACGCATCGAACCATGCGGCAAGGCGGTCGTGCAGCTTGCTTTCGTCGTTGGCGACGCGTTCATAGAAGCCCGAAACGACGGCGCGCAACTGGGGATCCGCGATTTTGCCGATCGCCGTGCCGAGTTCGTCGGTGACGCCGCCGGGCTGCTGGCGGTTTTGGATAGCGTCGATCAGCGCTGAGGCAAATCCTTTGGAATTGATGTAGGACGGCATTTTACCCAATAGGGCGCTGACATCCTGGTAGGTGCCGTGGTTCTGCTGCCACCGGGCCGGGTCCGCGGGCACTGCGCCGGAGCCGAGCGGGTTGACCGCTGCATGCTGATACACCGCCAGCGCCAAGCCATTCGCCTTCGGGTCGTTTAGCATCTGCTTGATGCCAGCCAGCAGACTTTTGGAGCGCAGTGCAAGGAACGATGCGATGGCCTCGGTAATGGCGCTCGTCACGAGGCTGATCATGCCGAACGTCATGACCAGACCGATGCCGACATTCAGCAGGCCGTTGATTAGCATGGCCGGTGGCTCGATGGTCCGAAGGGCATGGCGCCCACTCTACTGCTATCATTCATTGCTGACTAACAATGACAAGCAGCCGCTTGAGAATCAACAAAAACCGGCGCGGCTCCGTTACGACTCCTGCCCCGAAAGCTCCCGCATCCCGGCTATTGCCGATCCTGGGTACGCTCGTTGCATGGCTGGTGTGTCCGCAATAGCCTCCGGGTCCAAGGATGGAGCAGAGTGTGATGGTATCCAAGGTCTTCCGCGCCTGCTTTCTGCTGTTGTGCGCGCTGGCCCCTGCGGCCCGTGCCCAGGCGCCGTGCACTCCGCCGGAGGGCGTCAAGCTGGTGACACCGGGCACCATCCTGGCCGCCACCAGCCCAACCTCGGCCCCGCTGCAATACATCGACGACACAGGCAAGATCGTCGGCATGGACATGGAGCTGGGCGAGCTGATCGCCGCCAAGCTGTGCCTGAAGATCCAGTATGTGGCGACCGAGTTCGTGACGATGATTCCCGCGTTGAAGGGCGGGCGTTACGACATGATCGACACGTTCATGTACTACACGCCTGAGCGGGCGGAGCAGATCCATATGATCCCTTACGGCGCGTCCACCGTCGCCATCGTGGTTCCGGCCGCGGCCAAGGGCGGCGAGACGCTGGCTGATTTCGCCGGCAAGCGCTTCGGCACCCAGCTCGGCTCAATGGATTTCGTGAACGCCAGCGCGGAGAGCAAAGCGTTGGTGGAGGCCGGTAAAGCCGCGATCGACGTGCGCACTTTCCCGACCTACGCCGACCTGCTGCAGGCGCTCGCCGCCGGGCAGTTGGACGGCGCGATCGTCAGCACGGATGGGGCATTCTACTACAAGTCCAAGGGCGCCAGCTTCTTCCGCATCGCCGCGAGCGGGCTGTATCCGCATGCCGAAACGATCGCGTTTGCCGATCCGGTGCTTGCCGGCAGGGCGGCCGAGGCGCTGAACGCGTTGAAGGCCGACGGCAGCTACGGCAAGCTGCTGGGCACCTATCACCATTGCCAGTTGGACGGGCCGTTCAAGGTCACCACCGGGCCGATTACCGTGCCGGTATGCCCGCCTTACCAGGGCTGAGGAGCGGCTACTCCTCGCCCACCGTCGCCAGCGGCAGGATCGTGCCGACGCCGTCCGCTTCCGCACGCCGCAGGATCCAATCGCCTAGCACAACGTCGCTGACCGCAAACCCGCGATGCCAGAACAGCGCGCGCTGCGTCGCATCGGCGCGGCCCGGTTTGGCGCCGCAGACGATCTGGCCGATTTCGGCGTGGACGTGCTCGCGCTTCAGCGTTCCGGCGGTGATCAGCTCGTGCAATTGGCCGCCCTGGCAGCATTGCGCCCAGTCATCGACGACCATGAGATCGACGGCGCCGGGTAGCGCCGGGTCGATGGCCCGGACCCAGCCGTAGGTCACCAGCAAGGCGCCGGGTTTCAGCGCGTGGGCGGGTAGCAGGGTTTGCGGTTCGGTCAGGCGGGTGGCTTCGACCACGATGTCCGCATCGGCCGCGGCCGCAGGAATGTCGTCTATCGCGACCGCGCGAACGCCGAGCCCGGCTTGCACGCGGGCTGCCAGGCGCTCGCGGGTTTCCGGGCGATGGCTGCAGATGCGGATTTCCTCGATCGGGAAATGTGCTGCCAGCAGCCGCAAATTGCTGAACGCCGAGCCGCGGGCGCCGATATGGGCGACGATGCGGGAGTCCGGCCGGGCCAGGTGCAGTGCGCCGGCGCAGGTCACCGCCCCGGTGCGCATCCAGGTCAGCGCGGTCGCGTCCATGATGCAGACGGGGCGGCCGGTCTGCGGCTCGTATAGTGTCAGCAACGCCAGTTCGCTGGGCAGGCCGTGGCGCCAATTGTCCACGTAGTCGCCGACGACCTTGATGCCCGCGCGGTCGATTGGGCCGACATAGCCGGGCAGGATGTTGAAGTGGCCGTTGAATAGATGGTCGAGCCGCAGATGCGCCTTGGGCGGCATCACGACGTCCCCCATGCCATGCGCATGCAGCCCGCTGGTGACGACTTGCACAAGCTCCTTCGCGTCAGGCGCCAGCGCCTCCACCTGGGCACGATTGAGGAAACGCAGGGTCAGGTCTTGCATGACAGGGTGGTCCTAAGCCGCGTCCGGCGTTGGCAGGGTCAGCACCAGGGTGCCGGGGCGTGCCGCCTCGGTCACGTATCCGCGGGCGAAGCGGCGTTCCAGCCAGGATTGCACGAAGCCCCACAGCGTCGTCAGCACCAGGTAGTACAGCGCGGCGACCGTGAAGATTTCCAGCACCTTGAACTGCACCTGGATCAGCAACTGGCTGCGCCGCAGCAGCTCATCCATCGAAATCACCGACGCCAGCGAAGATGTCTTCATCAACCCGTTGAACGCGTTGCCGAGCGGCGGGATGACGATGCGGATCGCCTGCGGCAGCACCACCAGGCGCATGGTCTGCGCGCGCGACAGCCCGATCGCCCGCGCGGCCTCGAACTGGCCATGCGGCACGGCGGCGATGCCGGCGCGGAAGATTTCGGCCAGGTAGGCGCCCTCGTTCACGCCGAGGCCGATGATGCTGGCCGAGATCACGCCCAGGCGCAGGCCGAGCTGCGGCAGCCCGGTGAAGATGACGATCAGCTGCACCAGCACCGGCGTGCCGCGCATCAGCCAGATGTAGAACGCCGCCGGCCTATTCAGCACCGGTCGCGGCGACATGCGCATCAGCGCCGCCACCAGCCCGCACGCGAGGCCCAGCAGGATCGAGGCAACCGAGATGCCCAGGGTGATGGCGGCGCCCTCCAGTAGGAAGGGGCTTTGCAGATAGTGGAAGAAGGCGGGCCAATCCCACACCTAGGATGGGTCCGTGCGATGCGCGGATGTTCGTCGGCAAAGGTGGGCCGAGGCCCACGCTACGGCGTGGCGGGGTTGGGTCAGCGCTGGCTCGGCGGGTGGACGGGGACGAAGACGGGGCGGAGCAGCCAACGGCGCGCGACTTCGGCGTAGCCGGGGAACACGTAGCCGCCGTTATGGGCCAGGATGCGCTCGCGATGCTCCCGCCAGATGCCGGGTATGCGGAACCAGGACAGGGTGGGGAAGGTGTGGTGCACGGCGTGCAGGTTGTTCCACAGGAACAGCAGGCCGAACACGCTGTTGCTCTCGATGACGGCGGTGCGCTGCGACGGGCGTTCGCCCCAGCGATGCTCGATGAAGGTGCGCAGCATGCCCCAGACGATGCCGGGCCACATGAAGCACAGCACGTAGCGCAGCGGCGACACGCCCCAGAACGCGGCAACCCCCAGCACGGCGGCGACGCCCACGGCATGCCGCGCCCAGATGCCGGCGTTGCTGAAATCGCCCCGCGCGAGGCGTGCGCCTTCCCGCCAGTATAGCCGTGGCGTGCGGATGAACGGGCCGAGCACCAGCCGGCCGAGCAGCGTCTGGTTCGCGACCAGCACCGCCATCCAGGCGCGGCCGTAGCGATCCCAGCGCTCCTGATGGTGGTAGTATGTCTCGGTGTCCTCGTCGGGAAAGGTGAGGTGCACGTTGCGGTGGTGTTGGGAGTGTGACCGCCGGTAGAGCTCGAACGGGAACCACAGCCCGAGCGGCAGCCACACGATCGCCAGCCGCCAGCGGGCGGGCAAGGTGCGCCAGCTATGGATCGCCTCGTGCTGCAGCGAGAACTGCCACTGCACGACGTAGCCGCCGAGCGGCGCCAGCAGCCACCAGGGCAGGGCGGCATGAAACACCAGCAGCAGCGTCCAGCTCGCGTAGATTGCGGCCGCGACGAGGTAGGTCGGCCCCTCGTGCCGCCAGAACCAGCCCTCGCCGGAGGTGTCGCCCACCAGCGCGGCGGTGAACCGCTCCATCGACTGCGTGGCGCGACCTGCGTTCACGGCCCGAAGCGCCCGGCGATCAGCGCCTGCGCGCGCGTGACGGCCGCCGGGTCCAGCGTATGGCGGGCCGGGAAAGCCCCCGGCGGGCGGGTCGCGTCGATGATCATCTTATCCGTCAGCCCGTTATTGTTGGACGGGTCCAGGATCGCGCCCATGCCGTTGCGCAGCACGTCGATGTCCGCGTGCGCCTGCATGCGCGTGGCCATGGCCCACAGCACGTCGCTATCGTCGTGCACGTTGACGTCGTCGTCCACCACCACGACCAGCTTCAGGCTCAAATCGTCGCCGAGCGCCACCGCCGCCAGTAGCCGGGCCAGACCCGGCGCCGGGCGGCGGACCGAGATGTAGGCATGCAGCCGGCAGGTGCCCGACTTCGGATACGACACGTCCACCACGTTGGGGTAGTGGCTGCGCAGCGCCCGCAGCAGCCGCGCCTCCTGCGGGACGGCCAGCAGCATGGTGTGCTCGTCCGAAATGCCCGGGATGATGTCGTGATACACGGCGTCTCGCCGGTGCAGGATGGCCGACACCTCGATCACGTGCTGGGTGGACCGGGCGGAGGCGTAGCCGGTGAATTCGGCGAACGGGCCTTCCGGCTCGCGCGTTTTGGCAAGGATGCGGCCTTCCAGCACGATCTCGGCATGCACCGGGTGCTCGACGGGAACGGTGATGCCGGGTGCGATCTCCAGCGGGACGCCCATCAGGCCGCCGATCACATCGTATTCGTCGGTGTTGATCGGGCCTTTCCACAGGCCGCCGAAGGTGAAGCTGGGGTGCGCGCCGATGACGATGGCGACCGGGATGTCCTCCCCCCGCTCCTCTGCGCGCTGGGCGTAGTTCCACAGGTCGCGGCGGCTGTGCAGGCTGGTGCCGAGCCGGGTGGGTCCGTTCACCTGCATGCGGTGGAAGCTGGCGTTGCGAACGCCGGTATCGGGGTCTTTTGCGATCAGGATGCCGTTGGTGATGTAGCGCCCTGCGTCGCATTCGAAATGCCGCATGATCGGCAGCGTGCCGAGGTCCACCTCCGGCCCCGTGGTGATGCTGTCGTGGACCGGGCCGGTTTCGCGCAGCACCGGCGGGATGCGACGCTCGCCGAACTCGCCCCAGCGGTGGATCAGCTCGCCCGGCGGCACGCCCAGCCCGAGGGCGAACCGGTCGCGGTGGCCAAAGACGTTGGCGACGACCGGAAACGGTGACCCGGTGATGCCGTCGAACCACAGCACCGGGCTGCGTCCCTGCCGCTCCAGCTCCATCGCCACCGCCGTTGCGTCATGGTCGAGCGCCATGCGGTCGGGGATGCGCCAGAGATCGGCGGGGTTGGCGGCCGCGACCTGGTCGAGGAAGCCGCGCAAGGTGAAATCCGCGTTCGTCAGCGCCATGGTTGGCCCTCCCGAACGGAGTAAGCGAAACCCGTGCCACGACGTGCTGCGTAGGATGGGCTTCGGCCCACCAGCTATGCCGCAAAGCGGTGGGCTGAAGCCGACCCTACGCTGGTGTTAGGGGCGTCCGAAGCCGTATCAGTGGTTCGCCGGCGCGAAGTGTCATGCCGGGTTGCAGCGTGGTGCAGAGCTCGAACCCGGCGGGTAGGAAGACGATGATGGTCGAGCCGTGCTCGAACCAGCCCATTTCGTCACCCTTGCGCAGCGGCGCGGAACATCCGAACTGCGTCCAGCCAGGTTTGCCGCGGGCGCGGGATAGATCGAGGAAGCAGAGGCGGATGCCTGCCACCAGGATCGCGGCCACGGGCACCAGCGTCATCGTATGGCCGCTGCCAAGCACGGTGCGGATCACTGCGCGTTCGTTCTTGCAGTAGAGCCGGTCCACCCGGGCGAGGGCCGGCGGATTGACGTTCCAGGCGTCACCGAAGAAATGCGCCACGTGCTCGACCCGGCAGTCCTGCGGCGCGTGGAAGCGGTGATACATCGCCGAAGTCAGCCGCAGCGTCACGTAGCAGCCGTCACGATAGGTGTCTGCCTGCGCAGCATCGCCCAGCAGGTCCGTCAGCGCGTAGGCCGAGCCTTTCACCTGCAGCACCTGTCCGTCCCTGACTGTGCCCATGGCGCCGACAATCCCGTCGCACGGGCTGGTAATGATGTCCGCGGCAGGTTCGAACGGTCTCGCGCCGGGCTTGAGGCGGCGGGTGAAGCAGTCGTGCAGGCTGGCGAACTGCGTCTCCTGCGCTTCGCTGAGGTCGATGTCGGTGAACAGCCGCCAGACCCGCAGCGAAAGCCGGAACAGCGCCGGGTTGCGGATGCGGCTGAACCGGCCCATCCAGCTGGTGACGAGTCGCCGCGGCAGCCGGTTGGTAAGCAGGAAGTTCACATGATCCTGCTGGACGATGTTTGCTATACGACGCCGGATTGTCATCGTTCCAAGGTTTTCACGGGGGAGACTGGGTGTTGCCGGCATTACTGTTCACCATGGCGGGCTATGCCACCGGCGGCGCGGCGGCGCTGGGCGGGTTGTACGCGAAGGCCAAGCCGCGGCTGGAACTCTCCCGCGCGAAGCACCGCTCGCTGAGCGGCCACGCGCGCATGTCGCGCCGCGTCGCCTCGCTGATCCCGTTCTACGAATACGACGACGCCCGCTTTTTCACCTGTGACGATCCCACGCCAGAGATCGCGGCGCGGCGCCGTGCCGGGTTCGAACGGTTGACCGGGATCTATGCCGAGCGGTTCCCCAAGACGCGCGCGCAAACCGCCGAAGCGGCCAGCGGCATTTCGGATTTGCAGTTCACCTCGGCCTATCGCGTGCCGTTCCAGTTCAGCCGTTACGTGCGCCAGCATTTGTCCGCCGGGTCCTTCCTTGCGTCGTCGTCTGGCGTCACGATCACGGACCTGGACGGCAATACCTTCTACGACCTCACTGGGTCGTACGGCGTCAATCTTTTCGGCCAGGATTTCTACAAGGGCTGCATCGCGCGCGGCGCCGAACGGGCGAAGGAGCTTGGCCCGGTGCTGGGCGCCTACCACACGGACGTCGCGTTCAACGTGGCGCGGATCAAGCAGATCTCGGGCCTCGACGAGGTTTCGTTCCACATGTCGGGCACCGAGGCGGTGATGCAGGCAGTGCGGCTTGCGCGCTATCACACGAAGCGGTCGCATCTGGTGCGGTTCTGCGGCGCGTATCACGGCTGGTGGGGCGACGTGCAGCCCGGCTTGGGCAATCCCCAGCCGGCGCGCGACACCTACACGCTGTCCGAGATGTCGGAGCGTACCTTGGGCGTGCTGCGCCGGCGGCGGGATGTTGCGTGCGTGCTGGTCAACCCGTTGCAGGCGCTGCATCCGAACTCCGGCGCGCCGTCCGACACGTCGCTGGTCGATAGCGGGCGCTCGGCGGGCGTCGATCGCGCCGCCTACACCAAATGGCTGCAGGATTTGCGCACGGTGTGCACGGAGCGCGGCATCGTGCTGATCTTCGATGAGGTGTTCACAGGGTTTCGCCTCGCGATGGGCGGCGCCAAAGACTATTTCGGCGTGCAGCCGGACATGATCACCTATGGCAAGACGCTCGGCGGCGGGCTGCCGGTCGGCGTACTGACGGGACGTGCCGAGTTCATGAAGCGCTTCCGTGCCGACCGGCCTGCGGACATTTGCTTCGCGCGCGGCACGTTCAACGCGCACCCTTACGTCATGGGCGCAATGTGCGAGTTCCTGCACAGCCTGGACCAGCCGGAGGTTCAGGCCCTGTACGACGGGCTGGATGAGCGGTGGAATCAGCGTGCGGCGCAGCTCAATGAGATGCTCGGCGCCGAGGGCCTGCCGGTCCGGGTGGCGAATCTCTCGTCGATCTGGACGACGTTCTACACCCGGCCGTCGCGCTACAACTGGCTGCTGCAATACTACCTTCGCGCCGAGGGGCTGGCGCTGAGCTGGGTGGGAACCGGCCGTTTCATCTTCAGTCTGAACTACACCGACGCCGATTTCACCGCCGTGGCGGAGCGGTTCGTGACGGCGTGCCGAGCGATGGACCAAGACGGCTGGTGGTCCACCAAGAAGCCGCTCACCAACAAATCGATCAAGCGCGGCATCTTGCGCGAGATGCTGGCGGCCCGCCTAAAGACGTAGGGCAAGGTTAATTCCACGGTCGTCGGATATGAGCCCGGTCTCCCTGTCCCGCACGCGGGACAGGGAGATACCGGGTGCAAACCGGGCAGGGTGGACACCATCCACTCTACGCAGGACGACCTAGCGGCGCAGTTCAGTGGCTTCGTGGGAGTAGTCTTCGGACATCGCCTCGTCCACGACCCGGTTCAGAAATGAAATCGGTGCCCGGTAGTAAAGCTTGATGTCGTGGAATGGGTCCGTCAGGATCTTGGTCGCCCAGACCAGGCCGGTCTGCAAGTCCTGCTGGACGAACAACTGCACCGTGCGGAACAGCAGGCCAAACAGCGCGAGGATCAGCCACATATAGCCGACATGCTCGGCGAAGACGCGCATGGAATGGGCCGGCTCGCAGAGGCCCAACGCAGTAGGGTCGAGCAGAAGCAGCAACGGCGATAGCGCCCAGATCGACATGAGGACGATTTTGCGGCGCAGATTGTAGCCGACCTTGATCTCTTCTTTGTACTCGTGGCTCGCCTGGTTGACGTGGTCATAATCCTTCGGCTCGAACACCAGGTGGCCGATCTGGCGGGTGGTCATCGAGACCAGCCAGCCGATCAGGCCGGCGAGCGCCGGACTCTTGAACACGACGGCGTAGGCGCTGAGGAAGCTGATCGCGCTGACGAGATGCAGCGACTGGTTGATCCGGCTGTGGTGATAGTAGCGATGGTCATCCCAACGCTGGGTCCTCAAGGTCTCGAGAAAGCTGCTCATCGCTGTATGTCCCACGGTGTTGTCAGACGGCTTTGATTGAGGAAGCGGCGTTCATGAGTGACGGATCAGGTTTGCTGTGCGTCCGGTAACCGGGCGAACCGCACCAGCCAGAAATGGCCCATCGGCGGCAACGCCCGCTTTTCAACCATGCGGACGCGCGGTGTCCGTGCCGCCCAGCTTTCGTAGCGGGCCCATGGGAATTCGGTGCGCCAGCCAAGCCGGCTGGTGATCGGCATCAACAGCTTCTCGATCGCGCCGCGCAGCCCGGTCTCGGCGCCGACCCGCGTGGTGATGATGATCTCGCCGCCGGGCCGCACGACCCGGACGAACTCGTCAAGCGCCTTTTCCGGGTTCGGAATGGCTGTGACGACGTACTGCGCTACGATCACGTCGAACGACCCATCCGGGTAGTCCAGGTTTTCCGCGTCCATGACTTCGATGGACTGGACGTGGTTCAGACGTTCCTTCGCGACGCGCTCACGCGCCTTCTCGAGCATGGGCTCGGAGATGTCGATGCCGACGAGCTGGTTGCTGCGGGCGTATTGAGAAAGCGAAAGGCCGGTACCGACACCCACCTCGAGGATGCGGCCGCCTACACGGTCGGCCGCTTCGACAGCCGCACGGCGGCCGCGTTTGAACACCGGGCCGAACACCAGATCATAAATTGGCGCCCAGCGGCCGTATGCCTCCGCGACCTGCTGCAGCGCCATTTCCGAGGCCATTCTATTTCTCCGCTCCGAATACGCAGTGCATTCAAGTCATCTCGCTTCGCAACACAGTCGTCGCATCTTTCGATGCATTTCGCTGCTAGTGTCGGGATACAGAGTGTCTCGTGAAAGGCAGGATATTACCGTCGTATAAAGACCTATGACTGCCGGACAACTGCTCTGCTTCAGGCAGAGTGGGAAACCAAAGTTGACGTATTCCGACAATCGGTATCCAGACCTTTACAACGCTGCCTTATCTTGCCGTTTGTGAGTTGCGAATCTCTAGCATGCCGAAAGAAGCTTCTAGCGTTGCTCTAACCGATCGGGAAGTGCAGTAGAAGTCGGTATATGCAGCATCATTAAACGGTAACAAAAGCCCGTTTTGTCGCAGCGACTGTAGTCGCGCTGTCATAAAGGCCGTCCTCTCCTTGTGAGAGAGGTCCGCGTGAGGGGCGGCTGGCCAGCGCCGCTAACGCCCAACCCTCTCCCGACGTGGGAGAGGGTTCTGATCAGGACTCGTTTTCCGATCGTACTGGATCGGAGAAAAGCTCT
>CAZZVB010000042.1:0-23538 GCA_964657445.1 uncultured Burkholderiaceae bacterium | reverse complement strand
TAGTCGGCCGTGCTGGTGGAGGTCAGGTAGTCACAGCCCGGGCTGGCTGCGCCGGCGCCGGATGAGTTGAAGTTGCCGAACTGCGGGCTCGGGCCGCAGCCTGCGCCGTTGTCGCCGCCGCCGCCTGCTGTACCCGGCTCGAACGACACGCCACCGTCAATGCCATAGAACTGCGGGGACAGGTACACGATCTTGGTCGTGCCATACATGTTGCCGACGTCTTCGAACGGCCAGTTGATTAGACCGCCATTCGGCAGCTGGCCAGGAAGGTCGCCGTTCAAGCCGCCGCCGTCGAACGATTCGAATGTGCCCGTCAGGTAAAGGCTGCCTGGCTGGTCGGACGCGCCAACGCGAAGCGTGCCGAACTGGTCGGTGCCGATATAGCCCCACTCACGGCGTAAATAGAGCAGGTTGCGCGTGCGGTCCTGGCCGGTGGTGGAACCGTAAACGCCGCCGCCGGCGCCGAAGTTGTTGTCCTGCCGGATTTCCAGCGAGGCGCCGTATTTCAGGCCGTTCGCGGCAACGCCGTCGAAGCCCGGATACAGCCGCGCATAGCTGGTGATGCCGTAGGACGCGGTTTTATTGATGCCCTGGTTGGACGTGCCGGCCGCGATCGTCCCGAGCGTGCTGCCGCTGCTGGCCGTGCTGGCATTGGTCGTCTGCACGGCGGTGACGCCGGTGCCCGTGCCGGTCGGCGAGGCAACGCCATAGTTCGTGTTGCCGAGCGCGCCGTCATTGAAAACGCTGGCGTAAAACCGGAAGCGGCCGTTCAGCCGCACGGTCACCGTGCCCGGCGTGGGGAAAGCCTGGCCGTCATTGTCGTTCATCACCACTTGGGCGTCGGCGTAAGACGCCACACCCATCGAGGCGCCCAGTGCGGCCACAGTGGCCAGCAGGAGCTTGCGCATTCAAACCTCCTCAATTCACCGGACAATCCGGCGGAAATTCCAGGCCCCGCCCCGTTTCTGAACACGCTCATTCCGCCAATGAGACGGTATCGATGCGCTATCAGAAGGGCGGGTGCAGCCAGACCTGTCCAGAATATTGCTTGGCTGTTCACGTTCCCGCAATCGGCTCCGGCAACCGCGCATGGCATTTACGAAACACTGTTGCCACAGAGACACAACCGTTTCACGCCTGGAACCCAGAAAAATTAGCATTTGATTCAAGAGATTAACAAGCTTTAACAATGTTTCATTTCAAGCGGCGATGTTACTCACCCAAGACGAAACATCTCCGCTTGACGCGCTAAAGCCCGGCCCGGAGCATCCCGGAATGGCCCAACCCAGCGAAATCGCAGACCGGCTCACCGACGTGTTGACGCGGATCGCAGCCGCCGCGGTCGCAGCAGGGCGCAAACCCATCGAAATCACGCTGGTCGCGGTGTCGAAAACGCACGATGTCGCCGCCGTGCAGGCAGCCATGGCAGCGGGTCAGTGCATTTTCGGCGAGAACCGGGTTCAGGAAGCGGCTGGCAAGTTTCCGCCGCTACGACCGGCACATCCGGAGTTGCGGCTGCACATCATCGGGCCGTTGCAGACCAACAAAGTGAAAGACGCGCTTAGGATCGCAGACGTGCTGGAAACGCTCGACCGACCCCGCTTGGCAGTTGCGCTCAGCGCAGCGGCTGCCGCCGGCGCCGCATTGCCACGCCTGCTGGTTCAAGTGAACGTCGGTGAGGAGCCGCAAAAGGCCGGCATCGCACCCGCCGATGCGGACGGCTTCATCGACGATTGCAAAGGCCGGTTCGGCAGCGCCTTGGCGGGGCTGATGTGCATCCCGCCGGCCGACCAGGATCCCGCGCGGCACTTCGATTGGCTGGCCGCCCGGGCGGCCCGGCACGGGTTAAGCATCGTCTCGATGGGGATGTCGGGCGATTATGAACTCGCCGTGCGTTACGGCGCCACGCATGTGCGTGTCGGATCAGCCATCTTTGGAACACGTCCCCCCACTTACTGAGCGGTTGCCTTGAACATCGCCATGCACAAGGCTTATGTGCGCCGGGGTTTCCGCTGGGAAACACGATGCCGGGTCGGGACTGCCGTTCCGAACTGGGCTGCCAACGCAGCCTGCATCTCCCAGGGAGTCGGTTGATGAGTATGGCGACAAATCTCCCTCCTCATCCCGACGGGGACAGCCCGGGTGGGAGTAACGCGGCCGGCATGACCACGCCAACCACGGGTAGCCTCCCTCATGAGGAGAGCGGGAATCCGCATGGCCGTGTGCGCGGACCGCTCAAGGCCGGTGCGCTGCTGGCAGTGCTTGGGATCGTTTACGGCGACATCGGCACCAGCCCCCTATACGCATTCAAGGCCAGCCTGGACCATTTCGCCACGCAAGGCGTGGCCGAGTTCGAAATCCTCGGGATCCTCTCCCTGATTTTCTGGTCCCTCGTGCTCGTCGTGACCATCAAATACGTCTTTTTGGTGATGAGTGCCGACAACAAAGGCGAAGGTGGCATCCTTGCCCTGATGGCGCTGGCCCAGCGCGCGGCAAGCGACTCGCGCGGCAAGGCGGCGCTTGCGCTGATCGGTATCATCGGCGCTTGCCTGTTCTTCGGCGACGGCATCATCACCCCGGCGGTGTCGGTGCTCTCCGCGGTCGAAGGTCTCGAAGTGTCGGCGCCAAACCTGCAGCCCTATGTGGTGCCGATCTCATGCGCGATCATTGTCGGCCTTTTCGCCGTGCAATACCGTGGGACCGGCCGTGTAGGGCAGATATTCGGCCCGGTGATGGCGATATGGTTCCTGGTGATCGGGATCATGGGTGCCCGCCAGGTCGTGCTTCAGCCGCACGTGCTGCTGGCGATCTCACCACATTACCTCGTTCTGTTCTGCATGCGCCACGGCTGGCTGGCTTTCGTGGCGCTCGGTTCCGTCGTTCTGGCGGTAACGGGCGCGGAAGCGCTTTACGCCGATATGGGACATTTCGGGGCGTCGCCGATCCGCTGGGCGTGGAACCTGTTCGTCCTGCCCTGCCTGGTGCTGAATTATTTTGGCCAGGGCGCCCTGATCCTCGAGACCCCGTCTGCCATCGCCAACCCATTCTTCCTGATGGCGCCGGAAAACCTCCGGCTATCGCTGGTTGTTCTTGCGACCGCAGCGACCGTGATCGCCAGCCAGGCGCTCATATCCGGCGCTTATTCTATCGCGCGCCAGTGCATGCAGATGAATTTTCTACCCCGCATGACGGTGACCCACACCAGCGTTACCGAGGAAGGCCAGATCTACGTTCCTCAGGTAAACTCGGCGCTGTTCATTGGCGTGCTGGTACTGGTGCTGGCATTCCGCAGCAGCGATGCCCTGACCGCGGCCTACGGCATCGCCGTCACCGGCACCTTCATCTGCACTTGTATCCTGGCGGCGTTCGCGTTCCGCCGGCAATTCGGCTGGTCTCGCCCGCTGTCGCTTGGGGTGTTCGGCTTCTTCTTCATGATCGACGCCATGTTCTTCGCGGCAAATTTGTTAAAGGTGCCGGAAGGCGGCTGGGTGCCGCTCGTCATAGCCCTGGCGCTGATGGCGCTGATGACGTCTTGGAAGCGCGGGCGGGATCTCGTGCTCGCGCGCTGGAAGCAGGACAGCCTGCCGCTGGCCTCATTCCTCAAACGGTTGCCGCAATCGCGCACCCTTCGCGTCCCCGGCATGGCCGTGTTCCTGACCGGCACGCCCGACTACGTTCCCGCGGCATTGCTTCACAATTTGAAGCATAACAAGGTGCTGCACGAGAAGGTCCTCTTCGTTACGGTCATCAATCTCGACGAGCCAGAGGTCGGGCCCGAGCGCCGAACCGAGGTTATCGAACTCGCACCGGGCATCCACCGGGTCCTGCTGCGCTACGGGTTCATGGAGAGCCCGAACATACCCCGAGCTCTGGAGGATCTGCGCAGCCGAGGCGTCGATTACGATCCGATGCAGGTGAGCTACTTCCTGGGGCGCGAGGTGCTGGTTCGCGCACTCGTGCCGAAACTGCCGATCTGGCGGCTGTGGCTCTTCCTGGTGATGGTGCGCAACGCGGTTCCAGCGACGGTGTTCTTCCGCATCCCAAGCGACCGTGTGGTCGAACTGGGAGTGCGTGTCGCTATTTAGCAAACGGCGGCCAGCTCGCGCGTTATGCACACGCGTGCAATGCGTAAGGGAAGCCGATGGTGAACGTAACGATGGTGCTGGCGCATGGCCCGGGCCTGCCTGACGGAAACATCGACGACCGGCTCACGCTCGAGGTCATGCTCACTCCACAAGGCGTTCTGGACGCCGCTGCGTGGGAGAACGGGCGTGAGCCATGGCGCAGCAGCCGCATCCGGTCAGGTCAGCCAACGCGCTCGGGCGAGCTGGTCAAGATCGAGGAGGGCTGGGCCCTGCGCGAACTCGGCAGTGAGGACGAGCCCCTCTACAGCCTAAACGCCGACATTGTCCGGCCTGGCGAAATCGTCCGTGTTTCCCGGTTGGACGGAAACGAGATGCTCTACCGGGTTGTGGCCGTGGAGCCGTCGTAGCGGCGCTGGATCAACTGGCTTCGCCGGCCGGGTTGCCCCGACCCGGCGGTGTCGTGCAAATACGTCCCGTCCGGAATCGGCGCGTGCTGGTGGAGTAACACCATTGAAACACTTATATTTTCTAGCCTTTTTGCTGATCGGGACAGCCTCCTACGGAGCTGAGGTGGCCGGGATCGCGATGCCGGACGTCCAAGATACGGCGGGCGCGCATCTCGTCTTGAACGGCCTGGCCGTCCGCACCTATTCCTTCCTTGGCGTCAGGATCTACGTCGCTGGTCTCTACATGCCATCGCGAACCTCAGACCCGAACACGATCATGAGTTCGACGCAGCCAAGACTGCTGCGGTTCGTGTTCATGCGCGATGTGGAAGCCGACGCGGCTCGAAAGTCCTGGCGCGAAAGCCTGGATGCGAGCTGCCGGCCGCCGTGCAGCCTGCCGCCGGATGGTGTCGCACGCTTCATCGCGGGGGTTCCGGCCGTCCGCAAGGGCGACGTCAGCGAATTTCTGTTTACCGGCCACTCCTTGTCCATCACGCTGAATGGCCAGTCTTTAGGGACGATCAACGATCCGGCATTCTCCCGGGTGATCTTGTCCACCTTCATTGGCGATCACCCCACCGCAATGGACGTAAAGAAGGGTTTGCTGGGTTTGAGGAGTTAGTCACCGCCAAGGGTCACGAGCGCGGGCCGGCTGTCGTCGGCCCACATCTCATGCCCCCGCCAGACCACCCTGCCACCCAGAAAGCTCATAGCGACAAGTGCCACCGACATGACGTCCCGCGCTGCGAGAAGCCAGACCGGACAAGACCCGGTCTTTGGCAGATCGTGGAGCAATTGCTGATCGTTCATCCACCCAGCAGCAGCGCGTATGAACCAAGACAAAACAACGATCGCGCCCGCCCACGCTGCACAACCGCTGATCAACCAAGTGAGCAGCGCCCAGAACAGCGGAAATTGCAATGAGGACGCAAAAAACAGCGCTGGTTCGATGGACCGGATCGTCCGCGCCCAACGCAACTCGTGCTGCCACAACGTTTGCAGCGCCGCCTCTGGCACAGCGGTGCGGGGAACCGATGACGCCAAGCGGACGCTCAAGCCGAGGTCGTTGACGCGATCTGCAAGCACACTGTCATCCGCCAAGTGACCTGCTAAGCATTCGAGCCCCCCAACGCTGGCCAAAGTCTCTCGCCGAAGCGCCATTGTCGTGCCGAGACAATCTTGCCGCCCTAGCCAGAAAGCGAGCAGCGCCCCAGGCAGGAACGAGTGGCTGATCGCCGTTGCACCCAGGCGCCCAACTGGCCCTGGCGTTGTCGGAAACGCTGTGCAGATGGTGGTGACCAGGCCGGTTGCCGGGATTTCCAACGCCGCGACAATCGTATCGAGGTAGTCGGGTGCGACATGCAGATCGCTATCGGAGAAGACCAGAACATCATGCTGGGCCATGGGCAGCATGTTGATAAGGTTGCTGATCTTTCGGTTAGCGCCGTGGGTAGCGGGGTCGGCCACCACCGAGATATCGAGTCCGGGGTAATGCCGGCGGACCCTTTGAACGGCCTCCATTGCCGGGTCATGCGGATCCTGCACACCGAAGACGATTTGGAAGGCTGGATAGGCTTGGCTGCAAATAGAATGAAGTGCGGCTTCGAGCAGAGGCTCGTCACCACAGAGCGGTCGAAGCACGGTGATAGGAGGCCGTTGTCGAGGTGACACGGCTGGGCGCCTCGAGAAACGGTGCACCGCGATAGCGCCAGCCACGGTTGCGAGGAGGCCGAGACCGGTGATCGTAGCAGGCAGCAGGGGCAGGCACGCCACCCAGCCATGCGTCAACGCAACGCAGACCGGAGGACCCATCCGCGATCCGGCTGACGACTACCCAATCGGTTTTGATCCTGTAACGACATGAGGTCGCTTTCGTCCGAAGGTCACGAGGCTGACGCTCCCCAACGCCTCAGCCGAGCCACAATAGCAGCATTTGATAAGACGTCATCAGCCAGGACGGTCTCACGACACAGGTCGCAGACGATTCGCGGCCGCTGATCCAGCCGCTGGGATCATTGCAATCGCCAATCCGGCCGTGGTGGAGCCAAGCGGGGTCGAACCGCTGACCTCCTGAATGCCATTCAGGCGCTCTACCAACTGAGCTATGGCCCCATTCCGCCACGACGGAGGCGGCCTCATACCCCCCGGCGCGCCGGACATCAACCCATCATCGAAGCGAGCGGGATTCAGGCGAGATCCGGGTGAATGATGAAGTCAGCCTCGGTTTTCGCGCGGATCTCGTCAACGGTGACGTCGGGCGCCTTGTCCACCAGCACCAAGCCGGGCTTCCCGCCGGCCCCCACATCGAACACTGCCAGGTCGGAAACAATGAGGTTGACGACGCCGGCGCCGGTCAATGGCAGGGTGCACTGCTTGAGGATCTTGGGCGTGCCGTCCTTCGCGGCGTGTTCCATCAGCACGACGACGCGGGGCACGCCCGCCACCAGGTCCATCGCGCCGCCCATGCCCTTGACCATCTTGCCGGGAATCATCCAATTCGCCAGGTCGCCATTCTCGGCTACCTGCAACGCGCCCAGGATCGAAAGTTGGATGTGTCCGCCGCGGACCATCGCGAAAGACTGCGCGCTGTCAAAGAACGAGGTGGAAGGCAGTAGCGTCACTGTCTGCTTGCCGGCGTTGATCAGGTCCGGATCCTCCTCTCCCTCGTAGGGGAAGGGACCCATGCCCAGCATGCCGTTCTCGCTGTGCAATTGGATCGAGATGCCGGGCGGGATGTGGTTGGCCACCAGGGTCGGTATCCCAATGCCCAGGTTGACGTAGAACCCATCCTCCAGTTCCTGAGCGGCGCGGGCGGCCATTTGATCGCGGGTCCATGCCATGCTCGTTCTCCCCTCAGGCCGCATGCTTGCGGACGGTGCGTTGCTCGATTCGCTTTGCCACACCGGGCACGTGGACCATTCGCTGCACGAAAATGCCGGGCGTCACGATGTGGTCGGGGTCGAGCGCCCCGGCCTCCACGATGTGTTCCACCTGGGCAACCGTCACCTTGGCAGCGGTAGCCATGATCGGATTGAAGTTCCGCGCGCTCATCCGGTAAACCAGATTGCCCTCGGAATCGCCCTTCCAAGCGTGGATGATCGCCAGATCGGCGAACAGACCTGTTTCCAGGATGTAGCGACGTCCGTTGAACTCGCGCTCGTCCTTGCCCTTGGCGATTTCGGTGCCCGCGCCGGTGGCCGTGTAGAACGCGGGAATCCCCGCGCCGCCGGCCCGGATGCGCTCGGCCAGCGTGCCTTGCGGGTTGAACTCAATCTCCAGCTCGCCGGCCAGGTATTGCCGCGCGAAGGTCGCATTCTCACCGACGTAGGAGCTGATCATCTTGCGGATTTGTCGCGTCACCAGCAGCAGCCCCAACCCGGCGTCGTCGATGCCGGCGTTGTTGGAGATGACGGTAAGGTCCTTCACTCCCGTCTCGCGGATGGCTTCGATCAGCACGGATGGAATGCCGCACAGGCCGAAGCCGCCGGACATGATGGTCATGCCATCTTGCAGCACGCCCGAGAGCGCGTCTTTCGCATCCTTGTAGAGCTTGTTGACCGCCATCCGACAGAACCCCGCTTGAGCCGCTTCTTGACCGCAAGCTGCCATCCCGGTGGCGAAACAGCAATCTGCTGGGGCCGGGTAGCGTTGTCTGCCTGGTTTGATAGGTTTGGTCCGTGAAGATCATCGTTCTCGGCGCCGGCGTGGTCGGCACTACCTCGGCTTATTACCTGCGCAAAGCCGGGCACGACGTGGTCGTTTTCGATCGGCAGCCAGCGGCCGGCATGGAAACCAGCTTCGCCAATGCCGGGCAGGTTTCCCCAGGATACTCCGCTCCCTGGGCTGGGCCCGGCGTTCCGCTCAAAGCGATCAAGTGGATGATGATGACGCATCGGCCCTTGGTGATCCGGCCCCTCCTAGACCCCTTCATGTGGCGCTGGATGGTGCTGATGCTGCGCAACTGCACCGAAGCCGCTTACCACGTGAACAAGGCGCGCATGGTCCGGCTTGCCGAATACTCTCGCGACTGCCTGGACGCGCTGCGCCAGGAAACGGCCCTGCATTACGACGACCGCCAGAAGGGCACGCTACAGCTATTCCGCACGCAAAAGCAGCTCGATCATGTGGCGGAAGACACGCGGGTTCTCGACGAGGGCGGTGTGCCCTACGACGTGCTGGACCCGGCCGGCTGCGTTGCAGCAGAACCTGCTCTTGCGCATAGCAAAGGGGTATTCCTCGGTGGGCTACGCCTACCTGGCGACCAGACCGGTGACGCGCACCAATTCACCCAGCGGCTTGCCACCCTGGCTGCGGAACAAGGCGTAGATTTCCAGTACGGTGTCACGATCGAGCGGCTTGAGGTCGAAGGCAGTCGCATCAACGCCGTGGTGGTGAACGGCCAGCGGCATACCGCCGACCAGTTCGTCGTCGCCACCGGGAGCTTCTCGCGTGCTCTGCTGAACCCGTTGGGCATCGATGTACCGGTTTACCCGGTGAAGGGCTATTCGATCACGCTGCCGATCCAGTCCGAGGCCGGAGCGCCGGTTTCCACGGTGATGGACGAAACATACAAGGTGGCGATCACCCGGTTGGGCGACCGTATCCGTGTCGGCGGCACTGCCGAGCTTGCCGGGTTCAGCGCGGTCTTGTCCGAACCACGGCGGCAGACGCTCGCCTACTCGGTGATGGACCTATTTCCGGAAGGCGGCGACATCGAAAAGGCCACGTTCTGGACCGGACTGCGTCCAATGACACCGGACGGCACGCCGATCATCGGCCCGACCCGGTTCGACAATCTATGGCTCAATACGGGGCATGGCACGCTGGGCTGGACGATGTCCTGCGGTTCGGCACGCGTGCTGGCCGACCTCGTCTCCCACAAAAAGCCGGACATCGAATACGAGGATCTGGCGTTCAGCCGCTACGTACGTTGAACGCAGGGCTTAAGGCGTAGGTGGCAACCTCAAGCGCTGGATGCCCACGAAGCGCGTTGATCACGTGGAGCAAACGCCTTCTTTCCGTAGGAACTCCAAGAGCGCCAGCATGGGCAGGCCGAGTATGGCGCTGTATTCGCCCTCTATCTCGCTGAAAAGCTGCATTCCCAAGCCTTCGAGCCGGTAAGCGCCGACGCTGCTGAGGACGGCCTCGCCCTCGCGTTCGAGATAATGGTCGAGGAAGCTGTCCGAGAAGGGTCGCATCGTCAGCCTTGGCGTTGCCGAATAACTCCAGCGCCGGTCGCCGCTGCGCCAGCAAGTCACGGCGCACATCAACTCGTGGCGGCGGCCGCGCAGTTTCATCAGGTGCTGACGTGCGGCACGTAGATCGACCGGTTTGTCGAACCACTCGCCTTCGCAGACCAGGATTTGGTCGGCGCCGATCACCAACTCGCCTTCGTCGCGTGCTTTCATGGCCTTGATGTCGGCCAACGCCATGGCAACACCGGCCGCATCGACCCCGTCGGCCCGCAAGGCCTGTTTGATCGACGTTTCGTTGACCGGCACAGATTTGACTACGAAGTCCACCCCGGCTGCTTCAAGTAGCGATCGCCGGGTCACCGATCCGCTGGCGAGCACCAGCCGCGGCGATCCAGCCGCCGTCACGACGGGGTCGCGCCGTGCTTTTGCCGGTTGTGCCAAGCTTCCATCAGCTGCAGCACCGTGGCCGCAGTCTCCTCGATGGAGCGCCGGGTCACATCGATCACCGGCCAGCCGCGGCGGTTGCAAATCCGGCGCGCCCACAGCAGTTCCTGCTTGACCGCTTCCTGATCGACATACTCGGTGCTGTCCTGCTTGATCGGTCCCCCTTGCCCGATCATGCGCAAGCGATGGCGGCGGATTTCGATGAGCGCCACTGGGTCCAAGGTCAGGCCGATCACCGGGCAGCGTGGCTCCGCTAAGCCCGGCGGGTCGGGCAGACCCGGCACCAGCGGCACGTTCGCTGACTTTACGCCGCGATTGGCCAGATAGAAGGAGGTCGGCGTCTTGGACGATCGAGACACGCCCACTAGGATCACGTCGGCTTCAGCGATACCGGCTTGTGCCTGCCCGTCATCATGGGCCAGCACGAAATGCATGGCATCGATACGGCGGAAGTAATCGGCATCCAGCACATATTGGCGGCCAGGCCGCGCCGCCGCAGTCTCCCCGAGTTCTTCCTGAAGCATGCCCAGCACAGGGTCGAGCACGTTGACGACGGTGAGTTCCAGCCGCGTGCAGACACGGGCGAGTTCCTCCCTCAGACCGCTGTCCAACAGGGTCGAGAGCACGGGGCCAGGCTCCGACTCGATCCCTTCAAGCACGCGATGCAGCTGGAAGCGCGTCCGGATCAAACTCCAGCGGTGATACACGATCGAGGCATGCTCAAACTGCGAAACGGTCGCGCGGGCGATCGAGTTCAGCGTCTCCCCGGTCGCATCGGAAACCAGGTGAAGGTTGAGCCGGTCGATTGCCATAACAGGGAGGATAGCGGGGATAACTCCGTCCGCCAGGGGTGTTCGGTGCTAGGCCGGTGATATCGGGGATAAGAGGTACCCTGTTGTACTCACGGGGACGTTATCGGGCAGGCGTTGCTTCCATAGCCGGACAACCCTGGGAATGATCGCTTGTTCAACAGCTTGCGCGCCGGTGTTCGTGTGGACAGAACCGGGTCTGCGTCGCTCAGCCTGTTGTACCCCGTTGTCCACAGGGTCCTACTACCGATCCATCTATCTAAGAGTCTTTCTTTCCTTTTAGATGGAGGGGTGAAATCCTCCTTTCTTCGGGCGCTCTCGGGCGAGCCCGTCTGGCCCCCGCCTGTCTGGTTGATGCGCCAGGCGGGCCGTTATCTTCCCGAATACCGTGCCACGAGGGCCAAGGCAGGGGGTTTTATCGACCTCTGCATGAACCCTGCGTTAGCGACTGAGGTCACGTTGCAGCCGATCCGGCGCTATGGCTTCGATGCGTCGATCCTGTTCAGCGACATCCTGATGTTGCCGCACGCGCTCGGGCAGGGCTTGCGTTATGCCGAGGGTGAGGGTCCGCAACTCGAGCCGATCCGCGACGCCGCCGCGTTCGCCAAGCTGGACACCTCGCGCGTCGCCGAGGTGACAGGGCCAATCATGCAGGCGGTAAGCCGCATCCGCGCCGGGCTACCCGAGGACACCGCGTTGATTGGCTTTGCCGGGAGCCCATGGACCGTGGCCTGCTACATGGTCGAAGGCCACGGCTCGAAAGAATATGCGGCCGTCCGGGGAATGGCTTACCGCGACCCGCCGCTCTTTGCCGCCCTGATCGATTTGCTGGTGCAGCAGACCACGACCTACCTGCTCAACCAGGTGGAACATGGCGCCAATACGGTCATGCTATTTGACTCTTGGGCCGGCGTTCTTCCCGCGTCGCAGTTCCGGGCGTTTGTGATCGAGCCGACCCGGCGCATTGTGGCCGCATTGCGGGAACGGCATCCCACGCTGCCGGTCATAGGCTTTCCGCGTCAGGCGGGCTCGTTGCTGGCGGAATACGCCGCCAAAACCGGCGTTCAGGCGATCGGTGTTGATACTTCGGCCGATCCGGCAATCGCTGCGGCCGCTATCCCGCGATCTGTTGCGGTGCAAGGCAACATGGACCCGCTGGTGCTCGTCGCCGGTGGCGATGCGATGCGGGAGGCTGCCGAAACCGTTCTGGCGGCCTGGCGGGGCCGGCCGTCGATCTTCAATCTTGGCCACGGGATCGTACCGGAAACCCCGCCCGAGCATGTTGCCAGCCTGATGGAGATCATCCGTCGTGCTTGACGTGGCGTACGTGCCCGCCAAGTCAGAGGGCATGAAGAAAACACGGCTCGCCGTTGTGCTGTTCAACCTGGGGGGGCCTGACAAGCCGGTTTCGGTGCGGCCGTTCCTGATCAATCTGTTCAGCGACCCGGCGATCCTGCGTGTGCCGTTCTTCGTGCGGCCGTTGCTTGCCCGGATCATTGCATATGCGCGAACGAAGCCGGCCACCGCCAATTACGAGATACTCGGAGGCGGATCGCCGCTGCTGGGCCTGACCCAGGAACAGGCAAGAGCGCTCGAAGCGGCGCTCCCCGAATTCGACGTCCGTTGTTTTGTGGCGATGCGCTACTGGCATCCATTCAGCGCGGCCGTTGCGCAAGAGGTGCGGGACTGGTCGCCGGACGAGGTCGTATTGCTGCCGCTTTACCCGCAATACTCGACCACCACGACCGGATCGTCCCTCACGGCCTGGCGGGATGCCGCGGCCCAGGCTGGGCTTGCCGTCCCGGTCACCACCGTGTGCTGTTACCACGCTGATCCAGAGTATGTGGCTGCGACTGCTGAAGGCGTGCGCCGCGCCTATTATGCTGCGCTGGCGGAGCTAGACGGCAAGGCACCGCTCCGGGTGCTGTTCTCAGCGCATGGCTTGCCAGAAGTCATCGTCAAAAAGGGCGATCCCTATCAGTTTCAGGTGGAACGCACGGTTGCAGCCACCGTCCGTGCGTTGGCCATACCGGGCCTCGATTGGACTATTTGTTACCAATCCCGCGCGACGCCGCAAAAATGGCTCGACCCAAGCACCGAGGTCAGTATCGAGCAGGCGGCCGAGGATAAGGTCGCCATCCTGGTGGTGCCGATCGCGTTCGTGTCCGAGCATTCGGAGACCCTGGTCGAACTGGACGTGGAATACCGGGAGCTGGCCGAGCACAAAGGCGTTCCGGGCTATTTCCGGGCTCCCGCTCAGAACTCGGACGCGGCTTTCATCGAAAGTCTGGCGGGCGTGGTTCGCAATAGCCGCCGTCGTGGGCCGGGCCTTTGCAGTTGGGCCGGCGGGCGGACATGCCCGCGAGAGCACCTTGACTGCCCGCATGCCCGGGCAGGCCAGCCTGCGGTCGAGAAGGTGCTGGAGGCGGTTGTTTGACCCGGCTGCCGCTGCAACTCGTCATTTTCGACTGTGATGGCGTGCTGGTGGATAGCGAGGGCCCTTCCAACCGGCTGGTCGCCCAAGAGGTTACGGCCCTGGGCTGGCCGATGACGACGGAGGAAAGTTGCGAGCTGTTCGTCGGCCGGCGCTTGTCGGATATACCGGCAGTTATCGAGCCGCATATTGGTCGTCCGGTGCCTCATGGCTGGGTCAACCAGCTTCGTGAGCGCATGATCCAGATGCTGGCGGATGAAGTTGAGGCGATCGCGGGGGCACATGAGGTCTTGGCGGCAACCGCGGCGCTGGGGCTGCCATACCGGATCGCCTCCAACTCCTCGCATGAAGAGATGGCCGTCAAGTTCGACCGGATCGCGATGACGCCGCTTGTCGCTGGCCGGATCCACAGCGCTCGCGATGTCGCGCGCGGCAAACCTGCTCCAGATGTGTTCCTACACGCGGCGGCGGCGGCCGGGGTGTCCCCTGGCGCGTGCCTCGTCGTTGAGGATAGCGTTCCCGGAGCGGTGGCAGCGCGGGAGGCGGGGATGGCATGTGTCGGCTTGGCGCCGCGGGGCGACGATCCCAAACTTCGGGGCGCCGGGGCGGTGCTGATCCATTCTCTGGCGGAATTGCCGGACTTGCTGCGCAGCGCCATGGTGCCGGCTGCTTGACGACGGTTCGCTTTTCCGATGGGGCGGAGGTCCCCGCCATCGGCCAAGGCACCTGGCATATGGGTGAAAACCATCGCTCACCCGCCGCAGAAGCCGATGCGCTAAGGCTCGGCATCGATCTTGGCATGACGCTCATCGACACCGCCGAGATGTATGCTGACGGGCGCTCGGAGGAGGTTGTCGGAAAAGCGATCGCGGGGCGCCGGGACGACGTCTTCCTTGTCAGCAAAGTCTATCCGCAGAACGCCAACCGGCGCGCTATGGAACGGAGCTGTGACGCGAGCCTTCGGCGGCTGGGAACCGACCGGCTGGACCTATACCTCTTGCATTGGCGTGGCAGTACGCCCCTGAGCGAAACGGTCGAGTGCTTCGAGCGTCTGCAAGCGGCGGGCAAGATCCAGCGTTGGGGCGTATCGAATTTCGACGTGGACGATCTGAAGTCACTGGCGTCCGGGGGAGTCGCGACTGACCAAGTGCTCTACAATCTGCAGGCACGCGGGGTTGAATTCGACCTTCTACCGTATTGCGCCAAACATCATCTCCCAGTGATGGCCTATTCTCCCGTGGGGCAGGGGGGTCCGCTGTTAAGACATCCTGTGCTGACGGAGATTGCGGCGCGTCATAACGCAACGGCGGCCCAAGTGGCGATTGCATGGTCGATGCGGCTGCCGGGCATCATCACGATCCCGAAATCCTCCGTCGCGGAGCATGTCCGGCAGAACGCGGCTGCGGCGCAGATCACGCTTTCTCGCGACGACTTGGCTGTCATCGATAAGGCGTTCCCCCCACCGCGCAGCCGCCAACCCCTCGAGATGCTCTGATGCTCGACGTGCTGTGGCTGCCCGCGCTGGGCGGCGTCATGGCGATGCTTTTCTTGCTTGCGATCGCCTCGGCGGCCTTGCCAGCCGGCGCGCTCCCGGCTGCAACGGCTGCTCTGACGCTGATGGCTATCTTGGTCGCTGCTGGTGCGCTCGAAGCGGGCGTTCATGCCCAGCTTGTCCTACCAATCGGGCTGGGCTTGGCGCGAAGCCGGCTGGCGCTCGATCCCTTGGGCGCGTTCTTTGTCTTGCTGCCGATGACTGCAGGATTCCTGACCAACTGGCCGCTCACGACCCGTGCTGTCAGCACCAATGCCGCGGCGTTGAACGCATCCATCCTGCTGACCTTGCTGGCCGGGGATAGCGCCACTCTGGCGGCCGGGTTGGCGCTCGTAACGGTGTTCACTGGCCTTGGGCTGCGTCCCGTCCCGTTCGCGGGCTTGGTGCTGCTTGGCCTTGGAGCCGCTGTGCTCTCGCACGGATCTTCCGGCGCATTCGACGCCATCAAGGCGTCGCCGCCGGAGGGGTGGCGGGTATTTGGCATGATCGTGCTGATGCTGGCTGGTGGCACGCTAGCCGCCAGGTGGTTGTCTGCCATTGAGCCTGGCACGCTCCCGCTTCAGGCGGGGCTGGTCATCATCTACGGCCTCGCGCGCGTCTTGATCGACCTGTCCGGTCTTGCCGCGCCAGGTTGGTGGGGTCTCCCGATGTTGGCCGTGGCTGGTCTCACGGCGCTGCTCGGCGCCCGCGCGGCAATGCGGGCTTCATCGCTGTCGGGGCTGATCGGTGGACTCACAGTGCAGCAGGCGGGATGGGTGCTGAGCGGCTTGGCTGTTGCGGTCATTGCTCGCAGCGTGGACCTATTGTCGTTGGAGGCTTTGGCGCTCGGGGGTGCGATGCTGCAGGCCCTGATCATGACGCTGGTGCTGAGCCTGGCCGCCATGTCGGCACAGGCTATCTTTACCGGGGCGGGCACTGACACGCTGGACCGGCTGGGCGGAGTGGCGCGAACCATGCCCAGGACCGCGGCGGCAATGGCTGTGGCGGCTTTCGGCCTGGGTTTGGCGCCACTAAGCGCCGGCTTCCCTGGCGCATGGATGCTGCTGCAGGCGCTGTTTGCAACACCTCGCATCGGCGGCTGGCCGTTGCAGATCACGATGCTGCTGGCGATCCTGCTGCTGGCGCTATCGGCCGGGTTGGGGACGGCGGCGGTCATCCGCGCCGGGACGGCCATCCTCGGCCGCCCTCGCACGCCGCGCGCCGCGGCGGCAGAGGAGGTCGAGGGCATGCATCGTTACGCGATCCTCGGTCTGGCCGCAGCATGTGCTGTGATCGGTTTGGTTCCAGGGATAGCTTTGCGCGTAGCGGCGCAAGCCGCGGCGGCCGTAGTAAAGACCGGCTTCGACAGGCAACCCGGATGGCTGGGCGTGCAAGCTCAGCGAGAGGGCGTCATCTATCAACCCTGGGGCTTGGCGCTGCTGACAGCTGCCGGGCTGTGCGTGTTCGCTGTGTTGCTGCGTCGTGGAGCCCTTGCCAGCAGTGAGACGGCAGCGGCCTGGGAAGGTGGTTTTGCCGCTCCGCCGGCATGGATGCCGTTTGGTGACCCGGCAACCCAGGTCACCGCCAGCGCCTTCACCGCCATCATGCCGGCGCTGCCAGAGAGGGCGTTTGCTTGGCCGAAGCTCACTATTCGTTTTGAGGGCAGTTGGCCGATAACTGACTTGGGGCGCGGCCCGCTCGCCGTGTTCGCCATCTTGATAACACTCCTCGTGCTGGTCGCCGTAGCCGGGCCGGCTTGACGTTATTGGCAGGCTTTGCGGCGCTGGTGCTTCACGCGATGTTGCTGCTGTTGGCCGCCGTAACGATGGCCTGCATCACGCCCGTAATCGTTGCCCGGGTCGGTGGCCGCATAGGTCCGCCCCTGCTGCAGCCGATCCGCGACTGGCAGCGCTTGTTGCGTAAACGTCCTGTCGTGTCCGAGTCAGCTTCGGTTCTGTTCGAGGCGTCGCCTGCAATCCAACTCGTCATCACCTGCGTTGCCGCGCTGCTGGTGCCGAGCTTTACACGCGGCATGACAACAGCATCGGTGGCCGATCTTCTTGTGATCGTGGGCTTGCTCCTGCTGAGCCAAACACTCACCGCGCTGGCGGCAGTCGATACCGCCACGGGGCAGGGCAGCTTTCCAGCGCTCGGCGTCGCGCGGACCCTCACCTGGGCGCAACCAGTTATGTTGATTGCCGCTCTGACCTTGGCGCTGCTGACCGGGACGACCAACCTCGATGCCGCTGCAGGCCAATTGCGCGAAGCGGGCGAGCCTGGTGTGCCACTCTTTATGGTGGCGGTTGCGATCGCGGCCGTGCTGGTTGTCATCGACGCCGACCTGCCCGAGGACCTTGCCGAATACTCGGGATGGCGTGCAGTTGCCGCCCAGCTCACCAGGGCATTACGCCGGGTGGTGTGGCTTTCGGTGCTGGCATTGCTGGTGATGCCGTTTGGGCTTGCGGATGCGGATGCGGGCATCGGCGTCTGGCTTGTCGGTCTGCTGGTGTGGCCGGCCAAGCTCGTCTTGCTCGGGACCGTTTGCACAGCGGCCAGTTTCGCCGTGAAGCGGGCTGGGGCCAGGGCGGTTGTGCCGGTGTTGGGATCGGCGTTGATGCTGTCGTTGCTGTCGGCGGTGTTGCTATTCGCTGGCGAAGCACTGGTTTGACAGCGGTGCTGACAGGGTCGACGCAGCTGCTGAGCGTCATCGTCTTGTTGCTGAGCCTCGGGTTGCTCGCCAATGGCCACTGGCGGCGGCACATCTGTTCCGCCCAGTATGCGTCCGTGGGCGCTGCGGCCTTGCTGCAAGCCGTGGTGCAGTCGGATCTGGAATTGGCCGTTGCATGTGCCTCCGTTGCTGCCCAAGGAGTCATGTTGCATCGATCCAAATATGGCTCGGAGCCGTCGCGGACCAGTCCTGTGTTGCGCCTAGGCGCTGGCTTAGCCGTCATCGTGCTGGCGATGATCACCGCGCCATCAGAGATCGTGGCGCTTCCGCTCGCTGTGGTGTTGGTTGGATTGCTGGCCGCAACTGGCAAGGAATCGGCGCTGCATGGCACGCTTTGCGTTTTGAACGGTGGCCTTCTTATGGCTGTCCTGACGCCTGATTTGCCAATGCGAAGTGTGGCGGCGCTTGCGCTGTCAGTGGTGGCTATCACAGCTATGGGCGGATCGGTCCCCGGTCTTAGGCTTCGAGGGTGATTGCTGCCGCGTGCATCGTCGTGCCGCTGCTGCTGGCAGCACTCCGGCAGTGGCTGCCGGACCAGCCCGCAATTGCCCCGGCCACGGCGGCTCTGACCTTCGCGCTGGTGTGGATGCTTCCCTGGCTCGGCGACGATTTGGGAGGATGGCTGCTGGTTGATCCGTTGGCGGTACATGTCGCGCTGCTCACCGGCTTTGCCTGGCTGATGGCCAGCCTCGCCGATGCGCTGGAGGGCGCGGCAGGCAACCTGTTCACCCCGGCGATGGTCGGCTTGATCAACCTGGCCCTGCTGGCTGACAGCGCGATGCTGACGGTTGTGGCGGCAAGCGGTGCTGGCCTAGCCGCAGTCGTCGGCGTCTCGCGCACCGGGCCACTTCTGTTGTTGGTCGCAATCGGGCTCGGGCTGGCCGTGTTTGGGGTCGCGTGCCTGGCGCTGGGCCTAGCGCCTGTGGCGGGCTGGGCGGCGCAAAGTTGGAGCGGCCTCGCGACAGCCCAGATCGGCGGATCAGCATCGGCGCTCGGGGTCGGCGTCACCGTCACAGCGCTGGGCTTGGCGTGCGCGACACTGGCGTTACCGCTTTGGGCCGGGCTGACAAACGTGGCTCTCCCGCGGGCCTTGACGATGCTGTCCGGGCCGCTCGCTGCCGTGTGGCTCGTGAGCATCCTGC
Organism: uncultured Burkholderiaceae bacterium; assembly: GCA_964657445.1. Classification (GTDB taxonomy): domain Bacteria; phylum Pseudomonadota; class Alphaproteobacteria; order Acetobacterales; family Acetobacteraceae; genus LMUY01. The sequence goes on along the minus strand of CAZZVB010000042.1, from coordinate 4,724 downwards.
GGCTGCGCGGCGTGCTGGATGGCAACAGCCACGCCTTGGCGCCCGGCGGGCTTCTAGTCGCGGTGGGTGGCGCGCTGCTGCTGACGGCATCGCTCTGCGTGCGCGGCCAGGCGAGCACCGGCAGGGTGCCGGCGTCGTTGATCGCCCTGTGCGGCGCAGTGCTGGCCGGCTTCGGCCTGGGGGGAGCGGCGGCGACGGCCGGATCGCTGTTATACCTGACGCTGGGATGCCTCGCGCTGACAGCGGCGGGGACTGGGTCATGGCCCGCGGTGCTCGGCCAGGCGGCATTGGCAGGGCTGCCGCCATTGGGCGTCTTCGCCGCCGCGCTGCCATTGCTATCGGAAGCGGCCGGCCGTGGCTGGCTGTTCTTCGTCGCGGGCTCGGCGCTTTGGTTGCTGTTCGTGGCGATGTCACTGCGCCAGCTTCCCCGCATGCTGCCCGGTGGCCCGGCGGTCCCGGTCGGCTGGGCCGGCCTCGCCGTCACCCTGCTCGCTAGCTGGGCCATGCCGTCCGGCGCCGTGGCCTGGCTGCAGGGTATTGCGGCAAGCGCGCGATGAGTTCGGCGGCTGTGATCCGCGCTGCGGCGCAGGTTGCCTGCCAACCGATTGCGCGCGCGGTGCTGCCGCCGGATCAATGGGCGGCATTGCAGCCCGACGACGTCGTGTTGCATGCCTTCTGGGCGGATACGGCTGAGGTCCACGCATTGTTCTCGGATCTCGCGGGGCAGCCGCTGTTGGCATCTTCAGCCGTGCGGGAGGGACGCTACTTCGCTCTGTCGCCGCAATTCCCATCCGCGGCAGCGCTCGAACGCATGGTGCATGACCTTTGGGGCCACGCTGCCGACACGGCCGCCGACACCCGGCCGTGGCTTGATCACGGCCAATGGGGGCTGACCCGGCCGCTGCACCCGCGGCCTGGGCTGGCCGAGACGCCGGCGGAACCGGTATTCCGGCCGATTTCCCTAGAACTGATGCAGGTGCCGATCGGCCCCGTTCCCGGCATCCCTGCCGAGCCGGCGCATCTACGCGTGGGAACCGATGGCGTCCGCGTCCGATCGGCGGAGGCCCGTCTCGGCTATGCGCACAAGGGCGCGCTGCTGTTGATGCGGGGCAAGTCCCCGCGCGCAGCGGCCCGATTTGCCGCCCGGCTTTCCGCGGACGCGACCGTGGCTAATTCGCTCGCCTTCGCCCGGGCCACAGAGGCCGCGCTTCGCGTTGAAGTCTCACTGCGGGCATTGCTGCTGCGGAGCGTAATGTCGGAATGGGAGCGGATTACCGCGCATTTGAGTGCTCTGGCTGCGTGCTGTCCGTCGGAAGCCCAGTTCGGCTGGCACCGCGAGCACATGCTGCGCGTGTCCGCGGCAGTATTCGGTCATCGCATCCTGATGGATTGCGTGGTGCCGGGTGGACTGTCTGTGGACCTGCCCTCGGGTGGCGAGACAGTTCTTCTCGACCGGGCATCTGCGCTGTCCGGCGATTTGCCGAGGTTGACCAAGGCGCTCCGCAGGATCGGCGAAGGGATCGGCGTCGTCCCCGCAGAAGCGTTGGCCGTCTACGCCCCGGCTGGAATCGTCGCGCGTTCCGCTGGGCTTGCAATCGATGCGCGGCACATACCCGGCTATCCGCCATACCAGGTGCTCGGCGGCCCGATCGACAGCGCCGGAGACGTCGCGGCCCGGCTGCGGCAGCGTCTGCTGGAGATCGGTGAGAGCATTGCATTGCTGAACGAGTGGCTGCGGGGCTTACCGCCTGGCGGCATCGGCCAGTCCTTGCCCCCGGGTAGCGGTGAAGGCCTGGCGGTCGCCGAGGGCCCGCGAGGCGCAATCTGGCATTGGTTGCGGCTCGATGGCGGGATTATAGCCAGTACCTTTGCGGCCGACCCAAGCTGGCGGCTATGGCCGCTGCAGGAAGCCGCCTGCATCGGCGCGAGGGTCGAGGATCTGAGCCTTATCGACTGGTCGTTCGCCTGCGCCCGCTCGGGAGTGGACCTTTGAAGCTGCGTCCGATGGGAGAGCCGGTCGCCGCACCGCCGGAGGAGCCTGTGCTTGAACTGGCGGCCCGGTTGGATGCTGCGGCGCAAACGCGGCTAGGCCGTAGCCTGGCCCTGCTGCACGTTCCCACCGGCGGTTGCGGCGGATGCGAAAGCGAGTTGTCCGCCCTGGATGGCGCGATCTATGGACTCGACCGGTTTGGTCTGCGCTTCGTGACTAGCCCGCGGCAGGCCGATGTGTTGCTGGCGACCGGGCCGTTATCGCGAAACATGCGCGGCGCCCTGCTGCAAGCCTACACCGCAATGCCTTCGCCAAAGTGGGTCGTTGCCATTGGCGACTGCGCGATCGATGGCGGCGTATTCAAGGGTTGCTACGCCGTGCTGGACGGGATCGGCGGCACTCTGCCGGTGGACCTGCTGGTGCGCGGCTGCCCACCCGCGCCGGCCGATATTCTGACCGCGCTCTTGACGCTGTTGGCGGCCAACGCGCCACCGGTGCCGCCAAGGCTGCGGCGGCGGTTATAGCAGGCAGAGCTCGCGCAGGCGCTGCGCCATGTCCTCTGGCAACGCCGCCTCGTCCGAGGTGGCGTCTAGGTCGGGCGGCGCCTCATCGGCCTTCAGGTAGCGCCAGCCTTGGAAGGCTTTGACCGGGCGGCCGCGCGTGGTCACCAACCTAGGATCGAGCACGAGGGCCGCGCACGCGCTGCCGTCCTGCCGCACCGATGGCTCGATCGCGACGATGCGCTGGCGAACCGAAAGGATACCGGCGATCACCCAGTAGATCGAGCCGCCTTCCAAGATCTCGGCTGCGCGCCGCGGAAGATGCCGGGTCAAGTGACGCAACGGCGGGCTGTTGCGCAGCCGTTCGGATTGCCATTCCCGCATGTCGGCCAGATCGCGCGTTCCCACACTCAGCTTCATCAGATGCAGCATCATAGGATGCGATGGCGGAAAAGCCGGGCTGCGGCAAGCGGGCTCCGGCGCCATTGACTCTGGTTAATTTCGCAGCAATGCAACCGTTCACGCAGAGCTGATCTGCATGAAACCTGGGGGATAATCGATGATCGGATTCAAGGCGGCCGGCGCTGCCGCGCTCGCAATCGGCCTTGCGGCAGCGACCGGCGCGCACGCGCAAGGGTCTGGTTCCGCCACGCTCGACGCCATCCGCGCCCGCGGCCAGTTGGTCTGCGGCGTCTCCACCGGCGTCGCCGGGTTCTCGCTGGCGGACAGCCAAGGCGTCATCAAGGGCATCGACGCCGACGATTGCCGCGCTGTCGCAGCAGCTGTCCTGGGCGACGCCAACAAGGTCCGTTTCAGCCCGACGACAACGATCAACCGGTTCACGGCACTGCAATCCGGCGAAATCGACGTGCTTATTCGCGAGACAACCTGGACGCTGGGCCGCGAAGGCAGCCTCGGCCTCGAGTTTGCGGACGTGAATTACTACGACGGCACCGGCTTCCTGGTGAAGACGGCCGCGAACGTAAAGTCGGTCAAAGAGCTGGACGGCGCGACCGTCTGTGTGCAGCCCGGCACCAGCACCGAGCTGGCGATCGACGACTACTTCCGTAACAACAAGATCAAGTTCACCCCGGTCGAGATCCAGGACATCAACGAGATCCAGAACGCGTTCCTGTCAGGCCGCTGCGACAGCTATTCCACTGACAGTTCGGCGCTGGCCGGCTTCCGCTTCACACAGGGCCCCAAAGCGACGGATTTGACCTTGCTGCCGGAAATCATCAGCAAGGAGCCTCTGGGCCCGATGGTGCGCAAGGGTGACGACAAGTTCTTCGACGTCGTGAAGTGGGCGCACTACGCCCAGCTCACCGCCGAGGAAGACGGCGTCAGCAGCAAGACGGTCGATAGCATGATGACGAGCACGAACCCGGAAATCCGCCGTCTGCTGGGCCTTGAGGGCGACATGGGCAAGTCGCTCGGGATCGACAACAAGTGGGCCTACAACATCATCAAGCAGGTCGGCAATTTCGGTGAGGTCTGGGACCGCAACATCACCGTCCTCGGTGTGCCGCGCGGCATCAATAATCTTTGGAACAAGGGCGGGCTGCAGTACGCTCCGCCCATCCGCTAAGCCGTTTCACGCTGGCCTGCCTACGGATGCGCCGTTCCCACTCTGGGGACGGCGTTTTCGTTTGACGGGCGGCACCGTGAGCATTTGCATGGGGTAATGCTGCCGAAGTATGACAGCCATGCGCGGGCCGAGGGTGCCCGCCGACAAGGATGCCCGAAATGTCCGGTGCCGTCGCCGACCCCCGCCTGAGCGCAGCCCGTGCCGCCCCCAAGCGGCGCATGCGCTTGTCTTGGTCGGACCCGACATTCCGCAACATCGTCTGGCAGGTCGTGGTCGTTGGTGGGCTGGTCGCGATCGTCGCCTACCTCGTTCACAACACGAACCGGAACCTTGAGGCGCGGCACATCGCGACCGGATTTGCCTTCCTGGCCCGCAACGCCGGCATCCCGATCGGCGAGCATCTGTTCGACTACGACCCGGCGGTCAGCACCTATGGCGATGCGCTGATCATCGGCATCCTCAATACCCTCAAGGTTGCTGTCGTTGGCGTCGTCTTGACGACCATCCTGGGTACGCTGATCGGCATCGGCCGCCTGTCCAAGAACTGGCTCGTGAGCAAGCTTTGCGGGTTTTACGTTGAGGTGTTGCGAGACATCCCCGTGCTGCTGCAGTTGCTGTTCTGGTACGGATTGGTGCAGACCCTGCC
>CAZZVB010000041.1:0-23639 GCA_964657445.1 uncultured Burkholderiaceae bacterium | reverse complement strand
CCGACATCGTGCTGTCGCTACACCGCAGCGAGGGCTTCGGGCTGGTGCCGGCCGAAGGCATGCTGCTGGGCCGTGCCGTCGTGCTGACCAATTGGTCCGGCAACACCGACTTCACCAGCGCGGACACGGCCGCGCTGGTGCCGTACCGATTGGTCCCGGCCGTCGATCCGCGCCACGTGTTTGAGGCACCGGGCGCGGTCTGGGCAGAGGCGGATGTTGGCGTGGCGGCCGCGCAGCTAACGCGACTGGCGGACGATGCCGAGGCCCGGCACGCGCTGGGGATGCGCGCGCAGGCGGCGGCTCGGCGCGACCTCGGCCCCGCCAAGCTGGCGGCTGCGCTGCACGATATCGGCCTATGAGGCTGCTGGTGTGGCAATGGGGCCGGCGCGGCGCCGGGCCGCGCTACGCGCTGGAACTGGCCCGCGCGTTGCGTCAGGTGCCCGGCGTGTCGGTGGTGCTGTCGCTGTCGGACGGTGCGGAGATCATGGAGGGCGGCCTGCCCGACTGCGACCTGCCCGTGCCGACCTATCGCGGGCTGGCGGGCTGGGCATGGCGTCTGGCCGGCATCCCGTTCGCAGCGCCCGCCCTGGCGCGCCGCTTGCGGGAACTGCGGCTGGACGGTGCGCTGTGCGCGATGCCCGCCCCGCTCGACTTGCTGATGGTGTCGGCCCTGCGGCACGCAGGCGTGCCCTACGCCGTCGCGGTGCACGACGCGACCCTGCACCCCGGCGACATCCTGCCGATGCAGGCCGTGCTGCAGCGCCGCCTGCTGCGCCGGGCGAGCGCGCTGGTGGCGCTGAGCAAACACGTGGCTGCGCAACTTGGGCCAGTCGCGGCGGGGCGTCCGTTGCTGCTGAGCCGGCTGTCTCCGCTCGATTACGGCCGCCCGGCGAACCCGCCGATGGCCCATGGCGGCCGGCTGCGGTTGCTGAGTTTCGGGCGGTTGCTGCCCTATAAGGGCCTCGACCTGCTGGCCGCGGCGCTGGCGTTGCTGCCGCCCGGGCATTTCGAGATACGCATCGTCGGCGCCGGGCCGGAAAGTGTGGAATTGGATGCTTTGCGCCGGTTGCCGGACGTGACCGTCGAGAACCGCTGGGTTCCCGAGACGGAGGTCGGCGCCCTGTTGGGTTGGGCGGACGCGCTGGTCCTGTCCCACCGCGAAGCCAGCCAAAGCGGCGTCGCCGCCGCGGCCCTCGCCGCCGGCCGCTGGGTCGTCTCCACCCGCGTCGGCGGCCTGGCCGAGCAGTTGGCCGGCGCCCCGGGTGCGCGGCTATGCGACGTTGACCCGGCGTCGCTGGCCGCGGCGGTCGAGAGCCTCTGGCGTGATCCCCCGCCGATTACGAACGCCGTGCCGGACTGGTCTGCGAGTGTGGAGCGTTTGGCATCGGCATTAGGGGAAACCTTTGATGTCGCGTCTCCCTCTTCCTCGGGGAGAGGGGCGGGGTGAGGGGCCCACGCGGACGGTCGCCGTGGCCGGCCCCTCACCCAACCCTCTGCCCAAGGGAGAGGGCTTGTTATCCAAATATCTTCCCAGCCACCTCCGCCACGTGCTTGCCCTGGAAGCGCGCGCCGGCGAGTTCGTTCTCCGTCGGCTGGCGGGAACCGTCGCCGGCCGCGATCGTGCTGGCGCCGTAAGGGCTGCCGCCGGTGACCTCGTCCAGCTTCAGCTGCCCCTGGAACGAGTAGGGCAAGCCTACGACCGTCATGCCGAGGTGCAGCAGGTTGGTGATGATCGCCATCAGCGTCGTCTCCTGTCCGCCGTGCTGGCTGGCGGTGGAGGTGAAGGCGGCGCCGACTTTCCCGTTCAGCGCGCCGCGGAACCATAGGCCGCCGGTCTGGTCGAGGAAGCTCGCCATCTGCGACGTCATGCGGCCATACCGGGTCGGACTGCCGACGATGATCGCGTCGTAGCTCTCCAGTTCGGCGACGGTCGCGATGGGCGCAGCCTGGTCGAGCTTGAAGTGCGAGTTACGCGCGACATCCTCCGGCGCAGTTTCGGCCACGCGGCGGATGTCCACTGTGGCGCCGGCTTCACGTGCACCCTCGGCGACGGCGTTCGCCATCTGCTCCACATGGCCATAGGTCGAGTAGTAAAGCACCAATACTTTTGCCATAGAAACCTCCTCTGTTAAGCGGCATCAACGAGGACGATTTCGGCGTCCTCGAGTGCCTTGATGGTCAGTGTCGCCTCATCCCGAACGGCCACGCCGTCTCGGGTTTGCGCGGGGACACCGTTCACTTCGATGCGTCCGGTGGACGGCACCAAATAGGCGTGGCGACCGGCCGCGAGGTCATACGTGGTGGTCTGGCCGGCCTTCAGCGATGCGCCGGCAACGCGGGCGTCCGCCCGGATCGGCAAGGCGTCGCCATCACCGTGCATGCCGCTCGCAAGCGCCACGAACCGGCCGGAGCGCTCGCCCTTCGGGAACGGCCGCGCACCCCAGGAGGGCGCCGCGCCGGTGCTGGCGGGGGTGATCCAGATTTGGAAGATCTGGGTCGCCGAGTCCTCCAGGTTGAACTCCGAGTGGCGGATCCCCGTGCCGGCCGACATCACCTGCACGTCGCCAGCCTCGGTGCGGCCGCGGTTGCCCTGATTGTCTTCATGTGTGATCGCGCCTTCGCGGACGTAGGTCACGATCTCCATGTCTGCATGCGGATGCGGCGGGAAACCGCTCTTGGGCGCGATCGTGTCGTCATTCCAGACGCGCAGACTGCCCCAGCCGAGGCGCGCCGGGTCATGGTGGCTGCCGAACGAGAAATGGTGCTTGGCGTCGAGCCAGCCGTGGTCGGCGCGACCGAGGCCATCGAATGGCCGGACTTCTATCATCGTCACTCCTCCCAATGGACATCCTGAAGCGCAACATGGGCGCTGTTCACCGGGCCTGAAACAGCTACGATGGAAAACCATTGTTTCCGAAAACGTCATGCCGAACCTGCCTGATTTCGAAGCCTGGGCCATTTTCGCGAGGGTGGCCGAACTCGGTTCGTTCTCCCGCGCCGCAGTGGAGCTTTCGATGTCGAAGGCGACCGTCTCCAAAGCGCTGACCCGGCTGGAGGCGCGGCTCGGGGCGCCGCTGTTCCATCGCAGTTCCCGCCGGGTGTCGCTGACGGAGAGCGGGCGCGCTTCGCTGGACCGGGCACGGCGCATCCTCGAAGAGGGCGAGGCGGCGGAGGAGGAGGCCACCGAACAAACCCGGGAGCCGCGGGGAATGGTGCGGCTGACCGCCCCGCTCTCCTTCGGCATTCAGACCCTCGGGCCGATCCTGCCCGAGTTCTTCGCCCTCTATCCGCATGTGGCGCTCGACCTGCAGCTCACCGATCGCAGGGTGGACCTCATCGCGGAAGGCCTCGATCTCGCGTTGCGCATCGGCATACTGAGCGATTCGGCGTTGCGGGCGCGTCAACTTTACCCGATTGCGATGCGGCTGGTGGCGTCGCCGGGGTTCGTGATGCAACACGGCACGCCGCGGCATCCGCGCGATCTACAGTCCTACCCGGCGCTGATCTTCACGCATTTGACCTCGCCCCCGGTTTGGCAGTTCCGCCACCCGCGCGAGGGCGACGCCAGCGTGCGGATGACGGGCCGGTTCCGGTTCCAGACGGACAATGGGGACGTGGCTGTGCCGGCGCTGGTGGCGGGCGTTGCCGTGGCGCTGATGCCCGACTTCCTCGTCTCGCGGGCGCTGCAGGCTGGCGACCTGCTGGAGTTGCTGCCGGAGTGGCAGTTTGCGCCAACTGCGCTGCACCTCGTGACACCGCCCGGCATGCTGCGGCCCGCGCGGGTCCGGGCGCTGATCGATTTCCTAAGCGAGCGGCTGCTGAGCGCGCACAAGGTGCTCCATGGAGCGGCCCGCTAAGTAGAATACCGGAGTCGTAACGTTTTAGATGGTTTTGTCCCCGCGTTATCGGGCAATACAGCGGCTCGCCCGGGACCTGCCAAAGGTCGCAAAGGACCAGCCCGGGTGGTCGCAGCGGGAGACGTAGTTGAGCCGGGAGCATCGCCGCCATCCTGCGGAGAGCGTCACAGCCGCCGCCGGTCGTGCCGGCCAGGTCACGACGGCCGATGCCATGGCGCTGCGGTTCTGGGGAACGCGTGGCAGCCTGCCCAGCCCCGGGCCGGCGACCGTGGCCTATGGCGGCAACACGTGCTGCGTGGAGCTGCGTTGCGGCCCGCATCTGGTGATTCTGGACGCGGGAAGCGGCGCGCGCGCCCTGGGCACGGCGCTGGCCGCGGCCTCGGACGGCTCGGGCGTGGCCGTCGATGCCGACATCCTGCTGAGCCATCTGCACCTGGACCACATTGGCGGCCTGCCGTTTTTCGCCCCGATGTATCAGCCGCAGGCGACGCTTCGGATCTGGGCCGGCCATTTCGCTCGGCCGGACGATTTGCGCGAGGCGCTCAGTATCATATGGCGGCCGCCCCTCATGCCGGACCTGGAGGCTGCTTTCCTGGCGGACCTGCGCTTCCGGCATTTTTCCGCAGGTGACGCCTTCGAACTTCACCCGGGTCTCGCCGTGTCCAGTATTCCACTATGCCACCCCGGAGAGGCCACTGGTTACCGGCTGGGCTGGCGCGGTGCGTCCGTTTGCTACATCACCGATACGGAGCATCCGCCTTCGGGGCTGGATGAGCGGCTGGTGATGTTTGCGGCTGGGACCGACGTCCTGATCTACGACGCCAGCTACACCGACCTCGAATACAACGGCCGGCATGGTTGGGGCCATTCGACGTGGCAGGCCGCGGTCCGGCTCGCGAAACAAGCGGGCGTGAGGCGACTGGTGCTGTTCCACCACGACCCCAGCCATGACGACGCGACGATGGACGCGATTGGAGCGTCCGCCGCCAGGTGCCTGCCCGGAACGATCGTGGCACGCGAGGGCATGCAGTTGGTGATTGCCGCCCGCTCCTGAAGGCTCACGCTGATGCCGTGCTGATGACCCGGCTTGTGGTCAGGCCCGGGCGGGCGCCGACGCGAACGCCGCGGCGATGGCATCCCAGAACGGCTTGCGTTTTAGGTCCGCATCGAGCGGGAGCGGCCGCTGCGGCAGCTTGTCGCTGCGCGGCAGGGTGTCGTCCAGCCAGGTCCGCCGGTCCGACAAGCCCCAGGTCAGGACGCCCATCACCGCGGGGCAACTGAGCATCGCGTCCAAATAGGCGCGGGCATGGCTGGCCACCGCGGCATCGCGCACCGCCACGTCTCCGCCGACCCGGTTGTCCCGGACGTCCAACTCGGTGATGACGATCTTCAGGCCGAGTGACGCCACGTCGCTGCAGAACTTGGCCAGCACGCCCTGGTCCAGATCGTTCACCCCGGCTTCGAGATGCGCCTGGATGCCAAGCGCCTCCACCGGCACGTTCTGAGCCTTCATGCGGGAGAGCAGCGCCAGCATGTCCTGCCGCTTCTGCTCATGCTCCGGCCAGGTGTAGTCGATGCCGTAATCGTTGATGCAGCGCAGCGGTTGCGGATCGGACTCGGCGCAGGCGTGGAACGCGATGTTCACCAGCTCGGGCCCGAGCGCGCGGTACCAGAGCGTGTCGCGCAGGCCGAACGGCTTCTTGTCGGCAGGCTCCAGGATTTCGTTTACCACATCCCAGTGGATCACGCGGTTGCGGCAATGCGCCGTCGCGGCCTGGATGTGCGCGGTCAGCAGCCGCTCGGCATTGCCGGGGTTGATCTCGTCCACCAGCCATTTCGGGTTGTGCTCATGCCACAGCAGCGTGTGGCCGCGGACCTGGATGCCGCGCCGGGCCGCGTAGCCCATCAAGGCGTCGGCGGGCTTCCAGTTCCAGACGTCCGGCTTGGGGCGCAGCTCTCCCCATTTGAACGCGGTCTCACCGGTGACGACTCCGCACTCGGCGCGGACATGGTCCATGTAGGCGCGGTCGTCAGCGAGGATGTGGTCGGCGATGGCGGCGCCGTAAAACCTGTTGCCGGCCATCGCCCGCTGGTTGAGCCCAGGTTCGGGCTGCGATGTGGGCGCGGACGCGGCGGCAGGAGCGACAATGGACGCGGCGGCCGATGCGAGGACGGCGCGGCGGCCAAAAGACTGTCCAAACGAAAAGGGCAAGGCCATCGGCGGAACTCCTCCGGTGACCTTGCCCTAGCCCGATTAGCGAATCGTTAGGCTCAGGCGGCCAAAGCGTCCGGCTCTGCCACCGGCAGGCGGGTACGTATCAGCTTCTCGATGCCGCGCAAATGCGCCCGCTCGGTCGCGTCGCAGAAGCTGATCGCCGTCCCGGCATGTCCGGCGCGCGCCGTGCGGCCGATCCGGTGGACGTAGCTCTCCGGCACGTTCGGCAGGTCGAAGTTGATGACGTGGGTGATGCCGTCCACGTCGATACCGCGCGCGGCGATGTCGGTGGCGATCAGCACGGACACGCTGCCGTTCTTGAACGCGGCCAAAGCCCGCTCCCGCTGGCCCTGGCTCTTGTTGCCATGGATCGCGGCGGCGCGCTGGCCGGATGCCTCGAGGTGCTGCACGACCTTGTCGGCGCCATGCTTGGTGCGCGTGAAGACGAGCGTGCGGCCCATTTCCTTGCGCTTGAGGATCTGCGCCAGCAGGGCCCGCTTGCGCGGCGCCTCCACGAACACGACGGTTTGCTCGACCCGGTCGGCCGTCTTGGCGACGGGGGTGACGGCGACATGCACCGGGTCCCGCAGCAGGGCGGAGGCGAGGCTTTCGATCTCCTTCGGCATGGTGGCCGAGAAGAACAGCGTCTGCCGCTGCTTGGGAATGTAGGACACGATCTTCTTGATCGGCACGATGAAGCCGAGGTCGAGCATGTGGTCGGCCTCGTCCAGCACCAGCACTTCGACATTGCCGAGGTTCACGGCGCGGTCGTTCATGTGGTCGAGCAGGCGGCCCGGCGTGCACACCAGCACGTCCACCCCGTTATCCAGGGCGCGTGCCTGCTTCGGCTTCGGCACACCGCCGAACATCAGCGCCACGCGAATCGGCGACCCGGCGGCGTAGCTGCGGAAGCTTTCGGCGATCTGGCTGGCCAGTTCGCGGGTCGGCGCCATCACCAGGCAGCGCGTGCCCTTCTTGCCCGGATGCTTCCGCTCGGACAGCAGACGATGGAGGATGGGAAGGGCAAAGGCGGCAGTCTTGCCGGTGCCTGTCTGGGCGATGCCCTGGACGTCATGGCCGGCGAGCACATGGGGGATGGCCTGCTCCTGGATCGGAGTGGGCTCGGTATACCCGGAGGTGGTCAGCGCGGCGAGCAGCGGCGCGGCCAGGCCGAGGTCTTGGAAGGATGACATTAGCTACTTTCGTTCTGCGGACGCGCCATCGCTTGTGTGCTCGGGAGCGTCTATCGCGATCTACAGGACCACGAACCGGCGCAAGACACTGGATGGGATGAAAGCTGGCGTTCGGAAACGGCAGAGACGGGCATCAATGTGCGCGGAAAGGTTTGTAGTGCTGCGGTGCAGCGAAGTCAAGGAATATCGCCCTAGCGCGACCGATAGGCGGGTAAGGGCCTTCAGCCGATAAGCGCTTCCACCTGCACCGCAACATCCGGCAGTGCCGCCAGTCGTAACGTTTCGCCGGTCCGGTAAATGGTTTCGTGCGTGTAGGCGCCACCTGCCGGGAGCCGGTAAGCGATAAGGGCGCGGCGCTGCAGATCGACAATCCAGACTTCGGCGATCCCGGCGCTGGCGTAGAGCGGCAGCTTCACGGTGCGGTCGTAGCGAAGTGAGCTGTCTGCAACCTCGACCAGCAGCAGCACATCCGCCGGTCCGGGATGCCCTGTTGCGTAGAAATCCGCCCGGGGCTTGAGTATTGCGAAGTCCGGCTGAGGCTCGTTGAAAGCATCCAGACTCAACGGGTTCTGAACCCAAACGAGCGCCTGATCGCCACAAGCCAGGCCCAAGGCGCGTGTTATGCGGCCGACCACCGATGCATGCCCGATGCCGATTGGAGCCATGTCGATGATTTCCCCGTTGATCAGCTCGACACGGTCGCTCTCGCCGAGGATGCCTGCGTCGGCCATGCGGTAATATTCATCGACCGTCAGTTTGTGTCGGATCAGCAGGTCGCCCGCGTCGTCCATGGTGCTCCCCTTCGTCGCTCAACCTCAGTATAGCACAGCCTCGCGCGGCAAGGACTGGTCACGTTGGATAGCGTCATTCTTGCCGAGGATTTTGCCGGGATGCGGTCACAGGCGCTGGGTCTGGCGGAGGCCGCCGGGCAGCAGCCGCGCATGATCCCGCTGCGGCCGCGGCTGCCGTGGTGGTGGATGCCGGGCCGGTTCTGGCCGTCGCCGTTGCGCGCGGTGCGGATCACCACGCCGCCGGAACTGCTCGCCTTCGGCTGCGGCGGCAAGGCGGCGCCGGTGCTGGCCGCGCTGAAGCGCCGGGGCCGCCTGACCGTGCAGATCCAGCATCCCCGCATGGACCCGCGCCGCTTCGGCCAGATCGTCGTCACCCGGCATGACGGGCTGACTGGGCCGAACGTCATCGTCACCCGCACCGCCCTGCACCGCGCCACCCAGGCCCGCCTGGCCGCCGCACGGCTGGAATGGGCAGACCGGCTCGCGCATCTGCCGCGCCCGCTGGTGGCCGTGCTGATCGGCGGCAGCAATGGCCGGTTCCGGCTGGAGGCCGCCGAAGGGCAAGCGCTGGCGGACCAGCTCGCCCAGATCATGCGGTCGGATAAGGTTGGCGTGGCGGCAACGCCATCCCGCCGCACCGCCCCTGCGGTCACCGCTGCCTTGCGCGATGCGCTCGGTCCGCTCGGCGCCATGGTGTGGGATGGCGCGGGCGAGAACCCGTATTTCGGCCTGCTCGCCAGTGCCGACGCCATCATCGTGACCGCCGACAGCGTCTCCATGGTGTCCGAGGCGGTGGCGACCTCGGCCCCGGTGATGATCGCCGACCTGCCCGGACGGTCGCGGCGGATCGGCGCCTTCCTGGACGGCTTGCGCCAGGACGGCCGCATCCGCAGCTTTCGCGGCACGATCGAAGCGTGGCAGACACAGCCGCTGGACGACACGGCGGAGGCGGCCGATACCCTCCGCCGACGATTGGGGTTCTGACGACGACCATGTTGAACATACAGACCTTCGACGCGCGCCAGGGCGGCAACGTGCTCTACAAGGCGTTCGCCCATCCCCTGGCCGCCGAAGCCATCGCGCGGCTCGCGGCCGGGCTGCAGGGCACGCTCGCCGTGTACGACCCGGACGGCGTCGCCGACGCGCTGTTCGCGCTGCATCCGGAGATGCCAGCCCCTGCCGAGCTGTACGTTCACGACACGCAGCAGATCGGCCAGGCGCGCGCCGGGTTGTCCGCCCAGCCGCTGACCGACCTGTCCCAGTCCAAGGCCGGCACGCTGCTGGTGGCCAGTTTCGATTCCTCCAAGCTGGCCGCGCGCGTGTCGCCGCTGCTGCCGCCGGGTATGGCGTTGGCCACGCTGGACGAGGCGCGGCTGCCCACGGCCATGCTGACCAACCCGCGCAAATACCTCGACCCGCTGAACTTCGCGACCAACTACGCCTTCTTCCGCGACGCCGATGGGCTCTCCACCCGGCTCGGCACCGCCAATTACTGGGCCGGCTACGGCGCCAAGGCGGTGCGGCTCTGGCTGCGCTTGTTCGGCGAGGCTGGCGATGTGCTGGCGGAGTGGGAGCAGGCGCTGCCCGCCGGCGTGGGCGGCGTATCGATCGATTCGGCGGAGGTGCGCGCCCGCTTCGGCCTGCCGCCGTTCCGCGGCCAGTTGTTCCTGCACGCAATCGGCGTCGCCGGGCATGACGTCGTCAAATACGCGCTCGACACCTATGGCACGGACGGCACCCTGTCCTGCACCCACGACGCCAACGCATGGCCGTCTGACCGGTACGCCGGGCTGCCCGCCCCGCGAGAGGGCGAGCGGGTGATCCTCTGGGTGCAGAACAGCCACGCGGCGCCGATCCCGGCCGGCACGCTGGCCCTGGACCGCATGGGCGCGGAGCACCCGGTGGCGCTGGACCGCGACATTGCCCCGTTCGCGACCGTGGCGCTGGACGTGGCGGCGCTTTTGCCCGGCCTGCGCTGGCCGGCGCAGATCGAGCTGCGCGCCGGCCGCCACATGGTCCGCCCGCGCTACGAGGTGGAGCAGAACGGCCGCACCCGCATCGCCCATGTGAATGTCGAACGGGCCGATCTGAAGCCGGACCCGGGCATTCCGGCGCTGTCGAACTTGCTGGGCCGCGGCTACCTGCTGCCGTTCCCGATCCTGCCGCGGGACCGGTTCTCCACCGTCGTGCAGCCCACCCCGATGGCCCAGACCCAGGCCGACTTGCCGATCCGCATCGATGTGTTTGCGGCGGATGGCCGCCTGGTGGCCGAACGTTTCCTCGGCCGGCTGCCGCGCAACCACGACCTGGCGCTGGACCTGGCCGAGTTCGACGTCGAAGGCGGCCATGCGGAGCTGGTGTATGATTTCCGCGACGGCGGCGGCGCGGATGGCTGGCTGCACTGCCTTGCCCGTTACGAGGACCGGCGCAGCGGCCACGCCGCCGAAACCAGCTTCGGCGCGCACATCTTCAACACGCTGATGACCTACAAGGGCGAGCCGCAATCCTATAACGGCCCGCCACCCGGGCTTTCGACCCGGTTGTTCCTGAAGCTGGGCGACGGGGCGCGCCGGTCCTTCGCGCACCTCACCTACCCGGCGTCGGCCGCCTGGCACCCGTTTTCCAGCACGCAGCTCCAGCTGCACGACGGCGAGGGCGAGTTGCTGGAGGAAGCGCCGCTGCCGATCGCCTGCTCCGGCTCGGCGATGGTGTGGCCGCACGAGGTGTTCGGCGACGCCCTGCTGCGCCGCGCCGGCCCACGCGGCTATGTCATGGTGGATGACCGCGCCTGCCGGCTGTTCGGCTATCACGGCCTCATGGATGACCGCGGCGGCTTCTCGCTGGACCACATGTTCGGGTTCTGACGTAAACCTACCCTAAAGCGCAGCGAGGAGCGCCCTGACGTCACCATCGAGCAGGTCATCGAGCGTGAGCGGGCAATCTGCTTGAAGCAGGTTTGCCGGGCCTGACTCGTCCGTGTCATCGGCGACTTGTGCCAGGGCGCTCGCGTAGAGTTCCGGCACGCTGATGCGTTGCCGCATCGACGGCGAGAACGCCCGGCCGGCTTCGAACAGGAAGCCGCGCGTCTCCGCCCGCCAATGCGCGGCAGAGTGGCTGCCTGGCCAGGCGTGGATTTTAAGCAGGTGAATCAAGGCTTGGCGAAGCAGGCTCTCGCAGGCCCGCAATTCCGAGCGGCCCACGGCTTCCACCTCTTCGATGATGTTGGGCCAGTCAACTGACTCGTTGAGCCGCTCCCCGGCTGCAAGCCGGCGCAGCAACGACGCCTGGTGTTCCGACCAGGCTAGGGCGTCGCGATCGTAGGAACCGTCTGGCATGGCCTCACTCGATTTCCGCCCTGGTGGCCGCGCTTAGCTAGGGCGTGGCGATGACGGGGCGCAACTGGTATCACATCCCATCCCCGTAATAACCGAGGAGCAACCTCGACCGAGGAGGAACCCGTCCGTGTCCATGTTCGACCTGCCGAAGACCGCCGCCAATTACGTGCCGCTCTCGCCGCTGTCCTTCCTCGATCGGGCGGCTTCGGTGCATCCCGATCGCCTGGCGGTCGTGCACGGCGAGCACCGCAAGACCTGGGCGCAGACCGCGGAGCGGTGCCGGCGGTTCGCCTCGGCCATGGCGGCGCGGGGGATCGGGCGGGGCGACGTGGTGGCGGTGATGGCGCCCAACACGCCACCGACGCTGGAGGCGCACTTTGCCGTGCCCATGCTCGGCGCCGTGCTGAGCGCGCTGAACGTGCGGCTGGATGCGGAGACGATCGCCTACATCCTGTCCCATGGCGAGGCGAAGCTCCTGGTCACAGACCGCGAGTTCTCCGCCACCGTGTCCGCCGCGCTGGAGTTGCTGCCGGCAGGTCAGCGGCCGGTCGTCGTGGATATCGACGATCCGCTGGCGCCGCCGGGCGCTCTCGTGGGCGAGGTCGAATACGAGGCCTTCCTGGCTGGCGGCGATCCGCACTTCGCGTCCGCGCTGCCGCCGGACGAGTGGGACGCGATCACGCTGAACTACACGTCCGGCACGACAGGCCGGCCGAAGGGCGTGGTCTATCATCATCGCGGCGCCTACCTGAATGCGATCGGCAACGTCGTCACCTGGGCCATGCCGCATCATCCGGTCTATCTCTGGACGCTGCCGATGTTCCACTGCAACGGCTGGTGCTTCCCGTGGACGATCACGGCGCAGGCCGGCACGCATGTTTGCCTGCGCCGGGTCGAGGCGGCGGCGATCATGCGCGCGCTGGACGACGAGCACGTCACCCACATGTGCGGCGCGCCGATCATCATGAACCTGATCCTGAACGCCCCCGGCAGCCAGCGGCGCGCCACGCCGGTGCAGATGATGACCGCCGGCGCCGCGCCCCCGGCCGCCATCATCGAGGGCATGGAGGCGCTGAACTTCGGCATCACCCATGTCTATGGTCTGACCGAATGTTACGGCCCGGTGACGGTGTGCGAGTGGCACGAGGAATGGAACGAGCGGCCTGCGGCCGAGCGGGCCACACTCAAAGCCCGCCAAGGTGTCGCCTACGTCGTGCAGGAAGCGCTGATGGTTGCCGATCCGCAAACGATGCAGCCGGTGCCGAAGGACGGGCAGACCATGGGCGAGCTGATGATGCGCGGCAACGTCATGATGAAAGGCTACCTGAAAGACCCGGGCGCCACCGAAGCCGCATTCGCCGGCGGCTGGTTTCACACCGGCGACCTCGGCGTCTGGCACGCAGACGGCTACGCGGAAATCCGCGACCGCGCGAAGGACATCATCATCAGCGGCGGTGAGAACATCTCCACCATCGAAGTGGAAAGCGTTCTGTATCGCCACCCGGCGGTGCTGGAAGCCGCAGTGGTCGCGCGCCCCGACGAGAAATGGGGCGAGACGCCCTGCGCGTTCGTGACGCTGAAACCTGACGTCACGGCGACCGAGGCGGAGATCATCGCGTTCTGCCGCCAACACATCGCCCATTTCAAGGCGCCTCGCACGGTCGTCTTCGGGCCGCTGCCCAAGACGTCAACCGGGAAGATGCAAAAGTTTGTCCTACGTACCGCGGCTCGCGCGCTCTGACCCGGCGGCCTGCATCCAGTTGTATTGACCGTCCGTAACAGCTTCGAAGGTCCGGCCCGGTATCGTCCGGGCTGGCCATAGCGGGGACGATCCATGAACGTGATGAAGCTGCTGCCGGCGCTGGCGCTGGCGGGCCTGACGGGTGCATGCGCGATGCAGGACAGCATGGCCTCACCGGCGCAGACGTCCACCGTCATTGTCGGCGGGCAGGCAATGTTCCCGAACAAGAACATCGTGCAGAACGCGGTGAACTCGGCCGACAACACCACGCTGGTCGCGGCCGTCAAGGCGGCGGGCCTGGTCGATGCGCTGCAAGGCCCCGGCCCGTTGACCGTGTTCGCGCCGACCAACGCGGCGTTCGATGCCCTGCCGCCCGGCACCGTGCCGACGCTGTTGCAGCCGCAGAATAAGGGCAAGCTGACGGCGGTGCTGACCTACCACGTCGTCCCCGGCCGGCTCGACTTTACCGCGCTCAGCAGCATGATCGCGGCCGGCGGCGGCAAGGCCACGCTCACCACGCTGCAGGGCGGCACGCTGACCGCGACGATGAACGGGCCGCGCAACATCGTCATCACCGATGCCAAGGGCGGCATGGCGCAGATCGAAACGTATGACGTGTATCAGTCCAACGGTGTGATCCAGGTGATCGACAAGGTCCTGCTGCCGGGCTGAGGCAACTGGCGGGCCGGGGATTGCGTTGGCGCGGCATGATCCGCACCATCGTCATCCTCGGCCTGCTGTTCGTCACTGCCTGCGGGGAGGTCAAGCCCGGCACGCCGGGCCATGAGCCGCCGGATAGCGGCAACATCAACCCGGTCACGGGCACCCGCTCCACCGGACACTAAGCGGCAAGTATCGCTGCGAATTCTGCGACCGCCGCGCCCGGGCCGTCCGTGTGGGTCCAGACGGCTGCGGACACCGCGATGAAATCCGCACCCGCCTCGATGACGGGGCGGCAGTTCTCCGCCGTGAGGCCGCCGATCGCCACACTCGGCACCTCCATCAACTCCGACCACCAGCGCAGGATGCCCAAATCCGCCGTCTCCGGCGGCTCCTTCGTGGTGCTCGGGAAGAAGGCGCCGAAGGCCACGTAGTCGGCCCCTTGCTCGCCGGCCGTCATCGCCAGGTCACGGCTGCCGTGGCAAGTAACGCCGAGCATCAGGTCGCCCAGCAAGCGCCGGGCTTCCGGCACCTTCATGTCGTCCTGCCCGACATGGGCGCCGTCACAGCCGGATGCGACGGCCAGGTCCGGCCGGTCATTCAGCAGGAATGCGACACTGCGGCTCTGCGCCACAGGGCGTAGCACATCGATCGCGCGGCGCAGGTCGTCCTCGTTCCAATCCTTCAGCCGCAACTGAACGGCCGCGACCTCGCCCGCGTCCAGCGCCGCGGCCAATGTGTCGCGGAACCGGGCAGGGGCGAGCGTCGGCGGCGTGATCAGATATAGCTGGCAACGGCCCACGCCGGCCGGATTGGCCATCAGTGCTTGACGGTCGATGCCGTGTAGATTTCCTCCACCGCACGGCTCAGCGCCGCGTCGAATTCGGCATCGCTCATGTCTTTGCTCAACCCGGCCACCAGGGCGCGCGAGAAGCTGGCGATCACGCCGTGGTTCGCCGCCAGCTTGGCGCAGGCGTCTGCGCGCGAGTAGCCGCCGGACAGGGCGACGACGCGCTGCACCCGGTCATGCTTCACCAACGGAGCATAAAGGTCGGCCTTGGTCGGGATGGTCAGCTTCAGCATCACCTGGCCCGAAGGCATCGCATCGAGGTGGCGCTTGATCTCGTCCAGCAGGATGGCCTCGGCAGCGTCCTTGTCAGGCGCCTTGATCGACACTTCCGGCTCCAGGATGGGCATCAGCCCGTGGCCGCTGATCTGCTTGCCGATCTCGAACTGCTGCTTGACGATGGCGGCAATGCCCTCCTTCGATGCGCCGTCGATCACCGAGCGCATCTTGGTGCCGTAGATGCCCAAGGCCCGGGCGCGGTCGAGCAGGGCGTCCAGGCCGGGGATCGGCTTCATCAGCCGCACGGAGTCCTTCGCGTCCTCCAGCCCCTTGTCCACCTTCAGGAACGGCACCACGCCGCGGTCATGCCACAGGAAGGCAGGTACCGGCTTGCCCTTCGCCTCGCCGTCCATGGTGCGCTCGAACAGGATCGCGCCGATCACCTTGTCGCCGCTGAACGCCGGCGCGGACATGATGCGCACGCGCATTTCGTGCATCAGCGCGAACATTTCCGCATCGCCATGGTATGAGTCCGCGGCGATGCCGTAATCCTTCAACGCGCCCGGCGTCGATCCGCCGCTCTGGTCGAGCGCGGCAATGAAGCCATGCTTGCTGGCCATTTGCGCAGCCATCGACGTCTCGCTCATGTGGTCATTCCATCCATTCCGTTGCCCGCAAACTCGCATACCTGCGCGCCGGTCAACAAGCCGGTCCGCCACCTGTGAGCCACTCCACAAGCCGCCGCTCCGCCCCTCGCCGGGCAAGATCCAGTGCGTCTGGCCGGTCCGCGAGCAGTTCGGCGCCGGCGCTGGCGGCCCGGGAGGCGACGAGCCGCCAGGCTGGAACGGACGGTTCCAGCAGGATGAGCCGGCAGCCGGCGCGCAGCGCTTCCATCGCGCGGCCAGGCGCATCGGCGCAATCCAGGATGTCGGGGTTGCCGCCGGCGCCGAGCGCCATCAGCGCCCGCCACCAGCCGCACCCGGCGTAGATCGCCGCTCCCGGACCGGATAGCAGCGTGACCGGCAAGCCGGGTTCCACCGCCATGCGCAGGTGCGATAGGCCGTGAACCACCACTGCGGGCGGGCGCTTCATGCTTGACCTTCAAGCGGTCCGGCGCTTGATGGTCAAATATTGGATGGCGGAGATGGTCAACATGGCGAACGGGGACGCAACCGAGTCGGACGCCCTGGCCCGGCTCGACGCAGCGCTGGACCGGATCGCACGCCATCGCGGCACCCCGCTGCCGGCTCCATCGATCGACACCGCTGTCGTCGCGGCGCGGCTCGATGCCCTCATCGGTCAAATCCGCGACGCACTCGAAATGCCGCCCGGTTCCGTGGCATTGGGACGCTGACGCCATGGCGCAACTGACAGTCAAGATCAATGGCTACGCCTACACCGTCGCCTGCGAGGATGGGCAGGAAGCCCATCTGCAGGAAATGGCCCGCCAGATCGAACAGCGCATCGAAAGCGTCAAGGCGCTAGGCGGATCGACCGGCGAGGGCCGCGCCCTGGTTCTCGCGGCGCTGCTGATGGCGGACGAGCTGCACGATACCGGGATCGAGTTGGCGGATCTGCGGCGCCAGTTGGCCGGCGGCGCACCGGCGCCGGGCTCGCTGCCGGCGAAGCCTCCCGGTGAGCTTGACGACAAAAACGATCAGCGAACGAATAAACGCATCAATAAGCTCGCCGCCAAGGCGGAGGACATTGCAGCGCGTCTCGAGCAGCCTTAACTAGTGCGGGCGGGGCTGCTGGGCTCGTCAGGTCGTTCATCCCTCGGGCCGATAAGCATTCTCCTCGGGAACTGGCGCTGTCGTGACCCTGGTCACGGTATCTGGTGCCCACCTGCGCAAGCAGGCTCGGGAGGATGACAAATTCCAACGGCTTCGGCGGCTCCGCACTCTCTCCTCCCTGATCTCGGCGCCGCAAAACGGGACGCGCGTGCAGCGGCGCTGCTGGTGCGAAACCGCTACGACCCGGCACTCGGCGAACGGCTTGCCGCTCACGTCATGGAGGCGGGCATCGTTCCGCCGGGGGCAGTGGTCGCCGGCTTCTGGCCCTTGGCGGGCGAAATCGACATTCGCCCGCTTTTGCTGGCGTTGCATCAACGCAGGCATTTGCTCGCCCTGCCGTTCACGCCGCCACGCGGCCAGCCGCTGACGTTTCACCGCTGGCTGCCAGGCGAAGCGCTGGTGCCGGGCCGCTTCGGCACCGCGCATCCCGTGTCGGCGGCGGTCACGCCGGATGTGCTGCTCGTGCCGCTGCTTGCGTTTGACGAGCGCGGCAACAGGCTCGGCTACGGCGGCGGATACTACGATCGCACCCTGGCCGCGCTCCCTGACACGCTGACGATCGGCTGCGCTTTTGCGGCGCAGCATGTTGCATCCGTGCCGGCTGGCCTTAATGACATCCCCATGACGTTCATTGCGACCGAAGACGGGGTTCTGGCGCCCCGGCGCTCCTCCTTGCGAAACCAGGCCTGATGCGCATCCTGTTCCTCGGCGACACGGTGGGGCGCAGCGGCCGTGAGAGCGCGGCGGCGGCGCTGCCGGGTTTGCGCAAGACGCTGCAGATCGATCTGGCGATCGTGAATGCGGAAAACGCCAGCCACGGCTTCGGCCTCGCGCCGGATATGGCCATGGCCTTGTTCGCCGCGGGGGCGGATGTGATCACGCTGGGCAATCACGCCTGGGACCGCAAGGAGGTCATTCCCTACATCGCCCAGCAACCACGCCTGCTGCGCCCGCTGAACTTCCCGCCTGGCACGCCGGGCGCCGGGTTCGTGGTGGTGGACGTGCCGGGCGGCCGGCGTGCCCTGGTAATGAACGCCATGGGCCGGCTGTTCATGGACCCGCTGGATTGTCCGTTCCGCGGCACCGCCGAGATCCTGTCGCGCTACCGGTTGGGCGGGACGGTCAATGCCATCGCCATCGACTTCCATGCCGAGGCGACCAGCGAGAAGCTGTCCTTCGCCCACACCTTCGACGGGCAGGTTTCCCTGGTGGTCGGCACCCACACCCACATTCCCACGTCCGACCATCAGGTGCTGGCCGGGGGCACCGCATACCAGTCGGACGCCGGCATGTGCGGCGATTACGACAGCGTCATCGGCATGGCGAAGGAGGGTGCCGCCTCGCGCTTCGTTCGCAAGTTGCCTGGCGAGCGGCTGGCCCCCGCCGAAGGGCCAGCGACGGTTTGCGGTTTGTTCATCGAAACGGACGATGTAACGGGATTGGCGTTGCGGGCTGAACCCGTACGCACCGGCGGACGTTTATCCCAGACGATGCCGCAATGAGGTGATGGGTCCTCGGATCGGTGGAGGTTCTCGGCATGAGCTTAGCAGCGCAGTCAGCGGCACAGATTGCCCTCTCGGGCGGGCTCAGCCTGGGCGTTCCCCTGCTCATCGCACTCTATGAATGGCGCTCGATCCGCCGTAAGCGTAATGACGACGACGATGGGCGCCGTGACCCGAAGAACCCGGCGCCGATTCCGCTGAAGGGCGACGCCAAACGGTTGCCGCCCTGCCTGATCCCCACCGACCAATGGCGCGCCCCGGCGCGTGAACGGGAGCTTGCTTGACCAAGCTGAGATTTGCCGTGCCGTTTGCCATCGTTGCGACCACGCTGATGCTGGCGTCCTGCGGCCCGCAACCGGTCGCCCGCGCTGCGCCATCCGGGGTCACGGCCGTCGATGGCGGCGGCGAGGCTTACATGCGGAACATGCCCCGCGGCCTCTCCAACTTCCCCTATCACACGAACAACTAACGTCCGATTTGTCGCGGCGCGGGTGGGCCTGATAGAAGCGGCGGCCCACGCAACAGCAGCCGAGACACCAGGCCCATGGCCGGCCATTCGCATTCGAAGAACATCATGCACCGGAAGGGCGCACAGGACGCCCGCAAGGCGCGCCAGTTCGCCAAGGTGATCCGCGAGATCACGGTGTCCGCCAAGCAGGGCCTGCCTGACCCGGCAGCGAACCCTCGGCTGCGCGCGGCCGTTGCCGCAGCCCGTGTCATGAACATGCCCAAGGACACGATCGAGCGCGCCATCCGCAAGGCCAGCGAGGCGGGCGGCGGGTCCGACTACGTCGAGGTGCGCTATGAAGGCTATGGTCCCGGCGGCGTCGCCGTCATCGTCGAAGCGCTGACCGACAACCGCAACCGCACGGCGTCGGACCTGCGCACGGCGTTCAACAAAAATGGCGGCGCCATGGGCGAGAGCAATTCCGTCGCCTTCCAATTCAGCCGGGTAGGCGCCATCCACTACCCGGCCGGCTCGGCCACGGCGGACGACATGATGGAAGGCGCGATCGAAGCCGGCGCCGACGACGTCGAAAGCGACGAGGAGGGCCACGAGGTCACCTGCGCCACCGACGCGCTGTTCGCCGTGCGGGACGCGCTGGAGGCGCGGTTCGGCCCGCCGGAAGCCGCCAAGCTGGACTGGCGCCCCAACGTCACGATCACGCTGGATGACGCCGAGCGCGCCGCCGCGCTGGTCAAGCTGCTCGACGCGCTGGAGGACAATGACGATGTCCAGACCGTCTATTCCAACGCCGAAATCCCGGATGCCGTGCTGGAGCGCCTAGCGGCCTGATGGCGTTGCAGGGTGTGCGCCTGATCGGGATCGACCCGGGCCTGCGGTTCACCGGTTGGGGCGTGATTGCAGTCGATGGCAACCGGCTTAGCCACGTCGCCGACGGGGTGATCTCCACCGACAGCGATTGCAGCGTGCCGGACCGGTTGAAGGCGCTGCACGACGCCTTGGCCGCGCTGTTCGAACTGCACCGCCCGGACGAGGCGGCTGTTGAGGAAACCTACGTCAACCGCAACGGCGCCGCGACGCTGAAGCTTGGCTACGCCCGTGGTGTCGCCTTGCTGGCCCCGGCGCTGATGGGCATCCCCGTGCTGGAATACGGCGCCAAGACGGTGAAGCTGTCCGTCGTCGGCACGGGCGGGGCGACCAAGGATCAGGTGGAGATGATGGTCCGCCGCCTGCTCCCAGGGGCGGTCATGCGCAAGGCCGACGCCTCCGACGCGCTTGCCGTCGCGATCTGCCACGCTCACCACCGCGCCACCCGCCTTCGGGTGGTCAGCAGCCGGGTCATGGCGTGATCGCGCAACTGACCGGCCAGGTGTCGGGCGTGGAGGAAGGCCGCTGCATTATCGACGTAAACGGCGTCGGCTATCTGGTGAACGCCTCTACCCGCACTCTCGCAGCGCTTCCGACGGCGCCCGCCATCGCTCGCATTCTCGTCGAGACGCAGGTGCGCGAGGACGCCATCAGCCTTTACGGCTTCGCCGACCCGGCGGAGCGCGACTGGTTCCGCCTGCTCACCACGGTGCAGGGGGTCGGCGCCAAGGTGGCGCTTGGCCTGCTCTCGGCACTCTCCCCCAAGGATCTGGTGGCAGCCATCGCCGCCGGCGACCGCGCCAGCCTCACCCGCGCGCCCGGCGTCGGCGCCAAGCTCGCGGTGCGCCTGCTGTCGGAACTGGCGTCCAAGGTCGGCGCCATGCCCACCGGCGTCAGCATGCCGCTCCCCACAGCGCCCGCCGGGGTCGAAGCGGACGCGCTGTCGGCGCTGGGCAACCTGGGCTACCGCCGCGTCGAGGCGCACCCGGTGGTGATGCGCGTCCGCGAGCGGCTGGGTGAGGACGCGCGGCTCGACACCGTGATCCGGGATAGTTTGAAGGAACTGGCGCGGTGAGGGTGGTGTCTCACGCCATTCCTTCACGTCCCCTTCTCCCATCGGGAGAGGGCTTTCCATGACCGACAACCCACTCTCCCCCGCGCGCAGCCCCGACGACGCGGCCGAAGCGTCCCTGCGGCCGCAGGTGTTGGCCGAGTTCATCGGCCAGCAGGCGAGCCGCGAGAACCTGCGCGTGTTCATCCACGCGGCGCGGGGCCGGGCGGAGGCGATGGATCACGTGCTGCTCCACGGCCCGCCGGGTCTGGGCAAGACGACCTTGGCGCAGATCGTCGCGCGTGAGCTGGGAGTGGGGTTCCGCGCGACCTCCGGCCCGGTGATCCAGCGTGCCGGTGACCTGGCTGCCATCCTGACCAACCTCCAGCCTCGCGACGTGCTGTTCATCGACGAGATTCACCGCCTGCAGCCCGCCATCGAGGAGGTGCTGTATCCCGCGATGGAGGACTTCCAGCTCGACCTTATCATCGGCGAAGGACCCGCGGCGCGCTCCGTCCGGATCGACCTCGCGCCGTTCACGCTGGTGGGCGCCACGACGCGGGCCGGGCTGTTGGCAACACCTTTGCGCGATCGGTTCGGCATTCCGCTGCGGCTGGTGCTCTATTCCGCCGCCGAGCTGGAGCTGATCGTGACGCGCGGCGCCGAGAAGCTCGGCCTGGAGCTGACCAAGGCTGGGTCCGCCGAGATCGCCCGCCGGTCCCGCGGCACGCCCCGCATTGCGGGCCGTCTGCTGCGCCGGGTGCGGGACTTTGCCGCCGTGGATGGCCACAGCCCGGTGGACCGCGCCGAGGCGGACGCGGCACTGACCCGGCTCGAGGTGGATCGGCTGGGCCTCGACGCGATGGACCGCCGCTACCTGCGGCGCATCGCCGAACACCACCATGGCGGCCCCGTCGGGGTGGAAACGCTGGCCGCTGCCCTCAATGAAGCCCGCGACACGCTGGAAGATGTGATCGAGCCTTACCTGATCCAGGAGGGTCTGATCCTGCGCACCAGCCGCGGCCGCATGCTGGGTGATCCGGGCTGGCGCCACCTCGGGCTGATGCCGCCCGCGCCGGCTGCGCCGCTGCTCGACCTCTTGGGACCGGAGGTTTAATGCAACGGCCACACAAGCTGCATGTCCGTATCTACTACGAGGACACCGATGCCGGCGGCATGGTCTATCACGCGCGCTATCTGGCCTTTGCGGAGCGCGCCCGGTCGGAGCTGTTGCGGGATGCGGGCGTGCCCCACGACGATTTGGTACGGAACGAAGGACTGATCTTCTTGGTGCGGCGCGTCAAAATGGACTATCTGCGCCCCGCGCGGCTCGACGACATCGTCACAATCGCGACCGTTCCGCTCACCCTCGGCGCCGCCACGGCCACGTTGCGGCAGGATTTCACCGTGGGCGACACGGCGGTTGCACGGCTCGACGTGCAATTGGCATGCGTGCGGGGGACGGATGGCCGGCCCTCGCGGATACCAGGCCGCTGGCGTGCGGCCTTTGAGGAGGTGACGAGTGGATCAGACGGTTAACGCGAGCAACTTGGCAGCCGCAGCAGCGCCGCCGGGGGCCGACCTGTCGATCCTGACGCTGTTCCTCCAGGCCGATATCGTCGTGAAGATCGTCATCGTGGCGCTGCTGCTCGCCAGTGTCTGGGTCTGGGCGATCGTGTTCGAAAAGATCGCCTCGATCCGCCGCGCAAACCGCCAGGCCGACGCGTTCGAAGACCGGTTTTGGTCCGGCGGCAGCCTGGATGAGCTATACGACCAGGATGGCGCCAAGCCGATGCATCCGTTTGCCGCCGTGTTCGGCGCAGCGATGGGCGAGTGGCGCCGCTCCACCCGCGCCGCCGGCGCCGACATCGCCCGCGGCGGCGTGCGCGACCGCGTGGACCGTGCCATGGCGGTCACTGTCGGCCGTGAGATGGAGCGTATGGAACGCTGGATGATCTTTCTGGCGTCCGTCGGCGCAACCGCGCCCTTCGTCGGGCTGTTCGGCACGGTATGGGGCATCATGCACTCCTTCGCCGGCATCGCCGCCAGTAAGAACACCAGCCTCGCCGTGGTGGCGCCGGGCATCGCGGAGGCGCTGTTCGCGACGGCGGTCGGCCTCG
The DNA here is from genome assembly GCA_964657445.1 of uncultured Burkholderiaceae bacterium. Classification (GTDB taxonomy): domain Bacteria; phylum Pseudomonadota; class Alphaproteobacteria; order Acetobacterales; family Acetobacteraceae; genus LMUY01. Next base: position 982 of record CAZZVB010000041.1, on the reverse strand, counting down.
TCGCCGCCATCCCCGCCGTGCTCGCCTACAATGCGATCAGCACCGACCTGCAGCGCTTCGCGGCACGCCTGGAAGGCTTCGGCACCGAGTTCGGCGCCATCCTGTCCCGCCAATCCGAGGAACGGGCGTAAGCGATGGCGATGCATCTGGGCTCCGACAAGGCGAAGTCCCGCTATCGCCCGATGGCGGAGATCAACGTGACGCCACTGGTGGACGTGATGCTTGTGTTGCTGGTGATCTTCATGATTACCGCGCCGCTGATGACGTCCAGCGTCAACGTCGATCTGCCCAAGACGAGCGCCACGCCGATCACGCCCGACAAGGACCCGATCACCGTCAGCGTCGCCGCCGACAGCAAGGTCTATCTGGCCAATGACGGCATGGATCTGACCGATCTGGTGGCCAAGCTGCAGGCTGCGTCCCAGTCCGATCCGGACCGCCGCATCTTCGTGCGCGGCGACAAGGACGTGGCGTATGGCCGCATGATCGAGGTGATGGGCACCATCAAGCAGGGGGGCTTCAACAAGGTCGCCTTGCTGGTCGAGCAGACCGACGCGCCGCCCGGCAGCAGCACGCCGGGCACCGCGGCGCCGACCGTTCGCACCGGCACGACCGCAGCACCCGTGCTTGCGCCGTCCGCGCCCACGCTGGTTCCGTCAGCGGCGCCCCCTCGTCGCCGGTGACCGCGGGCTCGCTTTGATCGTGCTTAGGGCTTGCCGGACATGAAGGACCGCATGGGGCGTGGCGCCGCCCTGTCATTCGTGATGCATGTCATCGGCGTGCTCGCGCTGCTGTTCCTGGTGAGCAGCCGGCCGATCGAGCCGATGCCGGAACAGGCCAGTTTCGAGGTCGATATCGAGGGTCCGAAGCAGGAAGCGCGCAAGGCAGCCGTGGCCGCCCCTGTGCCTGCGACCACCGTGTCGCCCGACGCCTCGCCCGACCCTTCGACCGAGCCGCCGAAGCCGCAGCCGCCGCAGCCCCC
>CAZZVB010000040.1:0-24279 GCA_964657445.1 uncultured Burkholderiaceae bacterium | reverse complement strand
CAGCCGCCCTCGGACTGGCAGGTATTCCTGCAACTGGACGGCTTGCTCCTGGAGACGCCAGAGAAGGCAGCCGACTTCGCCGAGGCCGTGGTGCGGGCTCGGTTCGGGACGGGGGCGGCCGAAGGGCAACGCCCCTTCGTCGCCACCGATCGGGGCGACACCTGGGAGGTTCGTGGAACGAAGGAAACCGACGCGCTGCTGCCGTTCATCCCAGGGTCGTGCAGCGTGGTGCTGCGGAAGAAGACGGGGGAGATCGTGGATATGCAGTTGCATACCAGCTACCGACCGGGGGGCGGGACGGCGGCGCCGCGGTGAAGCGGACTTGGCAGAGCACGTCCATTGCTTGGTATCCGCGCCCGACGACCACAGCCGGACGATCTCGCATCTCGCCCTCGTCCTGAAACATCAATCGTTTCACCCACATTGCGCAGCACCCAGAACTGCCGCAGCATCCCTCACGACCGAGGAGACCGCCCCATGCGCCTGACAGTGACCCTCATCCTGGCACTCTCGGCGCTCCTAACCCGCCTCCCACCCGCGCAAGCCGACGGCGGCACCCTGAAAGTCTCGCTCAACACCGAACTCCAAGTCCTCGACCCCATCATCACCACCATCAACGCCACCCGCGTGTTCGCCTACCTGGTGTTCGACGAACTCGTCGGCGTGGACAGCAGCGGGCACTACCAGCCGCAAATGCTGACGGGGTGGGACATCAGCCCCGACCGGCTGACCTACACCTTCCACCTGCGGGACCAGCTCGCCTTCAGCGACGGCAGCCCGGTGACGGCGGAGGATTGCGTCGCCTCCATCCAGCGCTGGGCCAAGCGGGAGGCGTTCGGCGCCAAGATGATGGATGCGGCGGAGGGCTTCACCGTCGTCGATGCCAAGACGTTCGTGCTGAAACTGGAACAGCCGTTCGCGTTCGTCATCGATGCGCTCGGCAAGCCCGGCCACCAGATCCCCGTCATGATGCCCGCCCGTCTGGCCGCGCATGACGCCAGCACCGCCGTGCCGGAGATCGTCGGCTCCGGACCCTACATCTTCCTCAAGGACGAATGGCGGCCCGGTGAGCGGGCCAGCTTCGTCCGCAACCCGCATTACGTCCCGCGCGCGGAACCGGCGGACGGGCTGGCCGGCGGCAAGGTGGCGCGCTTCGACCGGATCGAGCTGGTCAGCGTGCCGGACCAGGCAACCCGTGTCGCTGCCCTGCAGAAAGGCGAACTGGACCTGCTGGAAATCGTCCCGTTCGACTTCATCGAGCCGTTGCGCCGCGACCCGAACATCACGCTCGCCCGGCAGAAGGGCGTCGATCAGATCATGGCCGTGGTCAACATCAACCATTTGCAGCCGCCGTTCGACAACGTGCTGGTCCGCCGCGCGCTGCGCGCCGCGATCAGCCAGCCGGACGTGATGGCCGGGCTCGGCCTGCCCCCGGATATGTACCAGCAGCACTGCTACTCGATCTACAACTGCGACAGCCCGAGCACGTCGGACGCCGGAATCGGCTTCGCCAACGACATGGGGACGGACGCGGCCAAGCGGATGCTGAAGGAAGCCGGCTATAAGAATGAGCCGGTGGTCTTCCTGCACGCCCAAAGCTCCGCCGTGCTGAACCCGATCGGGCTTGTGATCGCCGACGAGATGCGGCGCGCCGGGTTCAACGTGGACCTGAAAACCTCGGACTACGCGACGGTGGCGCAGCGCCGGCTTACCAAGGCGCCGGTGGCGCAGGCGGGATGGAGCATCGTGCCGCTGATCCAGAACGGCATCGACCTGGTGAACCCGCTCTCGGACATCCTGGTCTCGTTCAACTGCCTCGACGGCAGCCCGGGCTGGTATTGCGACGAGGCGATGACGGGGCTGCTCAAGCAATACGCCGAAACCGCTGACCCGGCGCAGCAGCGCGAACTCGCGGGCAAGATCCAGGCGGCGTTCCATGACAACGTGAACTTCGTCCTCGCCGGCCAATTCTCCGGCCCGTCGGCCTATCGCTCCAACCTGAAGGACCTCGTTCCCTTCAGCTTCCCGCTGCTCTGGAACGTGCACCGGCAACCCTGAGGCTTCCCCTGGTATGGCGCCTGCATGGCGCCCCGGCACCTGAACGAAGGAGCCGCGCATGACCGAACCGACCGAGGCGGAGCTGGATGCCGAATTCTCCGCATTGCTCCGGCGCGGGGGCATCGCGCTCCGAGCCGATCGGGTGCCGGTGCTGCGTGAATCCTACCGGCGCTACCTCGACATGGTGCGCGTGCTGAACGAGCCGCTGGGCTACACCGACGAACCCGCCGTCGCCCTGCATCTCCGCCCCGCCGGAGCCGCCGCATGACCCCGCCCGTTCCCGGCCTCGCGGAGTCCGCCCGTCTGCTCGCGGCCGGGGAGATTTCGCCGGGCGAGCTGGTAGAGGCCTCGCTGGCGCGGGTCGCGGCGCTGGACGACACGCTGCACGCCTTCATCGAGGTCACGCCCGACCGGGCCCGCGCGGCCGCACGGCGCGCCGAGGCGGAGCGCAAGGCCGGCTCCGCCCACGGCCCGCTGCACGGCATCCCCTACGGCTTGAAGGACCTGTACGACGCCGCCGGGTTGCGCACGACCTGCCATTCGCGCGTGCTGCTGCAGAACATGGCGCTGACCGATTCCGATGCGGCCACGCGGCTGGACGGCGCCGGCATGGCGCTGATGGGCAAGCTCTCGACCCACGAATTCGCCACGGGCGCGCCCAGCCCGGAACTGCCATTCCCCAATGCCCGCAACCCGTGGAACGTGGAGCATTTCTGCGGCGGTTCGTCGTCCGGCTCGGGCGTCGCGGTGGCGTCGGGCATGCTGCCCCTGGCAATGGGGACGGATACCGGCGGGTCCATCCGTCTGCCAGCCGCCTATGTCGGCATCGTCGGGCTGAAGCCCACCTACGGCCGCCTCAGCCGCCGCGGGATCGTGCCACTGTCGTTCTCGATGGACCATGCCGGCCCGCTGACCCGCACGGTGGAGGATTGCGCGCTCGCCATGCAGGTGCTGGCCGGCTTCGACCCGGCGGACCCAGGCTCCGCCGACGTTCCCGTGCCCGACTACGCCGCCGCGTTGCGCGATGGCGTCGCCGGGCTGCGCATCGGCTACGCACGCGCCTACCACAAGGAGGCGGGGATCGGCGCGGAGGAGGAGGCGGCGTTGGACGCAGCGGCCGCCGTTCTGCGCGGCCTGGGGGCGGAGGTGGATGAAGTCACCCTCCCGCCGCTGGAGCACTTCCATGCCGCGGGATGGACGGTGATCCACGGCGAATGGTTTGCCGTGCACGCGCGCGACTTGCGGCAGCGCCCGCATGACTATGCGCAGACCACGCGGGAGCGTCTGATCCTCGGCGCCTTCGTGACGGGGCCGGACTACGTGCAGGCGCAGCGCCTGCGCCGTGTGCTGGCCGCGCAGGTGGACGCGCTGCTTGAGCGATACGACGCGCTGATCGTGGCGCCGATCACCGGTGCGGCGCCTCGCCTGGCCGATGTGGAACACACCCCGCTGCGGCGCGACATGCCGCTGACGGTGATGTTCAACGCCACCGGCCACCCGGCGCTATGCCAGCCCTGCGGCGTGGCCGCAAATGGCTTGCCACTGTCCTTGCAACTGGTCGGCCGCCAATTCGGCGAGGCAAACTTGCTGCGCATAGGCCACGCCTACGAGCAGGCCACAGAATGGCACACCCGCCGCCCACCATGAGCGTAGGATGGGTAAGCAAAGCGCGACCCATCAGCAATCGCCACAATCGCCGACCCGCTCCCCCATCCACGCCACCATCGTGTCGAGCAGCCCAGCGAGAACCTGGGCATCCGTCCGGCCCGATCGCGCGGGAACATGGAAGGCGTGGTCGGCATGTTCGGCCAATTCCAGCGTGGCCACCGGCCCAAGACGAGCGATCAACGGAACCAGCAGGCCAAGCTCCGCCAAGCTGTCCCGCGTTCCCTGTAGGAAAAGCATGGGTATCCGAACGGCGGACAGATGCTGCGCACGCTCGTCCGAGGGTTTCTTTGCCGGATGCAGCGGGAAGCCGAAGAACACCAGCCCGCGCACGCCCGGCAACGCGTCGTCTGCCTGCGCCTGCGACGACATGCGCCCGCCGAACGACTTGCCACCGGCAAACAGTGTCACGTCCGGCAGCAGCGCCCGAGCCTGGCCCACCGCGGCCCGCACCGCCGCATGCGCAACCGCAGGGCGGTCAGGCCGCTTCGAACCCTGCTCCATGTAGGGGAATTGGTAGCGCAGCACGGCCACGCCGCGCTCGGCCAGCCCGGACGCCGCCGCGGCCATGAAGGCGTGCTGCATGCCCGCGCCCGCGCCATGCGCCATCACGTAACAGGCCGCCGGGTTCGCCGGCGTGGACAGGATGCCCGATACCGCCCCGCTCCCCGGCACCGGGATCGTCACGCGCTCAGACAGCAAGCTTGACGGCCGCCGCCTTCTCCAGCACCCGGCGCGCCGCCGCCACGATGGGGTAGTCGATGAACCGCCCGTCGAGCTGGATCGACGCCAGGCCTTTCTGCTCGGCTTCGGTGAACGCTTCGACCACGCGGCGCGCCCAGGTGAACTCCGCCTCCGTCGGGCTGAACGCCTCGTTCACCACGCCGACCTGGTTTGGGTGGATGCACAACTTGCCCTGGAATCCCACCGCCTTGCAGTGCGCCACGGAGGCGACGAATCCCTCATTGTCCTGCAGCCTGGCCCACACGGAATCGACCGGCGGCTCCAGCCCGGCCGCCCGCGACTGCACCACCAACTGGCTGCGATACGGCAGCAGCTCCGCCTCCTCGCGGGACCACGTGATGCCGAGGTCGAAGGTGAAATCGGCCGCGCCGAAGGCGATGCGCCGGGTGCGGGTGCCCGCGCCGGTGATCTCCGCGACATTGGCGAAGCCGAGTGCGGTTTCGATGATTGGCAGCAGGTCGATGCTGCCCGCGGCCAGGCCGTGCTCCCGCTCCAGCGCGCCGATCAGCCAATCCGCCGCCTTCAACTCGCTGGCCGTTTCCACCTTGGGCAGCACGATGCCGTCCACGCCGGCCCGCGTCACCGCCACCAGGTCGGCGTAGCCCCATTCGGTGCTCATCGCGTTGACGCGCACATAGGCCAGGCACGTCCGCGGCTGCTGCACCGCCTGCATCACCAGCGGCCGTGTGGCGACTTTCTCGGCCACCGCCACCGCATCCTCGAGGTCCAGGATGACCGCGTCGGCCCCCAGGCTCAGCGCCTTCTCGACCCGGCGCGCGTGGTTACCCGGCGTGAATAGGAAGCTGCGGAACAGGGGCATAGGGTGATCCTAGCGATATGGGGGGAAGAGTCATGTCGGGAGAACAGGACGATCTCGCAGGTTTGGCCGGGGTGTCCACGGCCACGATCACCATGGTCCTGCTGAAGCATGGTTTGCGGAATGTCTGGCTGCGCGGCGCCAGGCCGCTGGCGCCGGGTCAGCCGCGCCGGGCCGGCCGTGCCTTCACCATGCGCTTCCTGCCCGCGCGCGAGGATCTGGCCACGCCCGCCTCGCTCGCGTCCGGCCGCTCGACCCGCGCCGCCATCGAGGAGATGCCGGCCGGCAGCATCGTCGTGGTGGACGCGATGGGCATGCAGGACGCCGGCGTGTTCGGCGACATCCTGTGCGCCCGCATGAAGGTGCGCGGCGTCGCGGCCATCGTCACGGACGGCGCGATGCGTGACGTAGCCGGGGTGCTCGGCACCGGTTTGCCGGTCTGGTGCCAGGGCGTTGCCGCACCCCCGTCCGTCTGCGGGTTGACGTTCGTGGGCTGGCAGGAACCGGTCGCCTGCGGCGGCGTCGCGGTCTTCCCCGGCGATGTCATCGTCGCCGACGACGACGGGGCCGTGGTGATCCCCACCGCGCTGGTCGGCGCGGTGATCGCGGCAGGCGCGGAACAGGAACGGCTCGAAGCCTGGATCATGGCCGAAGTCGCGCGCGGCGTGCCGCTGCTGGGGCTGTATCCCCCGGACGCCGAGACGCGCAACCGGTATGAGGCTACCAGGTCAGATTAGGTGTTCCCTACACGAGCCATCTGATCCGGAGCTGCGAGCGCCGATACGCGCCACGCACCCAGCGGCCTACTCGCCGTGCGCGGCGCCGTAGGCGATGCCGGCTTGCACTTCGGCGATGGCCTCCGCCACCAGCTTGCGGGCAGCGCTGGCGTGGCCGGCTTTATTCTGCGTCACGCGCTGCAACTCACTCTGGGCCGTTTCCAGCGCGCGCAGCGCGCCCTCCATCTGCGGCTGTGCCGCCAGCGCGCCGTTCAGGCAAAAACCCGTGACAATAACGACTGCTGCCGCCGTGCGAATGACCGAGACTTTATTAAGGTTGTTCATGGACGCTCCAGATTTCGATCGCTCCTCATGAGTAGAGCCACCGTTTCGCAAACGGAAGCGAATTGTGCTGATGACCGGTATCAGCGACACTCCACAGGGCGGCCGCCTCCTGGACCGTGCTAAGGAAAAGCTATCCTGCAATGACACGATATTGCCTCGATCGTGCGCTGCGTTGAGCAGAGTATTTTCGTTCTGATCCCGCAGCAGCGTTGAACCTTCGCAACTATGCTGGTCAGGTTGGGCGGGTTAGCCCATCACAGGCGACCACCCGTAAATCCGTGACAGGCTCCCGCCCATCAACGCAGCGCGGTCGCTCTCCGACAAATGCGGCGTCTCCAGGAACGCTCGCACCCCTTGCTCATAGGTCAGGAACGCGACCGCCCGCGTCCAATCGGTGCCCCACATGCAGCGATCGAGCCCGAACGCGTCGATGATGCGGCCGATCGGCTGCCAAATGTCCTCATACGGGAACGGCCGATGGGACAGCGTGCACGCGCCGCTGATCTTGATCATGACGTTGGGATAGGCGGCCATCTCCAGCACCGGCTGCAAATCCTGCCAAGGCTCTGCCGGAACAGGCGGCTCGAACGGCTGCTGCAATCCCAGATGGTCGATCACCAGGACCGTATCGGGATGACGCGCCGCGATCGCGTCGAGCTGGCCCAGACGCCCCCAGCACAGCACGTTCACCGGCAAGGCATGGCGCGCAGCGGCGGTCAGCATGCGTCCGATGCCCGGGTCGGCAGGGTCCTCGGTCAAATCCTTGTTCAGCAGCAGGCGGATGGCGACCGCACCCTCCGTCGCGGCCCACTCGGACACCACGTCCTCCACCGCGGGATTGCCGGGATCGACCGGCTTGATCAATCCGAAGCGCCCTGGATGGGCGGCGTGCACCTGGACCGCATAGCTCGCATCGAAGCGATACATCGCATAGGGCGAAACCAGCAGCGCGCCATCGACGCCCACCTTGTCCATCGCAGCCACCATCTCGTCACCCGTGGCGGAGGCCGGGCCGTGCAGAACCGACGCCCACGGCCGCCCCGGATGGTCACGCTCATAGGCATGCACTTGCGAGTCGATGATCGGCATTGGCCCGAGCCCTTTCTCGCCGCCGCATTTGGCGGCTGTTGTGCGATTACAACGGCCGTGCGGCGAGTTGGCAACGTACGTAGTTTGGCCGATGTGTCAGACCGGTTTTTCTGTCATACATTCGCATCGAATAGTTGTTGAACAGACATGCAGCTTAGCGAATCGGCCGAGACCGTCGGATGGCTCTTCCTTGCACTCCTCACTGCGGCCGCGGTGTGTGCGGGCGTGCTCGAATTGGCCCTCATCATCCTGTCTTGGTGACGCGCTACGCGAAGGTCACGATTGCGATCGCAATCAGCCCGATGGGAATGCCGAACACCAGCGCTTTGGCCACCCAATCCGTTGGATCTGTCATGAACCTATGCCCCCCTAGGTTTCTCGACCCAAGTTTTCCTGCGACTTCGATGGGGCCATCAACGGCTTTAAGATAGCTTAGTCCGCCACGCTGGAGGGATCCGCCTTTTTAACAATCCTCTAGCGGCCCGAGTGGACCCGGCCTAATCCACTCGGGCTATACGACCGCCGCAACGACCTATGGCTTGGTCCAAAGCCGACGCCGAGTCGGGCTAGGCAGCCATTTCGAGCAGGCTTTCCAGCGCGATCGGGAAGCTGCGGACGCGGATGCCCGTCGCGTGCCAAACCGCGTTGGCGATGGCGCCCGCCGATCCGGTGACGCCGATCTCGCCCACACCCTTGATGCCGAGCGCGTTGACGTGGGGGTCGCGTTCCTCGACCAGGATAGCCTCGATCGACGGCACGTCAGCGTTCACCGGGACATGGTACTCGCCCAGGTTCGGGTTCATCGGACGGCCCGAGCGCATGTCCATCACGGCGTGTTCGTGCAGCGCGAACGACAAGCCCCAGATCATGCCGCCATAATATTGGCTGCGCACCATACGGGGATTGATGATCGTCCCGGCCGCAAACGCGCCCACCAGCCGCGTCACCCGGACCTGTCCGAAATCCGGATCAACCTTGACCTCCGCGAACACCGCCCCGTGCGCGTGCATCGCATAGGTGGACATCGCCGCCGGGTCAGCGGCGCCGGTCCCGTGGCCCTCGATCTCCGCCAGTCCCGCCCGGCCGAGGATGTCAGCATAGCTCTCGCTGCGCCCCTCATCGTCGCGACGGAACAGCCGTCCGCCGCGTGCGATCACCCCGGCATTGCCGGCGCCGAACAGCGGGGAGCGTTCATCGGCCATGGCAAGGTCGGCCAGCTTGCCGATCACGTCGCCGCCCGCGCCGTGGATCGCGATGCCGACCGTCGCCGTGTGTGCGGAGCCGCCAGCGATCCCGGCATCCGGCAGGGCGGAGTCACCGGCCTTGAACTCCACCTGCTGGACATCGAGGCCGAGGCTGTCGGCGGCGATCTGGGCGAACGCGGTCCACGCGCCCTGGCCCATGTCGTGCGCCCCCGTCTCCATCACGCCGGTGCCGTCTGCGCGCAACACGGCGCGTGCATTGCCTTGGAACATCAGCGCCGGGAAGGTCGCCGTCCCCACGCCCCAGCCCACCAGCAACCCGGCGTCGTCGCGCATCTGCCGCGGCGCCAGCGGCCGCTTCGCCCAGCCGAACCGCTCGGCCCCCTGGTCGTAGCAGGCCCGCAGCGCCTTGGAGGAGAACGGCTTGCCGGTGATCGGCTCCTTCTCCGCGTAGTTCTTCAGGCGAAACTCCAGCGGGTCCATGCCGCAGGCGTAGGCGATCTCGTCGATCGCACTTTCCAGCGCGATGCTGCCGGTTGCCTCGCCCGGCGCGCGCATGAACAGCGGGGTGCCGGTGTCCAGCCGCACCGCCTCATGCGTCGTGGTGATCGACGGCGCGTCGTACAGCGTGTGGGACGCGTCGGCGGCAGGCTCATAGAAATCGTCGAACGTGCTGGTCGTGGTCTTGGCGTGATGCTCGATCGCGGTCAGCGCGCCATCCTGCTCCGCGCCCATGCGAAGCGTCTGCCGGGTCGGCGCGCGGTGTCCGACCGGGCCGAACATCTGCTCCCGCCGCAGTACCAGCTTCACCGGACGGCCGACCAGGCGGGCCGCCATGATGCCGAGGATCTGCGGGCCGGAGATCAGCCCCTTGGAGCCGAAGCCGCCGCCGAGGAACGGGCTGCGGATGTGGATATTCTCGGGCGGGATGCCGAACAGCCCGGCGATCCGCATCTGCGCCATGGCCAGTCCCTGGCTCGGCGTATCGACCGACAAGGTGTCGCCGTCCCACGCCGCGACGATGGCGTGCGGCTCCATCGCGTTGTGATACTGCGCCGGCGTCTCGTACGTCGCCTCGATCCGGACCGGCGCGGCCGCCAAACCGGCATCCACGTCGCCATGTTGATGCCCGGCCGGTTTACCGACGCCCACTGCGGACGGCACGTAGCTTTCGTTCGAATCCAGCCCGGCCCTCGCCGGTTCGGCCGCGTAGCGCGGTGCCAGCAGCGTGGCGCCTTCCGTGGCAGCTTCCAGCGTGTCGGCGATCACCACCGCGATCGCCTGGTTGGCGTAGCGCACCTGATCGTTCTGCAGCAGATCGAGGCGGAACATGAACGGATTGGACTTCTCGTCCGGGTCGGATTTGAGCATCGGCTTGTTGGCCGGGGTCATCACCTCGACCACCCCCGGATGCGACTTGGCGGCGGCGACATCCAGGCTGGTCACCCGGCCGCGCGCGATGCTGCTGACCGCCAGCACGGCATACAGCATGCCGGCGGGATGGTTGTCGGCGGCATAGCGGGCGGTGCCGGTGACTTTCAACACGCCGTCACGCCGGGTCAGCGGCTGGCCGATGTTGGAGCCCTGCCGCATGTGCGCGGACACCTGAGTGAGGGCGAGGTCGGCGGCGATATCGGTCACGTTCTCAGACATGCAGGAGTGCTCCGGCCGGGGTGGCGAAAGGGGAGGCAGGCAGGGCAGGGACGCGGTCCGGCGTGCCCGCCGCGGCCAGCGTCAGGGCGCGCACCACGATGCGGCGCGCGAACTCGATCTTGAATGCGTTGTCGCCGGACGGCTTTGCGTCCGCCAACGCGGCCTCGGCCGCCCGGCGGTAGCTGGCTGCGTCGGGTGCGGCGCCAGCCAGAGCGTCTTCCGCTGCCCGCGCCCGCCAGGGCTTCAGCGCGACGCCGCCGAGCGCCACGCGCGCTTCGGCGATCTTGCCGCCCTCCATCCGCAGCGCTGCCGCGGCCGACACCACGGCGAAGGCGTAGGAGGTGCGTTCGCGGATCTTCACGTAGCGTGTATGGGCCGCAAACGCCGCCGCTTCGGCCGGCAACCGCACGGCCACGATCATCTCGCCGGGTTCGAGCACGCTCTCACGCTGCGGCGTCTCGCCGGGCAGGCAGTGGAAGTGCTCCAGCGCAACGTCGCGCTGGCCGGTAGCGGTCGCGACTTCGACGACCGCGTCCAGCGCCACGAGCGGGACGCAGAAATCCGACGGGTGCGTCGCGATGCAGGCGTCGCTCCATCCCAGGATGGCGTGCAGGCGGTTCTCGCCGCCACGCGCGTCGCATCCGGCGCCGGGCTCGCGCTTGTTGCAGGCGCTGGCCGTGTCATAGAAATACGCGCACCGCGTCCGTTGCAGCAGGTTGCCGCCGGCCGTCGCGGCGTTGCGCAACTGTGGCGACGCCCCTGACAGCAACGCTTCGGCCACGGACGGAAAGCGCCGGGCGAAGTCCGGGTCATAGGCGAGGTCGGAGTTGCGCACGAGCGAACCGATCCGCACGCCGCCATCCGGCAGCGCCGTGATCGTGTCGAGCCCCGGCAGATGCGACACATCCACCAGCCGCGTCGGCCGGCTCACCCCGCCCTTCATCAGGTCCAGCAGGTTGGTCCCAGCGGCCAGATAGGCGGCGCCCGGCGCGGATGCCGCCGCGACCGCTTCGGGCACGGTCGCCGGCTTGACGTATTCGAACCGGTTCATGCCACTTGCCTCTGCTCGGGAGCGGTTACAGCGTGCGTCGCCTCGATCACCGCTTCGGTGATTCCGGCATAGGCGCCGCAACGGCAGAGATTGCCGCTCATGCCCTCACGAACCCGCTCAGCATCGTCGCCCGCCTGGCCTTCCTGGATCAGCCCGATCGCGCTCATGATTTGACCCGGCGTGCAGAACCCGCACTGCAGGCCGTCATGCGCGATGAATGCCGCCTGCACCGGGTGCAGCGCATCGCCCTGCGCCACCCCCTCGATCGTCAGGATATCGGCGCCATCCTGGCTGACCGCCAAGGCGAGGCAGGAGTTGGTTCGCCGGCCATTGATCAGCACGGTGCACGCGCCGCACTGGCCACGGTCGCAACCCTTCTTGGCGCCCGTGAGGTCCAGCCGTTCGCGCAACAGGTCGAGCAGGGTGACCCGGGGGTCGTCCAGTTCGATCGTGCGCTGTACGCCATTGATGGTGAGAGTGATGGGTAGCGACACGATTGGTGCTCCGATCAGGCGTTGGTTCACGTTGAGGAGGGGTGGCCAGCGGCCACGCACGGGACGCGGCTGCCGGGCTCTGCTATGAGCCAATAATACGGAGGCTTCCTCCGTTTTTCAAGGACAGGCCGGTCACGGTGCCGAGGTGAGCAAGCAGTTGGTCAAAGCCGTCCGCAAGCCGCGTTCCGACGCGCTGCGGAACCGTGAGCGCGTGCTGGAAGCCGCGAAAACCGTCTTCAACGCCGGCGGTCCGGACGCGAGCCTGGATGCCGTGGCGCGTCAGGCCGGCGTGGGCATCGGAACACTGTACCGGCATTTTCCGACGCGCGAGGCGCTGTTCGAAGCCGTCTATCGCCGCGAGGTTGATCAGCTATCAGCCTTGGCCGAGCAACTGCAGACCGATGCCGCGCCTGTCGAGGCGCTGCGCCGCTGGATGCATTCGAACGTCGAGTTCATCGCGACCAAGAAGGGCATGTCCGCAGCCCTTGCGCTGGCGGCCCACGGCTCGTCCGACCTCACCGCCTACACGTTCGACCGCCTGGGCCGCGCGGCCGGCGCTTTGCTGCAACGGGCCATCGAACGCGGCGAGATCCGGGGCGACATCAGTGCGGAGGACCTGCTCCGGGCGCTCGTGGGCCTGTGCTACACGCACGACAAGCCCGGCTGGCAGGGCAATGTGCTCCGCCTGGTCGATGTGCTGGTCGATGGCTTACGCTGCCAGCCTAGGATCAGGCGACCTCCTTCGTCGGCGTCTTCCCCGGGGCCTGCTTCCCGGGGGCCTTCGCGCCGGACCTGAGCTTCACCACCAGGGGATAAAGCGAGGGCAGCACCAGCAGCGTCAGCATCGTGGCGGTGATCAGGCCGCCGATCACCACCGTCGCCAACGGCCTTTGCACCTCGGCCCCGGCACTGGTGGACACGGCCATCGGCAAAAAGCCGATCGAGGCGACGAGCGCCGTCGTCAGCACGGGCCGCAACCGCTTCTCGGCCGCATCGTAGGCGGCGTCCTCCGGCGCCTTCCCCTCGGCGCGCTCCTCCTGGATGTAGCTCGCGAGCACGACGCCATCGAGGATGGCGATGCCGAAGGTGGAGATGAAGCCGATCCCGGCCGTGACGCTGAACGGCATGCCGCGCAGCAGCAGCGCCGCGATGCCGCCAATGGCCGCCATCGGCACGTTCAGGAAGATCAGCGCCGAGAGGCGCAGGCTGCCGAAATTCAGGTAGAGCAGCAGGAAGATCACCGCGAGCACCGCTGGCACGACGATGGCGAGCCGGGCATTGGCGCTCTGCAGATTCTGGAACATGCCGCTCCATTCCAGCGTGTATTCCGGTGGCAGCTTGATCGTCTCGGCGACGGCCTTCTGCGCCTCCGTCACGAAGCTCTGCACGTCCCGGCCTTGCACGTCGATGTCCACGACGATGCGCCGCTGCAGCTTGTCGCGCGTGATCTGCGAGGGGCCGTCCGCCACGCTCACCTCCGCCACTTCGGACAGCGGCACCGCCTGTCCGTCGGCCAGTCCGACCGGCAGTTCGCGCACGCGCTCCAGGCTGCGCGCCTCGGGCGGGAAGCGGACGACGATGTCGGTCTGCGTGTCGTCCTGGCCGTACACCGTGCCCACGGTATGGCCGCCGATCACGCCCACCACGGCCAGCACGTCGGACGCGTTGAGCCCGTAGCGCGCCAGCTTGGCCCGGTCCACCTGCACGGTCAGGGCGGGCAACCCGCCGCCCCCCTGCTCCGAGCGGACGTCCCCCGCGCCCTTGATGGCCTGGATCGCCTGCACCGCCTGGTCAGCCAGGTGCTGCAGCGTGTCGAGGTTGGCGCCGTAGAAGGCCAGCGCCACGTCGGAGCGGGCGCCTTCCAGCAGGTCGTCCATTCGCATCTGGATCGGTTGGGAGAATTCGAACGACACGCCGGGGATGGCGGCCTTCACCCTATCCTCCATCGCCGCACGGATCTCTTCCTGCGTGCCGGCGGTTTTCCACTGGCTTTGCGGCTTCAGGACCACGTAGGTGTCGGTGCTTTGCACGCCCATCGGGTCGGTCGGCGTGGCGGCGCTGCCGGTCTGCGATACGACGGTCGCCACATCCGGAAAGCCGCGCAAGACGTCCTCGATCTGCTTCACGGTGCGAAGCGAGGCATCGAGGTTGATGCTGGGCAGCTTGTTCGACGTCACCACGATGGCGCCTTCCGAGAGCTGCGGTATGAACTCGCCCCCCAGGCGCGTCGCCAGGAACACCGAAACGGCGAACAACCCGGCGGCGATGCCGGCCGTCAGCAACGGGTGGGCCATGGTCCGGCGGAGCACCGGCGTATAACCGCGCCTCGCCCACCGAACCAGGACCGTATCCTTGTCGGCGGCCTTGTTGCCAAGGAAGGCGGCCGCCATCGCGGGGACGACGAGGATGGTGACGAACAGCGCGCTGAGCAGCGCCATCATCACCGTCAGCGCCATCGGCCGGAACGTCTTGCCCTCGATGTCCTGCAGGCTCAGCACCGGGACATAGACCAGCGTGATGATGACGACGGAGAAGATCACCGGCCGCGCGACTTCGGCCGCAGCGCCGGGGATGGCGGCCTTAGGATCGCCCTTCGTGCCGCCGTCGCTGTGCCGCCGCAGCACGTTCTCGATCAGGACGACGGCGCCATCCACGATCAGGCCGAAATCCAGCGCGCCCAGGCTCATCAGGTTGCCGCTGATGCCGAACGCCCGCATGCCGGCGAACGCCATCATCATCGAGAGCGGGATCACCGCCGCCACGATCAGGCCGGCGCGCAGATTGCCCAGCATCAGCAGCAGGATGCCGACCACCAGCAACGCGCCCTCACCCAGATTGTGCGCGACGGTGTGGATCGCGCGCTGGATCAGGTCGGACCGGTCGTAGAAGGTGTGGATCTCGACGCCGGGCGGCAGCGTCCGCTGCACGTCGGCCATCTTCGCTTTCAGCGGGCCCAGCACCTCGCTCGCGTTCAGGCCATACTGCATGTCCGCGACGCCGAGGATCGTCTCACCTTGGCCGTCATGCGTGACTGCGCCGAGCCGCACTTTCGGCGCCAGCTTCACCTCTGCGACATCCCCGACCTTGACCGGCACGCCGCCCGGCGTGGTCTTGAGCACGACGCTGGCGATGTCGTCCTGGTTCTGCGCCATCGCCAGGCCGCGAACGATCTGCTGGGAGTCGTTGTGCTCGATATAGGCGCCGCCCTGGGCGGTGTTGTTGGCCTGCAGGGCGTCGAACACCTGCGGCAGGCTCACCCCGGCCGCGCGCAGGCGGTCCGGCGAGACCTGCACCTCGTAGCTCTGCAAATCGCCGCCATAGATGTCCACCGCGACGATGCCCGGCACCAGCCGGAGCTGTGGCGCGATGCGGAACTGCAGGATTTGGTAGAGCTGCATCGGGGTGTAGCCGGGCCCGCGCAACTCGAACTCCAGGATCTCGCCCAAGCCGGTCGCGAACGGACCTTCGGTCGGCGTGCCGACACCCGGCGGCATCAGCGCCTGCGCCTGCTTCAACTGCTCGAACACCTCGGCGCGCGCCACCTGCACGTCCGCGCTGTCCTCGAACGTGACGTACACCGCCGACAGCCCGAAGCGCGACGTGGACCGCACGTTTTTCAGCAGCGGCAAACCGGCCATCTGCATCTCGACCGGGACGCTCACCAGCCGCTCGACCTCCAGCGGGCCGAGCCCGTTGGCTTCGGTCAGGATCAGCACCTGCTTCGGCGAGATGTCGGGCACCGCATCGATGGCAAGCTGCTGCAGGTTGAACCAGCCTGCTACGAGCACGCCGAGCGCCAGTACGAGGACAACCCAGCGCCGCTCGACGAGCGTCTTGAAAAGGGCTTCCACGGTGATCAGCCGCCGCCGAGCATGGTCTGCTGCAGCAGCGATTTCAGCGCGAAGCTGCCCTGGGTCACCACCTGCTCGCCGGCGGCGATGCCGCCGCGCAGCTCCACCCAATCCGGCCGCTCCACCCCGACCTGGACGTCGTGGCTCTGAAACATGCCTTCGCCGGCGGGGGTAAACACGACGTGCTTATCCGCCACCATCTGCACGGCGGCGGACGGCACGACCACGGCCTCACGGCCCAGTTCGTCGGTGATGGTGACGTCCACGTACATGCCGGCCCGCAAGACGCCGTCCGCGTTGGCGAGCTGGATGCGGGCGGGCAGGGTGCGCGCCTGCGGATCAAGCGCCGCGCCAAGTGTCGCCACCCGGCCGTCCCAATGCCGGCCGCCGCTTGCCAGGCTGATCTGTGCCGGGTCGTTGACCGCCACCTGGGCGGCGGACGCTTCCGGCACCTGGGCCATGACCAGCACGACGGACAGATCGGCGACCACGAATGCTTCCCTCGAGGCATCCGTCATCTCGCCTGGCGTGACCCCGACCGATGCAACCACCCCGGAGAGGGGCGACGACAGTTGCGCTATGCCGGGTTGCCCGGTTGGATTTAGCCGGCGAATTTCGGTTTGAAGCGCCCGGGCCCGCGCCTGCGCCGTGTCCAGTGCGGCCACCGCCTGCGCCAGCGCCAGCCTGCGCCGGTCGGCCTCGGCCCGCGCGAGTGAGCCGTCTCGCGCAAGCACCTCGCCACGATGCAGCGCCTCGCGGGCAACGGCCACGCCGGCCTCCGCTTCGCGCACCGACGCCTGTGCTGCGGCCAGATCCTGTTCCGTCGTCGCAAGCCCGGGCAGGTCGATCTCGGCCAGCGGCTGGCCAGCGGCGACGACGTCGCCGGCCTGCACGAGCAGCCGGATGATCCGGGCCTGTCCGGGCGGGCGCAGAATGGCGACATGGCCAGGATCGAAACCGACGGTCCCGGTGACGTGGACCGGCTGCGTGATCGGCCTGCGCTCGGCCCGCGCCATCTGGAGCTGCACGGTCTTCTGCTGCTCGGCGGTGATTTCGACACGGCCCGGCGGCGCTGTGCCGGCAGCGTGTGCAGGGTGCGCCGCGGCCAGGCAGCCAGCCACGGCAGCGGCAAGCCACCTCAAGGCAGCCGGCCCTCGGCCAGGCTCAGTTGCAAGCGCGCGGCGGCGAGTTCGGTGCGGGCGCGCTCGCGGGCGTAGGCGGCATCGAACGCCAGGGCGTTGGACCGCACGACCTCGATCAGCGGCATCTCGCCCAGCTTCCAGGCGCGTTCGATCTGTCCTTGCCGGGTTTCGAGGGACGCCGCCGCCCGCGCGGCGGCCGCGGCGGCGCCATCCGCGCCGGCCAGGATGGCCCGGGCTTGGCCGATCCCGGCCGTGACCTCCCGCCGGGCCAGAGCCAGTTGCACGGCGGCCTGCGTCACCGCCTGCTCGGCTTCGGCGCGGCGCGGGGCGTTGCGGGCTTCGGTTGCGAAGTGAAAATGCACGGTCACGCCGAAGCGCGTGTCCCAGCGTGTTCCCGGCTGCTTCTCGTTGATGCCCTGCAGCCCGATCTCCGGATCGTCCCGGTCGGCGATTTGCACCAGCCTTGCGTTGGCCGCTGCCGCTTCGACCGCCCGCTCCGCCGCGATCACCCTGGGATGACTGGCCAGGGGATCGCCCGCCGCCGCCGCTGCGACGAACGGCAGGGCAGGCGCCTCGAGCCGCGGCAGCAACGGCGTGCCGGTCACGGCCGACAACGCCAAGCGGGCTGCCGCCAGCTTCGCCTGGGCCGTCTGCAGGTCCAGATCGGCCGAATCGGCCTCGGCCTGCGCCGCCAGCAGGTCGCTCTGCGATGACTCGCCGGTCTGGAAACGGTGCGTCAGGTCGCCCGCGAGTGCCCGGTTGGTGGCCAGGCGGCGCAGCGCCAGGTCGCGCGCGTTCGCGGCAAGGGCGGCCTGGGTTGCGAGGTCCACGACCTGGCCTGCCAGCGCCAGATGCGCCGCCTCGGTCGCGGCGGACCCGGCATTGGCGTCCGCTGCGGCGACACCCACCGTCGCGGTGCCTTCGCCGGGCAGCCAGACCGGCGTGCTGACTTCCAATTGCGTGGTGATGTAGTCGTAATTGCTGCCGGCGATCCGGTCATTGACGTATGTGCCGTTCGCCACCGGGGCGTTCGGCAACAGGGCGTGTCCGGCCACCGACCGCGCTGCCGCGACCGCCTGCCGGGCCGCAAAGTCCTGCCGCTGCGGCGATCGGTCCCACGCCGCCGCAACGGCGTCATGCAGGCTCTGCGTCGGCTCGGCGGGCAAAGGGCGGGGCGCTTTGGCGAGGCTGGCGGCCGGCAGCAGCAGCGCCAGCAAGGCCGCGACGGCGGAGCGGGGACGGGCCTTCGGCATGGGCCGCGCTTGTGTCCGAACCCGCATAAACACCCCGTTGCCCAATCAGCACGAGCGTTACGGTCGGAGCACCCGCAAGTTGCATCCAATGCGATGCAGGGCCACCGTGAAGGGCATGCCTGATCGGCGGCCGAGGCCTTTTTCGTTGGCGTCAGGACGGCTATATAGACTGATGACAACGAATCGACGACCCGCCGGGCCATGCCCGCCCGCAGACCGCGCGGCCGTCCACGTCATCCCTGCCGCAGCCTTCCGCGCCACCCCAACCTAGTCTGACACAATGAGCGAAACCACGCCCCCGGCGCCACCCGTGCCGCCGTCTCCCGACGAGCCTGAGCGCCATCCGGTCATGCTCGAGGAGGAGATGCGCCGCTCCTACCTCGACTATGCGATGTCGGTCATCGTCAGCCGGGCGCTGCCGGACGCGCGCGACGGGCTGAAGCCGGTGCATCGCCGCATCCTGTATGCGATGCAGGAGAGCGGGTTCACCCACGACAAGCCGTACCGCAAGTCGGCTCGTATCGTCGGCGAGGTGATGGGCAAGTATCACCCGCACGGCGACTCCGCGATCTATGACGCCATGGTCCGCATGGCGCAGCCGTTCAGCTTGCGCGTGCCGCTGATCGACGGGCAGGGCAATTTCGGCTCGATCGACGGCGATCCGCCGGCGGCGATGCGCTACACCGAATCCCGCCTGTCGCGCGCCGCCATGCACATGCTGGCCGACATCGACAAGGACACGGTCGATTTCCAGCCCAACTATGACGATCAGGACCAGGAGCCGAAGGTCCTGCCGGCCTCCTTTCCCAACCTGCTGGTCAACGGCGGCAGCGGCATCGCGGTCGGCATGGCGACCAACATCCCGACCCACAATGCCGGCGAAGTCATCGACGCCTGCCTGGCGCTGATCGCCGACCCGGAGATCACGCTCGACGAGCTGATGAAGATCATCCCCGGCCCGGATTTCCCGACCGGCGGCATCATCCTCGGCCGGTCCGGCATCCGTAGCGCGTTCGAGACCGGGCGCGGCGGCATCCCGCTGCGCGCCCGCGCCGAGATCGAGGAGATCCGCAAGGACCGCAACGCGATCATCGTCAGCGAAATCCCCTACCAGGTGAACAAGAACAGCCTGATCGAGCGGATCGCCGAGCTGGTGCGGTCCAAGCAGATGGAGGGCATCAGCGACCTGCGCGACGAGTCCGACCGCGACGGCATGCGCATCGTGATCGAGCTGAAGCGCGACGCGACGGCCGAAGTGGTGCTGAACCACCTGTACCGCTTCACCCAGTTGCAGACCCAGTTCAGCGTCAACATGCTGGCATTGGATGGCGGCCGTCCGCGGCTGATGGGCCTGAAGGACGCGCTGGCCGCCTTCATCGCCTTCCGCGAAGACGTCATCCTCCGCCGCAGCCGCTTCGAACTCGGCAAGGCGCGGGAGCGGGCGCACCTCTTGGTCGGCCTGGCGATCGCCGTCGCCAACATCGACGAGGTCATCCGCGTGATCCGCGCCAGCCCCGACGCGGGCGTGGCCCGGGCCGAGCTGATGGCGCGCGACTGGCCGGCCGGCGACATCGGCGCGCTGCTGGCGCTGATCGACGATAGCGGCAACCTCGTCGAAGAGGGTGCAGACGGCCCGACCGTGCGCCTCACCGACGCGCAGGCCCGCGGCATCCTGGAACTGCGCCTGGCCCGGCTGACCGGGCTGGAGCGGGAGAAGATCCAGGGCGAGCTGGCCGAAGTCGCCCAGAAGATCACCGAACTGCTTGAGATCATCGGCAGCCGCCCGCGCCGGCTTGAAGTCATGGTGGAGGAACTGGGCGTCGTGCGGGCGGAGATCGCCAGCCCGCGCATGACCTCCATCGTGGACGCCGCCGCCGACCAGGACGACGAAAGCCTGATCGAGCCGGGGCAGATGGTCGTCACGATCACCCGCGACGGCTTCATCAAGCGCACCGCGCTCGACGCCTTCCGCCAGCAGATCCGCGGCGGCCGTGGCCGCTCGGCGCTGGGCATGCGCGGCGATGACGTGGTCACCCGGTCGTTCAACGCCCACACCCATCAGTGGGTGCTGTTCTTCAGCAGCGGCGGCAAGGCCTTCCGCGAGAAGGTGTGGCGCCTGCCGGAGGCCGCCCCCGCCGCGAAGGGCCGCGCGCTGGTGAACCTGCTGCCGGACCTCGGCGGCGACACCATCACCACCGTGCTGCCGCTGCCGCAGGACGAGGGGCTGTGGGAAAATCTGCATTTGCTGTTCGCCACCGCAAGCGGCGGCGTGCGGCGCAACAAGCTGTCCGATTTCGGCCGCGTCCGCAGCTCCGGCCTGATCGCGATGAAGCTGGACGAGGGCGACCATCTGGTCGGCGTCGCCACCTGCCGCGAGGGCGACGACGTGCTGCTGGCGACCCGCAAGGGCCGCTGCATCCGCTTCCCGATCACCGACGACGTGGTGCGCGTGTTTGCCGGGCGCGACAGCGCCGGCGTGCGCGGCATCAGGCTCGGCAAGGGTGACGAGGTGATCAGCCTGTCCGTGCTGCAGCACGTGGACGCCACCGTGCACGAGCGCGCCGCCTTCCTGCGCGGCGCCGCAGCCCGGCGCCGCGCGCAAGGCGAGGAAGTGGACAGCTCCGTCGAAGCCGACGCGGAGGCCGAGGACGCCACCACCGAGGAAACCGGCGAGGTCAGCGCCGAGCGGCTGGAGGAGATGGAGCGGCGGGAGGAGCTGCTGCTGACGGTGACCAACGCCGGGTTCGGCAAGCGCAGCTCCGCCTACGACTACCGGGTGACCGGCCGGGGCGGGCAGGGCATCACCAACATCGTGCTCGGCGGCCGCAAGGGCACCGAGGTCGTCGGCACCTTGCCGGTGCGTCCGGGCACCGACGTGATGCTGGTGACCGACGCCGGCCGCCTGATCCGCATCGGCGCCGACTCCGTCCGCATCACCGGGCGCCAGGCGACGGGCGTCACGCTGTTCCGCGTCAGCGACGGCGAGAAGGTGAGCGCGGTGTTCCCCGTTGTGGAGGCAGTGGCCGGCCTGGATGACCCGGCGGACGATCTCCCCGATGGGGACGGCCCGCTGCCAGACCCGGACGGCGCTCCGCCGGCCACGGATAATCAGGATGGGGCCGGCGATGCCGACACGGACGAAGACTCCCTTGGCTAAGGCTGCGAAGGCGCCGCTCGACCGGCACACCGGCATCTACCCCGGCACGTTCGACCCGGTGACCAACGGGCACCTGGACATCATCAGCCGCGCCGCCCGCATCCTCGACCGGCTGGTGGTGGGCGTGGCGGCCAATGACGGCAAGGGGCCGCTGTTTCCCTTGCAGGAACGCATGGAATTGGTCCGCGCCGAGACCGACGCGATCGCCGCCCGCACCGGGACGGTGATCGAGGTGACGACCTTCGCCGGCCTGCTGATCGATTTCGCGCGCAGCAATGGCGCGACCGTGATCGTGCGCGGCCTGCGTGCGGTTAGCGACTTCGACTATGAATTCCAGATGGCCGGCATGAACTACCGCCTGGACCACGAGGTGGAAACGGTGTTCCTGATGGCCAGCGAAACCCACCAGTTCATCTCATCCCGCTTCGTCAAGGAGATCGCCCGCCTGGGCGGCGACATCTCCACCTTCGTGCCCGCCCTGACCTTGGCGCGGACCCTAGAGCGGGTCGGCAAAGGCGCCTGACAGGGTTATCAGAGCACGCCCAGGCCTTACCTACCCGGAGTGACCCATGGACCGCCGGACTTTTCTTGCAACGATCGCGATCGGAACCCTTATGAGCGACGCCGTTTCCACTCCGTCTGACGCACAGACGGCGCAGGACCCGCAGAACACCGTCTATATGGACCTGAAATACGGCCGCGTGGTGATCCGCCTGCGCCCGGACCTGGCGCCCAAGCATGTCGAGCGGGTGAAGATGCTGTGCCACGAGCATTTCTACGACGGCACGCCGTTCCACCGCGTGATCGACGGCTTCATGGCCCAGGGCGGCGACCCGACCGGCACCGGCACCGGCGGCAGCAAGTATCCGGACCTGGTTGCCGAGTTCAGCAACAGCGCCCACTTCCTGCGCGGCACGGTCGGCGCGGCCAGGACGCAAAGCCCGAACACGGCCAACAGCCAGTTCTACATCTGCCTCGCCCCGGCGCCGTTCCTGGACGGCCAGTATACCATCTGGGGCCAGGTCGTCGCCGGCATGGAGTTCGTGGACCAGATCAAGAAGGGGGCCGGCAGCAGCGGCAGCGTCAGCAACCCGGACAAGATCGTGAAGATGCGCCTCGCCGCCGAAGAGAACACCTGATTTGACCATAGCGGCGCCGCCAGGCTAGGCGGTGCCGCGGCGGGCCGGTAGCTCAGTTGGTAGAGCACGAGACTTTTAATCTTGGTGTCCAGGGTTCGATTCCCTGCCGGCCCACCAAACCTGTACATCGATTTCGGCCACCACCGCCGCATCCGCGCGAACGTGCACAACGCCACGAGCAAATCATCGCGGCGGGGCATGATCCTCACTGACCTTTCCGCCCTCATGCGCCAGACGATTCGCTTAGGCACAGCCTTTGGTCCCGTCCCCTAGCGCGGCACCTGCGGCACCACCCCGTGCAGCAGCACGCTCCATCCCGCCTCCACCCGCCCGCTCACCGGTCCCGGCCCGAGCGCCGTCTCCGCCAGATGCACCGACACCGGCCGGCCCGAGCATGAATGGCAGCGCAGATGCACCACCACGTCGGCCAACGTCCGGGCCGCCGTCGTGGGCTGTTCGGTCAGCATCATGCGGACCGGGCGGCTTTGCCTGGCGCCGCAGCGGCAGGTCACGTAGATCCACCGGCCGCGCAGCGTGTGCATGGTGCAGGCCAGCGCGATGGCGCGGTCATAGGGGGGAGAGGCCTGCGGCATGGCCGGAACGTAAGGCGAACACAACCCTCACGTCCAGGCACGAAAGCGCGCCCAGACACCGGGCCAAAAAAATAGGCGGCATCTTTCGATGCCGCCAAGTTTAGGGAGGAAACGTCCAAGATGCGGCGTGCGAACACGCCGCGGAATGAGTAAACACCGCTACCATTCCCGGCGCAACCTCTATTTGTGCGCTGCACCATTTCTCCCGGCAATGTGACGACACCCGCCCGCTCGCCTGTCGCCCAGCGTGCTGGCATGATCGCGGCATGTGCGGCCGCTTCGCCTCCACCCTGGCACCCGACATGATCCGCGCCCTGTTTGCGACCCAGGGCGCGGTCCCGAACATCGCGCAATCCTGGAACGTCGCACCCACCCAGGACGCGATGGTCGTCCGGCGGCACCCGGCCAGTGGCGAGCGGCGGCTCGATCTGTTGCGCTGGGGGCTCATCCCGTCCTGGACGCCGGACCTGAAGGCCGCCCGCAAACCGATCAACGCCCGGTCCGAAACGGCCGCCGGGTCAGGGATGTTCAAGGGCGCGCTGGCCGCCCGCCGCTGCCTTGTCCCGGCCGATGCTTTCTACGAGTGGCAGACGGTCGCGGACGGCAAGCAGCCCTACGCCATCGCCCGGCGCGACCACGCGCCTGTCACCTTCGCCGGAATTTGGGAGGGGTGGCGCAGCCCGGACGGCGAGGTGGTGCGCAGCTTCGCCATCCTGACCACCAGCGCCAATACGACCATGCGGGTGCTGCACGAACGCATGCCGGTGATCCTCGAACCGCAGGACTGGCCGGTCTGGCTGGGCGAAGCGCCGGGTGACCCGGCCTCGCTCATGCGACCGGCGGCCGATGATGTGCTCGAACTCTGGCCGGTCAGCCGCGCGGTCAACAGCGTGCGCAACAACGGTGCGAACCTGCTAGACCGCATCGGCACGCCGCAACCCGCCCCGGCCGGCGACGAGCAACCCGGCGGCAATCCTGCCTGAAAGGCCCTTCCATGACCGATGACGAGATCAGCCAGGCGCACGCCCTGGCCGCGAGGCTCCGCGCCGAAGGGCACGAGGAAGCCGCCGCGCGGGTCGAACACGCCGCCACCGGCCCGCATCCCGGAACAGCGCTGGCGCATGCTGTGCGGGAGGCGTGCCAATTCGTGTTGACCGCGATTGAAGCGCTTGACCCAAAGACGGAGCTGATGGCCGAAGAACTCCGCCTTGAGGTTGACAAACGCCTGCTTTAGCGATGCCACGGGGTTGCGCCGTCCCCACGACTCGGTTTTGTCAGGCGACCCTCAACGGAGAGTACCAATGCAGTTT
>CAZZVB010000039.1:0-24594 GCA_964657445.1 uncultured Burkholderiaceae bacterium | reverse complement strand
CGAGCAGCGACGGATTGCCGGTCGGTCCGATTCTCCTGGGAATGAGCCGGCCGATCCACGTTTTGGTGCCGAGCGTCACCGCGCGAGGCATCGTCAACCTTAGTGCGATCGCTGCTACCGAAGCCTTGACCTCGGCCTAGGCAATTTGCCGCGTTTTTGTATCGGATGACACAGCCGCAGGGTGCTTGCTGCCCGTATGTCGGTCGTGCCACATCGGTGCAGCGACAGTAACACTGCGGCCGTTAAGCGGCGCACAGTCTAGGGTGATCCATGAAGCCTTTGCGTAAGGCCGTACTCCCCGTTGCGGGTCTGGGAACCCGCTTCCTTCCAGCGACCAAGGCCACGGCGAAGGAAATGCTTCCGGTGGTGGACAAGCCGTTGATCCAGTATGCGGTCGAAGAAGCGCGCGCCGCCGGGATCGAGCAATTCTGCATGGTCACGGGGCGGGGCAAGACCGCGCTGGTCGAGCATTTCGATATCGCCTACGAGCTCGAGGCCACCCTGAAAGAGCGTGGCAAGACCGAAGTCATGCAGATGCTTCGGGAGATGGCGGTGCAGCCAGGCTCGATCGCCACCGTGCGGCAGCAGGTGCCGCTGGGGCTGGGTCACGCGATCTGGTGCGCCCGCAGCTTCATCGGCGATGATCCGTTTGCAATTCTGCTGCCGGATGACCTCGTGCTCAGCAAGACGCCGTGCCTGCAGCAATTGGCCCAGGCCTATAATGATACCGGCGGCAACGTGGTTGCGGTGACCGAGGTGCCGCCTGACCAGACCAATCGGTATGGCATCCTCGACATCGGCAGCGACGATGGGCGGCTGGTCGAGGTGAAGGGCCTGGTGGAAAAGCCTGCCCCGGCCGATGCGCCCTCCAACCTGTCGATCATCGGCCGTTACGTGCTGATGCCCGAAGTGCTGGGCCACCTCAACAAGATGGAGCGCGGGGCTGGCAACGAGGTCCAGCTCACGGACGCGATGGCCAAGATGATCGGCCATTTGCCGTTCCACGGCTTGCGTTACGAAGGCGAGCGGTTCGATTGCGGCGACAAGATCGGCTTCCTCGAGGCGCAGATCGCGTTCGCGTTGCAGCGCCCGGATTTGAGCGACGCCGTCCGCAAGTTCCTTACCAAGTACCGCGAGTAGTCACCCGATGAGCTTCCAGCATAGCTTCGACCCGACCTCGCTGCGGGAATACGACATCCGTGGCGTCGTCGGGAAAACCCTGCACCCGGCGGATGCCTTCGCGATCGGCCGGTGCTTCGGGTCCATCCTGGTGCGTGGCGGCGGCAAGACGGTGGCGGTCGGGTATGACGGGCGGCTCTCCTAGCCGGCGTTGGAGCCGGAGCTGGTGCGCGGTTTGATGGCGTGCGGGCTCGAGGTGATCCGGGTCGGGCTTTGCCCCACGCCGATGCTGTACTACACCGCGACCGTGATGGAGACGGCGGGCGCGGTCATGGTGACGGGCAGCCACAATCCGCCCGACTATAACGGCTTCAAGATGATGCTGGGCCGCAAGCCGTTCTTCGGGACGCAAATCACCCAGATCGGCACGATGGCGGCGGCTGGGGACGTGGTGCCGGAGGCCGGCGGCTCGTCGCGCGACGTCGATATCGCCGGCGAATACATCACCCGGCTGATCAGCGACTGGGACGGCGGCGACCGCATCCTCAAAGTGATTTGGGATAACGGCAACGGAGCGGCGGGCGAGGTGCTGCAGCGCCTGGTGCGTTCCCTGCCGGGGAAGCACACGGTGCTGAACGGCGCCGTTGACGGCAATTTCCCGGCGCATCACCCCGACCCGACGGTGCCGAAGAATTTGGAGCAGCTGATCGCGGCGGTGAAGGAACACGGCGCCGATCTGGGGATCGCGTTCGACGGCGACGCAGACCGCATCGGGGTGGTGGACGACAGCGGCGCGATGCTGTTCGGCGACCAACTGCTCGTCGTGCTGGCGCGCGACGTACTCAAGACACATCCGAAGGGCACCATCATCGCCGACGTCAAGGCGAGCCAGGTGCTGTTCGACGAGATCGCGAAGGCGAACGGCACGCCGCTGATGTGGAAGACCGGGCACTCGCTGATCAAGGCGAAGATGGCCGAAACCGGCTCCCCGCTGGCAGGCGAAATGAGCGGGCATGTGTTCTTCGCCGACCGCTGGTATGGCTTCGATGACGCGCTGTATGCCGCAGTCCGCCTGCTCGGCATCGTTGCGCGGATGGATGGCAAGCTGTCCGCGGTGCGCGAGGCGATGCCGCATGTGATCAACACGCCGGAGCTTCGCTTCGACTGCCCGGACACGCGCAAGTTCGGCGTGATCGAGGAGGTCGCCGGGCGGTTGAAGCAGGCTGGGGCGACCGTGGCCGACATCGATGGCGTGCGGGTGGCGACCGAGGATGGCTGGTGGCTGCTGCGTGCGTCCAACACGCAGGCGGTCCTGGTCGCGCGCTGCGAAGCGACGAGCGAGGCAGGGCTGGAGCGGCTGAAGGCGGCATTGTCGGGCCAGTTGGAAGCCTCGGGCCTGGCCGCGCCCGACTTTTCCGGTGCGAACGCGGGCCACTAGGGTGTCCGACGAAGAGTGGATGCGCCGGGCGATCGCGATCGGCAAGGAGAACCCCGGTTCGCCGATCGGCTGCGTCATCGTGCTGGACGGCAAGGTGGTCGGCGAGGGCCATAACGAGGTGGAACCGAACCACGACCCGACGGGGCATGCCGAGATCACGGCGATCCGCCGGGCTTGCGCGGCGCTGAACGCGCAGGAGCTTCGGGGGGCAACGCTGTATTCCACGCTGCAGCCCTGCGGCATGTGCAGCATGGCCAGCATCTGGTCCCGCATCGGCCGCATCGTCTATGGGGCGGAGCGGGACCAGGTGCACCCGATGTATTTCGAGGACCGGCACCTCAGCACCATGGATTTCATTCGCGACGCTTACCGCGACGATCTCGAGGTGACGGGCGGGGTGCTGGGCCAGGAGTGCGCCGGGCTGTATTACGGCCCTGACGACGATCCCCCGGCCGAGGAACAGGCCAATACCTGAACGCGCGGTCCCGGAGCGGATCGAAGACCGGCTGATCGTGGCACTGGACGTCGAGACGCTGGACGGCGCGCGGCGCCTGGTGGAGGCGCTGGACGGCACGGTGTCGTTCTACAAGCTGGGGATGTGGCTGCTGTTCCAGCCCGGGGCCAGCGCGCTGGTGGAGGAGCTGGTTCAAAGCGGCCGAAAGCTGTTCCTGGACTACAAGCTCTACGACATCGGCGAGACCGTCCGGCACGGCGTGCGATCGATCGCCCGCAATGGAGCGCAGTTCCTGACCGTCCATGCGGAGCCACAGATACTGTCGGCGGCGGTCGAGGGCGCCGCCGGGTCTTCGCTGGGGATTTTGGGTGTCACGGTGCTGACCAGCCTGGATGAGGCGGCGGTGCAGGCGATGGGGTTTTCGGGCGGGATCGCTGGCCTGACCGCGCTGCGGGCGCGGCATGCCGCGGCGGCCGGGTGTGCCGGCATCATCGCGTCCGCCGCGGATGATCCGCATGCGCTGAGGGCAGCGAGCGGGGATCAGGGATTGCTGGTGGTGACGCCGGGTATCCGGTTGGCCGGTGACGAGGCGGGCGATCAAAGCCGCATCGCGACACCGCGGGCTGCGATCGCTCGCGGGTCGGATTACCTGGTGGTGGGGCGTCCGATCGTTCGGGCCGCCGTCCCGCGTGATGCAGCCCGCCGGGTCGTTGATGACATGGCTGCGGGTGTTGCGAGCGCAGGGTAGCGGCTAGGCGGCATCCTTCACACCCGCTACCAGCGATGCGGCCATGTCGCCGCGCACCTTGGCGATGTCGTCCTGGTACTTGAGCAGCACGCCGAGCGTCGCATCGACCGCTTCGGGCGTGAGTTCCACCCGGTCCATGTGGGCTAGAGCGCGGGACCAGTCGATCGTCTCTGCGACGCCGGGCAGCTTGAACAGCTCCGCGCCGCGCAGTTGCTGGACGAATGCAACGACTTGCGCCGAAAGCCGCTCGGGCAGGCCGGGGGCGCGGGCACGCAGGATGGCGCGTTCCCGCTCGGCGCTGGGGTAGTCCACCCATTGATAGAGGCAGCGGCGGCGGATGGCGTCATGCACTTCGCGCGTGCGGTTCGAGGTCAGGATCACCACCGGCGGCGTGGCGGCGTGGATGGTGCCGTATTCCGGAATGGTGATCTGGAAGTCGGCCAGCAACTCCAGCAGGAACGCCTCGAACGGCTCGTCCGCCCGGTCCAGCTCGTCGATCAGCAGCACGGCGGGGGGCAGGTCGGGGTCGATGGCGGACAGCAGGGGCCGGGATTGCAGGTATTCGCGGGCGTAGATGTCGCGACCGACCGCCGCGGTGTTGCCCTGGGCTTCGGCCAGCCGGATCGCCAGCAACTGCCTCGCCCGGTCCCACTCATAGGCTGCGGCGGAAAGGTCCATCCCGTCGTAGCACTGCAGGCGCACGAGGCGGCGGCCGAGGCCTGCTGCGAGCACGCGGGCGATCTCGGTCTTGCCGGTGCCGGGCTCGCCCTCCAGGAACAGCGGCCGCGCCATGGCAAGCGAGAGATGAACCGTGGTGGCAAGCGCGCGGTCGGCGACGTAGCCCTGAGCCTCCAGCAGGGCTGCCGTCGCGTCCACGCTGGCGGGAAGCGGGGTCGTCAAAAAACGTAGCTGCCGAAGATCATGACGAAGATCACCAGGAAGACCGCACTGCCGATCCAGAAGATCAGCGGGTAGCCGTATGGCTCCTTCGGGATCAGCGACAGCAGGCTGACCGCGGCCGGGGCTTGCGGACTCGGCGTCGTAACCGCGGCGATGGCGCCCACCGGACCGTCGGCTGCGATCTGGGCGGGGCCGGACACTTCCGCGCTGAACCGGTCGAAGAATTGGTCGGCCATCTGCTTGGCCGTCGCGTCGATCAGGCGGGCGCCGAGCTGGGCGATCTTGCCGCCGACCTGCGCCTTGACCTCATACTTCAGCAGGGTGAAAGCGCCGTCATCCGACAGGTTGACCTTGGCGCCGCCATTGGCGAAGCCGGCCACGCCGCCCTGGCCTTCGCCGGCGATGCGGTAGGAGTTCGGCGGGTCCAGGTCGAGCAACTGCACCTTGCCGGTGAACTGCGCGGAAATCGGCCCGATCCTGACGGCGGCGGTCGCCTTCAGGTCGCTGTCGGAGGTCTTCTCGAGGGTCTTGCAGCCGGGAATGGCCATCTTGAGCACTTCGGGATCGTTCAGCGCGTCCCACACCTTCTGGCGCGGTGCGGGAATGCGCCGCTCGCCTGTCATGTCCATCGGTCAAAAATCTCCACTTGGCGGCGCAATCTCCGACATGGCCGCTTCCCGCGCAACCAGATGGCGTCATTTAAGGCGGGCTGGCCGCATTCGGGCGGGTAACGCGGCAACTCAGCCTTGCGTTTGCCGTCCGTCTGCGGCCGCTTTATCTATTCCGGTATCGCTAGGAGCCAGACGCAATGACCTACCTCGTCGCCGCCGACCTTCCGCGGGAGCTTGCCGGTGACCGGCTGCGTGCCCTGCTGGCCCGGCCGGGAATCGTGCGCATGCCCGGCGCGCACAACGGCATGGCGGCGCTGCAGGCGAAGGCCGCCGGGTTCGAGGCGCTGTATCTGTCCGGCGCGGCGATGACGGCGTCGATGGGGCTGCCCGATCTCGGCGTAATCACGGTGGAAGAGGTGTGCTTCTTCGTCCGCCAGGTGACGCGGGCATCCGGGCTGCCGGTGCTGGTGGACGGCGACACGGGCTATGGCGAGGCGCTGAACTGCATGCACATGGTGCGCAGCTTCGAGGATGCCGGCGCGGCGGCCGTGCATATCGAGGACCAGCTGCTGCCCAAGAAGTGCGGCCACCTCAACGACAAGAAGCTCGCCGATCCGCACGATATGGCGGCGAAGGTTGCGGCCTGCGCCAAGGCGCGGCGACACCTGATGGTGCTGGCGCGAACCGACGCTGCGGCGAGCGAAGGTCTCGATGGCGCAGTGGCCCGCGCCAAGCTGTTCGTCGAGGCGGGCGCCGATGCGATCTTCCCGGAGGCGCTGCACGACGCGGAGATGTTCCGCGAGTTCGCGCGCCGCATGCCCGGCGTGCCGCTGCTGGCCAACATGACGGAGTTCGGGCGCACACCGTTCTTCACCGCGTCGGAATTCGAGGAGATGGGCTACCGGATCGTCATTTGGCCGGTGAGCTCCATGCGTGTCGCCGCCAAGGCGCAGGAGGAGTTATACGCTGCCATCGCGCGGGATGGCGGCACGCAGAACCGTATCGATTCGATGCAGACCCGCAAGGAGCTGTATGCCACGATCGATTACCACGGGTATGAGCGGCTGGACGCGTCGCTGGTGGCCACGGTCACGCCCGAGGGCATGCCGCAGCGCAGCTGACGCCGGCCCTGTCAGGGCGGCTTGGCCGTTCCGGCGGGCTGAGCGAACACCGTCCCGGACCGGTACGAGACCCAGACGCGGCGGGTTTGCAGATAATCCAGACCCAGCAGCATGTCCGCCGCATTGAGCTGGAAGTCTGCAACGCCGATCGTGGGGCTCGGCAAGCGGTCGGCGCCGACCTGGAGCGAGCCGAAGCTGTGATTGCGGACGCCGATCGCGCCGCCATCGACGCCGCGGGCCAAGGTTTGATCGTCGCCTGCCAGTTCGGCCGCCCCGACGCCGAGCCGGGACGCAGTGTCACTGAGCATCAAGCTCCGGCTGGCGCCGCTGTCGAGCAGAGCGGAGACCGGGCGATCGTTCACCTGGACTGTCAGCAGGATGCGGCCGCCTTCGGTGATCTCGGCCGGGATGGTGTTCCGCGCGCCTTGCCAGGGCAGGTCGGCTGCCGTGCAGGCGCCCTGGCGCTTCCAGAAGCGCACCTTCTTGTCCGGCACCGCCAGTTCCAGGTCATAGCTGTCCAGCACGTCGGCGCCGATGATGCCGCCGAGTCCGGGAACGGCTGCGACGGCGAGCCGGCTCTGCGTGGTGGTGCCGCCGAGATCCAGGCCGGCAAAGACGTCGGCGTTGGTGACCATGCCGCCCACGCCGGCAAGCCGGGTCATCGTGCGCTCGCTCCGTGGCAGCTTGAGCGAGCTGACCGTTTCCGTGGTGAGGATGGTGCGCTCGGCCCCGGTATCCACCAGCAAGGCAACGGGAGCGGCGTTGATGCGGCCGATCACCTGTAACCGCTCATGATCGAAGGTCGCGTCCATGTCGGATTGAAGCTGCAACCGGCAGGGCCCGGCGGGGTCGCCCGAGCAGGCGCCGACAACGAGGAAACCCAGCACCACCCAAGCGCGTGTCATGCCGAAGGCTAGACGCTATCGCTGGGGAACATGCAACGCCGTGGCGGCTTCCGCTCACGATCTTGCGCGAGGGCTCGCAGGCGGGCACGGTCCGCCCGAAATCGACTGGCTGGCAGCGGCGGGGCCGCGGGAGATTGTCCGAGTATGAAGCGTCGCACCGTTCTAGCCGCATTCACGACCGTGCTGGTCGCGGCCGTGGTTCAAGCTGCTTGTGCACAGTTCCAGATACCGACCGCGGCACAGCCTGAGTTGCCGAAGGAGAAGCTCGTGATCGTCACGCATGACGGTCAGCAGCATCCCTTCATGGTGGAGATGGCGACCACCCCGATCCAGCAGGAAACCGGGCTGATG
The DNA here is from genome assembly GCA_964657445.1 of uncultured Burkholderiaceae bacterium. Lineage (GTDB taxonomy): Bacteria > Pseudomonadota > Alphaproteobacteria > Acetobacterales > Acetobacteraceae > LMUY01. Next base: position 16,947 of record CAZZVB010000039.1, on the reverse strand, counting down.
TTCCGCCCCACCGTTCCGGAGGATGGCGGCATGCTGTTCGACTGGGGCGGGGTGCGGGACAGCACGATGTGGATGAAGAACACGATCGCGCCGCTCGACATGCTGTTCATCAACCCGGACGGCTCCGTGCGCCACATCGCCGAGAACGCAGTGCCGCAGAGCCTTGCGATCATCCCGTCGGGCGGCAATGTGCGCGCGACCCTGGAACTTGCTGCGGGGACCGCCGCGCGGCTGCATATCCGCGTCGGCGACAAGGTGGAGCAGCGCATCTTCGGCAATGCCGGCTGACGTCTGCCTTGAAACACAACGGCTTGGCTTCTAGGGTCCGCGCCGATGGCGGGGCGTGGCGCAGCCTGGTAGCGCGCCTGTTTTGGGTACAGGAGGCCGCCGGTTCGAGTCCGGCCGCCCCGACCAGCGAGGAGAGAGTGGATGCGCGCGCGTATATTCCAGCGCCCCAAGACGGCGATGCAGTCTGGGGTGGCGGGTACTAAGAACTGGGTCCTGGATTTTCCGCAGTCGCGGCGTGAGGTAAACGACGCTCTGATGGGCTGGTGGGGCCAGGGCGATACGCGCGAGCAGGTCCGGCTCCGGTTCGATACGCAGGAACAGGCGGTCGCTTACGCCACCGCGAACAACATTCCCTACGACCTGGAAATCCCGCCGGCTCCGGCGAAGCACAAACCGAAAGCCTACGCCGACAACTTCCGCTATGGGCGGTCCGAGAACTGGACACATTAGCGGGACGCGGCGCCCTTAGCTCAGCTGGATAGAGCAACGGACTTCTAATCCGAAGGTCGGTGGTTCGAATCCACCAGGGCGCGCCACGTTCTGGCCCAGGCGCCTCGGCGGTATCGCTGGCGACGGGCATTCCAAAGCACTTATGATGTCAAACGCGTGTCGAGGAGGCATGCAGCTATGGTGAAGCGACGTAAAGAGGAAGACCCGGCAGGAATTATCGAGTTCGAGGGCCGGACCGAAGAAGACCCCGAGGTCAAGGAATGGCTGGCCGACCACCGCTCCCGCAATGGCGGCAAGGTGCGTTTGAGCAAGGGGAGCAAGGGGCTTCGGGTGATGTTCACCAAGGAGGCCGATATGGCGTTCTGGAAGCAACGCTCCGACGCGCTGGCGAAACGCAAAGCCTGACGTTTCCCCTGAACTCTCCCTCTCCCTGCGGGAGAGGGCCGGGTTGAGGAGCCGAAAGACGTTTTCGCACACGTAACTTAAGCCAATGTCCCGCCTCCGTTGAAGTGGCCAGCAAAGCCGGTTGGGCACGCTCACCCTCATGAGGAGGACGATGATATGGGCCAACGTGAAGCAGTGTTTCCTGCCGACCGGCAGGACTTATACGAGAAGCACGGTTATTCCGCCGCCGTCCGATCGGACAACCTATTGTTCGTGTCGGGTCAGGTCGGCAGTCGCCCCGACGGTTCGCCCGAACCCGATTTCGAGGCGCAGGTTCGCCTGGCTTTCGCCAATCTGGCAGCCACGCTCGCAGCCGGGGGATGCACATTCGACGACATAGTCGACATGACAACGTTCCATACGGATCCGGAAAAGCAATGGGGCGTGTACAAGACGCTGAAACGCGAGATATTCCCGCAAGCACCGTATCCGAACGCGACCGCTGTTGGAGTCAACTGGCTTGGGGGCTTTGACTTCGAGATCAAGGTGACCGCGCGCGTTCCGACTCGGCCATCAGCGCCGGTGAGCCGCCGCAACCCTCCAACAATGTGGGATATGGCAGCGCGCGGGTGGTCGCACATCAGCGTCGCGGAACCAGGCCGCCTTGCCTACCTGTCCGGCCAGGTTGCCACGATGCCTGGCGGTGGAGACGTACCGGAAGACCTTGCTGGCCAGGCCAAACTTGCGACCGCCAGCCTCGCTGCCGCACTCAAGGACCTGGAGGCGACTGCGCACGATATTGTCATGCTACGCGTCTATGTCGTGAATGCGACCAGCGAAGCGTTCGGGCAGGCCATCACCCCTCTTCGTGAGCTGCTTGGCGACGCGATGCCCAGCATCACGACGATCGGCGTCCAGGCGCTCTACAGGCCAGAAATCAAGGTCGAGATTGAGATGGTTGTGCGTCTCCCCTGAAAAGGGAGAGCGCTTTCAACGTGAGAGTGCGGCTGTGAGGTTTGCGCCAAGCAAGGTGAATCCGAAGCACTGGCGGACGTTGTAGAGCGTGGCGTCCCAGCAGAAGGCGGGCGATGTCGTGGCCGAGCCGTCTTCCAGCAGGATCGTGTCGTAGCCGAGGAAGTTCGCGTCCTGCAGCGTCGCCATGACGCATTGGTCGGCATTCACGCCGCCGAACAGCACCGTCTCGACGCGCAAGTTGCGCAGGATGCTGTCGAGCGGCGTGTCCCAGAACCCGCTCATGCGGAACTTGTCCACATGGATGTCGCCGGGTTCGCGGGTGAGTTCATCCACGATCGCCGCGCCCCAGCTATTCTTTTCCAGCACCGGGGCGCCATTCGGCAGCGTGTCGCCCAGTCCCGTGCCATCGCCCGCAGGGTTGTACACGTGCAGCAGCGCCGGGCTGAGATTCAGCCGGTCCGGCCGGTTGCCCCAGTTGACCCAGATCACCGGCACGCCCGCCCGGCGCAGCGCGGGCAGCAGCGGCGACAGGCCGGCAACGGCGCGCCGGGCAGGGGACACATCGACGCCGATGTGGTGCAGCCAGCCGCCCGGCGTGCAGAAATCGTTTTGCATGTCGATCACGACGACCGCCGTGCGGGCGAGATCAAGCGTCAGCCCCTTCGGCATCGCGGCCACCGTGACCGGGCGCGCCGGCCTTGGCTCGCGGACCAGATCGGCGTGCGCGGCCGAGACTTTCCACGCGTTCTGCCGTGCCGAACCAAGCGGGATCATGGCCGGGTCTTCCCTGTCGAACCAAAATCGTTCTTAGGTGTGACGGTTGCACAGTGCAACGGCGGAGCTGCTTGGCATGACCGACTGGACGCGTTTCGCAGACGAACTTGGGGATATTCCGATCATCGCCGAGCCGGCGTTGGTGAAACAGAAGAGCCGCGACTTCTTCTGGTACAGCCCGATCCTGAAAGCCCAGCTCAATCGCAAATCCGCCGACCTGATCGTGTGCCCCCGCAACGAGGCGGACGTGGTCGCCACGGCGGCGCAGTGCGCGCGCTGGCGGGTGCCGCTGACGGTGCGGGGCGGCGGGACCGGTAATTACGGCCAGGCCGTTCCACTGCACGGCGGCGTGGTGCTGGAGATGACGGCCATGGACCGCATCCAGGCGCTCGAGGACGGGCTGCTGACGGCCGAGCCCGGCTGCAAGCTGATCGACATCGACGCGCAGACGCGGCCGCAAGGCTGGGAGTTGCGGATGCACCCATCCACGAAGCGCACCGCCACGATCGGCGGCTTCGTGGGCGGCGGCAGCGGCGGCATCGGCTCGGTCACCTGGGGCGGGCTGCGTGACCGCGGCAACGTCGTCTCGGCGCGCGTCGTGTCGTGCGAGGACCATCCGCGCGTGGTGACGCTGACCGGGGACGCGGTGAGCGGCGTCAATCACGCCTATGGCACGACGGGCATCATGACGGCCGTGACCATGGCGATGGCGCCGGTGCAGCCCTGGATGGACGTGGCCGCGGTGTTCCCGGCTTTCGACGCCGCCGCGAGGTTCGGACTGGCGCTGGCGCAAGCGGACGGGATCGCCAAGAAACTGGTGACCGCGGTGGAAGCGCCGCTGCCCGACTATTTCCGCGGCCTCGATCTCCCCGAAGGATGCCACGTCGTGCTCGCCATCGTTGCCCGGCATGGGCTGGGGGCATGGGGCGACCTGCTGCTGGAGCATGGCGGGACCGAGGCGCTGCGGGCGCCGTCCGACGAAGTGCACCCGACGCGGTCGCCGATCTACGAATATACCTGGAACCACACCACGCTGCATGCCCTGCGGGTCGATAAGACGGTGACCTATTTGCAGAGCCTGTTCCCGGCCGACCGCCAGTTGGACCTCGTGGCGCAGATGGGCGCCGCCTTCCCGGGCGAGCTGATCCAGCACCTGGAATTCCAACGGGTCGGGGGCCGGGTGACGTGCAGCGGCTTGCCGGTCGTGCGGTTCAGCACCGCCGAACGGCTGGCCGAGATCGTCGCCTATCATGAGGGGCACGGCGTGATGATCGCCAACCCGCACTACTACACGCTCGAGGACGGCGCCGGGCACAAGCGGGTCGGCGAGAGCCAGCCGGCGATGAAGGCCGATATGGACCCGTTCGCCCTGCTCAACCCGGGGAAGATGCGGAGCTACCAGCCGGTCGCTTGATGGCGGCGCGTTCCGACACGCCGGGCGGGTCGAAGCCGAAGATCTGGCCGTAGAAATCCAGCTCCAGGTCGAGCGTGCGGCGGATGGTTTCGGCGCGCCGGAAGCCGTGCGCCTCGCCTTCGAACTCGTACAGCGCCACGGGCAGGCCGCGGGCTTCCATCGCGTCCGCCATCGTGCGCGCCTGGTTGGGCGGCACGACCTTGTCGTCCAGGCCCTGGAAGAAGATCACCGGGCAGGCGATGCGATCGATGTGGTTGATCGGCGAGCGGTCGCGATAGACCTGCTCGTCCTGCGGCAAGGGGCCGATCAGCCGGTCCAGGTAGCGGGATTCGAATTTGTGGGTGTCGCCGGCCAGCAGCATCAGGTCGGCCACGCCGTAATGGCTGGCGGCAGCGCCGAACAGCCCCGATGCGGTGATCGCAGCAAGCGTCGTGAAGCCGCCGGCGCTGCCGCCGCGGATGGCGATGCGCCGCGGATCGGCCCGGCCGGCCTCGATCAGGGTGCGCGCGGCGGCGATGCAGTCCGCCACGTCCACAACGCCCCATTGGCCGTTCAGCCGCTCCCGGTAGGCGCGGCCGAACCCGCTCGATCCGCCGTAGTTCACGTCCACCACGCCAAGACCGCGGCTGGTCCACCATTGGATGCGCAGGCTGAAGCCATCGCTGGTCATCCCCGTCGGCCCGCCGTGGATCAGCACCATCAGCGGCGGCAGTTCGCCCGGCGGCGCCTGGAAGCGGGCGTTGACCGGCGGGTAATAGAACGCCTGCCCGGATTGGCCGTCCCCGGTCGGATATTGGATGCTCTCGGCGATCGACACGTCTTCGGCTGCCAACAGCGTTGGCCCGGATGCGCGGATCGTCTCGCCGCGCAGCAGGATTGCCGGCGGGGTGGTCGCCGGCGCCGAAACCCAGGCGAAACCCGGATGGGCCGGCCAGGGACAGCCGCCGACCGGCCCTAGCCCGAGCGGCACCAGTTGGCCGCCATCGATGGCGAATGCTTCCGCCCGGCCATCGATGATCGCGGTCGCGATGATCGAGCCGTCGGGCTGGAAGGCGTAGTAGCGCTGCCCGAACGACCATTGCGGCCCGCCCATCTCTGCCGCGATCGGGCAAAGCGGCTCCAGCACGGCGCCGGCGCGATAGAGGTTCCACCAGCCCGACCGGTCGGAGCAGACGTGCAGCACGCCGCCGGGCGACCATTCCGGCTGCACCAGGGACTCGCGAGGCTCGCCGGCCAGTTGGCGCACCTCCGACAAGGCCGCGCCGTCGAACCGGCCGGCCTTCAGGCGGGTGGCGTCCCAGGGCATGTCGGGATGGTCCCACTCCAGCCAGGCGAGTGCGGCGCCATCGGGGGAGGGGCGGGGGCTGGACAGGAAGTCGGGCCCGATCACGAGGACCGTGCCCTCGTTGGTTTCAGGCGCCGCCGTCAGTCCGAGGGCGACAATGGCCGTCTGCGGGTCGTTGGGCGGCCGGCCGCGATGGTCCTCCCGCACGCACACCGCACCCTGGGCGGTGAAGCGGAAATCGGCATAGCGGCAATCCGGCACGGCGCTCACCAGCCGAGGCTCGGCAGCACCCTCGATCAGCCACACCGTGCCATCGCGCTTGTTGCTGAACAGCACCCGCCCGTCCCGTGCCGTGTAGGCGCCGCCGCCATATTCGTGCACGCGGGTGGCCACATCGAAGGGCGGCGGGGTGAGGTCGGTCACGCTGCCATCCGGGGTGCGGCGGACCAGGACGGTGCGGCCTGCCTCGGTCGGGCGTGTTTCCAGCCAGAGCAGCGCGTCGCCGTCCACCGTCAGGGCGCCCAGGCCGATGGTCTTGCCGGTCAGCAGCTCCGTCGTGACAGGGGACGTCCAGCTTCCATACGGCGCCACTTGCTTCTGCATCCGGATGCCTCGCCCTCTCGTGTCGCCGGCCGGGTTGGCAGGCTGGTTCCCGCCTGATGTAGGGTGGAGCGGCACGATCGCGCCATGGGAACTGCGATGCTCCGACCCGAACTTCGCCTGCCCCCTGTCTGTGCGATCTGGACCGTGGCTGCGTGAGCGCGGCGGGCATCCCGCAGCAGCGAGCCGACCGGACGCAGCTGCAGCAAGTCATCGCGGGGCTGACCGAGGGCGTCATCTTCCTCGACCCGGATGGCACGCTGACCTGGGCGAACGAGACGGCGCTGGAACTGCACGGCGTCAAAGCGCCGAAGGACCTCGGCAACACGGTCGCGGAATACCGCCGCCGCTTCGAACTGCGTTACCAGGACGAGCAGAAGGTGCCCGCCGCGGAATACCCGATGCAGCGGCTGCTGGCGGGCCAGTCGTTCAAGGAGCTGGTGGTCAAGGTGCGCCAGACCGGCAAGCCGAAGGTCTGGATCCACCTGTTGCGCACGATGGTGCTGACCGACCCCGAAGGGGTGCCTGACTGCCTGGTGCTGATCCTGAACGACGAGACCGAGCGCTTCAATGCGGAGCAACGGTTCGAGCGGGCGTTCGGCGCGAACCCGGCGCCAGCGATCATCGTGCGCCTGTCGGACATGCGCTACGTGAAGGTGAACCACGGCTTCCTGGAGCTGACCGGCTATCACCGCAGCGACCTGATCGGGCGGTCGCTGCACGAGTACGACGTGCTGCACCGGGCGATGAAGCGCGACCTTGCCATCGCCCGGCTGCATTCAGGGCAGACGATCCCGCAGATGGAAGGCGCGCTGGTCATGCCCGACGGGCACGAGAAGACGGTGCTGCTGGGCGGCCAGCCGATCGAGATCGGCGACGAGGCCTGCATGCTGTTCACCTTCGCCGACCTGCATCCGCGTAAGCTCGCCGAGGATGCGCTGCGCTATAGCGAGGAACGGTTTGCCAAGGCGTTCCACATGGCGCCCGGCCCGATGGCCATCCTGTCGCTGGACGGCCTTCGCATCATGGACGTGAACGACGCCTTCACCGCCGCCACCGGATGGCGGCGGGAGGAGGTGATGGGCCGCAGCCAGTCGGAGCTGGAGATCTGGGGGCAGGGCGCGCTGCTGGAGGAAGTGGAGCGCCACCTGCGGCACACCGGCCACGTGCGGAGCGTGGACGTGCAGTTGCGGGCCAAGAACGGCGGCGTGCGCGAGTTCCTGCTGTCGGCGGAGACGGTGCAGATCCATGACCGCGCCTGCGTGCTGAGCGTGATGCAGGACATCACCGAGCGGAAGCAGACCGAGACCGAGTTGCTGGCCGCGATCGAGGCCGCAATGCAGGACACGCAGTGGATCGGCCAGAAGATCGTCGAGAAACTGGCGACGATCACACGCTCGGGCCGGGGCTCCGCGCCGGGTCCGGAGATCGCGGCCCTGCCGGCGCGGGCGCGCGAGGTGCTCGGGCTGATCGCGCAAGGCTTGTCCGATGAGCAGATCGCCGGGTCACTCGGGCTGTCTCGGAACACGGTGCGCAATCACGTTTCCGCCATCTACGCCAAGCTGGGCGTGCACCGGCGCAGCGCGGTGGTGGTTTGGGCGCGGGAGCGTGGATTGGGCTCGCCCGGTAAGTCACGCACGAAGCACAAGAAAACTGCTGTGAAGAAATGAGCCTAGTGCAGATTATCTAAGTGGCTAGTATTTCTGCACCCGCCTAAATGTCTGGCGGTTTACGATAAGTCGCCACTGGACGGTGCTGCAACGCTACACTCAGATGCACGTAGTATCGGCGCCGGTCAAATCCGGTTGCTGAGCCCGATACTAGGGAGGAAAGCGCTATGGAGATCGCCGAAACCGTGATCGCCATCTACGACAATGCAGCATCCGCCGAGGCTGCCATCCGTGACCTGCGGGAGGCCGATATTCCCGAAGACGCGATCAAGCACCACGCCAATACGATCGGCACGGAAGCGGTGTCGTCACAGCCCGAGAAGAGTTTTTGGTCGAGCCTATTCGGCGAGACGTCCGGGAGGGACCCGGACGGGTATGACCGCCTGCAAAGTGGTTCCGCAGCGGTGAGCGTCCGGGTGCCGGCGGCGCAGGCGGCCCGGGTGATCGCCATCTTCGACCGGCATCATCCGGTCGATCTCGACGATCGTTCTTCCTAAAGCGTCCTAGTTATACTGCAACCAGAGGGAATACGCACAATGTCCATCATCGGCTGGCTTATCCTGGGCCTAATCGCCGGGTTCATCGCGAGCAAGATCGTCAACAAGACCGGCGAGGGGGTCGTGCTCGACATCGTCCTCGGGATCGTCGGCGCCGTTGTCGGCGGCTTTCTGTTCACGACGTTCGGCGCTGCACCTGTCACGGGTGTGAACATCTACAGCATGGTCGTGGCGGTGGTCGGCGCTGTGGTGGTGCTGTTCATCTACCACGCCGTCGCGGGTAATCGCCGAGCGCTCTGAGGCATCGCACCCTCACCCCGGCCCTCTCCCGTAAAGCACGGGAGAGGGTTGGGGTAAGGGCCGGCGCAGACGGTATTTTCCTCGACGCTGGCTAAAATTCTACTTAGCCTATCCCTAATCCTCTGCGCTGCATCCCGCTTGTAGTCGAACGCCGCGTGGCGGTCGGCATGGCGCACGAGCATCGCGGCATTGCATTCGAACAGCACAAGGCGGCCGTCTTGGCCGATCGCGCCGTCGAGCCCGAAGAAGTCCAGCCCGACGCGCTCCGGAACCTGCTGCAGCGCTGCATAGGCCCGCTCTCCCACATAACTGAGCGGGTCTGCCAGAAACGCGGCTTCCTCCGCGCGCCTGGCGGGGTGATCGATCATGCCGGTGCGGAAGTAGTGGCTGAGCCAGTGGTCGCCGATCGCGAGATGCACCGGGACCAGGTCACCACCCACAAACACCACGCGCAGCTTGCGGTAGAGCCCGTCCGGCGCGCGGACATCCACAAACTCCGTCACATACGCCTCACCGTCCGGCAAAGCGTGCAGCGCCGCCGCGCAGTCCGCCGCCGTGCGCGCGAGCGTCATCCCGCTGCCGCCATGGCTGCCGGCGGGGCGGACGAGGACCTCGCAGCCGTCCCAATCTGCCGCGGCCCAGACCCGGCGCGTGCGTGGGACGTGCAGCCCTTCGATCCCGGCCAGCCGGTTGGCCATTCGGTCGCGGGTGGTATCGGCGATCGCGGCGGGTGGGTTCAGCACCGGCCGCCCGATCGCACGCGCCAGGTTCGCGGCTTGGGCCAAGGCCGGACCGGCTGCATCAGGGTCACTGATGGCGTTGAACAGCACGTCGTACCGACCGGCGAGCCGTGCGGCCGGGTAGTCGAAGCCATCCAGTAGGAAGACCGGCTCGGCGGTGAACCGGCTGCGGTCGATGATGTAGTCGGTCGGAGTGTTGGCCGCACCCGGCGCAGCCAGGATGCCGACCCTGATCCGGCCGGTCACCGGCGGTGAACGCCAGCGCGCCGTCATGCTGGCGCCAAGCTCGGCATGCGCGCCAGCCACATTGCCCGTGGCGAGCAGGGCGTTGCCCAGTTGCGCCCGTAGATCGGGGTCGGCGGGCTGCAGCGTCACGGCCTGGCGATAGCAGGCGACCGCGTCGGGGGCGCAGCCGGACAGCCGCTCCACATCGCCCAGCCGTGACCATGCGACGGTCAGCGAGCCGTCCAGCCGCAGCGCCTGTTGCAGGGATTCGTGCGCCTCGACAGGGTTGCCGCTGGCCAGCAGGGCGTCGCCCAGTGCGGCGTGCAGGTGGGGCTGTTGCGGGCCGAGCCGCACGGCGTCCCGCAACGCCGCCAGCGCCGGCGCGATGCACCCGGCGTCCCGCTGTGCCTGGCCGAGATGGAACGCGGCGGCCGGGTCCGCCGGGTCAAGCTGCCGGGCGCGAAGCAGCGCCGCGACCGCAGCCGCGGCGTCTCCCACGGCGAGCAACGCCATGCCGAGATGGACCAGCTCAGGCGCTTCGTCTGCCCAATGAAGCTCCGCGACGGCGGCGGCCGCGCGACCGTCCAGCAGCAGCGCCAGCCCGAGGCGGCAGCGCAGGCGCGGGCGGTCCGCCAGCGACAGCACCCGGCGCAGGTGCGGGATGGCGGCGGCAGGGCCGTTCACCTGCCATTCCGCCTCCGCCAGCGCGATCCCCAGATCCTGATCCGCGGGGAACGCCGCACATAGCCCGGTCAGCAGAGGTAACGCCTGCGCCGGGTGATCCTGCACCAGTTGCGCCAGGCCACGCTGACGCTCCTCCCTGCCCAACCGGCCCGGCGTGAAATCCAGCATGGCGGCAGAGTGGCGGGGAGCGGTTAAGGCATCGTTGCGCAGGTGGCGTCCGGCTTGCATGGATGGCGGCGAAGGGAGTTGCGATGACGTTCTCGATTGCCGGCCTTTGCCCCCAAACCGGAGAGATCGGCCTGGCGCTCGCCACCTCCAGCATGGCGGCGGGCGGGCGGGCGATGGGGCTGCTGCCGGGCCGGGGGGCCGTGTTCTCCCAGGCGCGGTCCGACCCGGTGCTGGGCATGGCCGGCCTGGCCCGGCTGGAGGCAGGCGACACGGCGGAGCAGGCGCTGGCAGCGATGCTGGCGCATGGGCCAAACGCCGCGTACCGCCAATTGGCCGTGCTCGACGCGCAGGGCGGCGTTGCCCACGCCACCGGCGCGCGCTGCCTGCCGCCGGCCGGCGCGGTGGTGGGCAAGGGCGCCATCGCGATTGGCAACGCGGTCGCCAATGACGGCGTCATTCCGGCCATCCTGCGCGGGTTCGAGGCGGCGGAGGGACGGCTGGCGCACCGGTTGATCGCGGCGCTGGAGGCTGGGGCCGCGGCGGGCGGCGAACCCTACCCGTTGCGCTCCGCCGCGGTGAAGGTGGGCCGCCCCGGCATCGCGTTCGCCACGATCGATTTACGGGTGGACCTCGCCGAATACCCGGTCGAGGCGCTGCGGCAGTGCTGGGCGGCGTACGAGCCGCTGGAAGAAGGCACCATCCTGCGCGCCACCGACCCCGCCCATGCGCCGCTTGCCGCCGAGATCGAGCAACACCTACGACGCTGGCCCATAGGGCTGGCCTAACCTGCTGGAGCACCCCGTATGAAACGCCTCGCCATCGCCTTGCTGTTGCTGGCCTTGCCCGCTGCGGCGCAAACCCTGCCGGCCCGTATCATCGAGAACAACAAGACGCTGCGCATCGCCGTCAACGCCACCTATCCGCCGATGGAATCGATCGACCCGGCGACCAATAAGCTGGTCGGCTTCGATATCGACCTCGGAAATGCGCTCGCCAAGCAGCTCGGCGTCAGCCTCGAATGGCAGGACGGCACCTTCGCACAGCTCATCCCGTCGCTGACCACCGGGCGGGCGGACATGATCCTGTCGGGCATCAGCGACCTGCCGGCGCGGCGGGAGACGATGGATTTCATCGACTACCTGAACTCCGGCGCGCAATTCTACACGCTGGCCGGCGGCGACATCAAAACGCCGGACGATCTGTGTGGCCGCAAGGTCGGCACCGTGCGCAGCACCAATTACCCGAACAACATCATCGCCTGGAGCGCCGAGCACTGCGAGAAGGCGGGCAAGCCGGCCATCGAGGGGGTCGGCGTGGACCGCATGCCGCTGGTGCACACCGAACTGCAGCAGGGCCGCATCGACGCCGCCGTGCAGGGCAGCGAAACGCTGCCGGCGCTGATGGCGGCGGAACCCGGCGTGTACCGCCTGGTCGCGCCGCCGTTCACCAAGAACTTCCAGGGCATCGCCTTCGCCAAGGCCGACACCGGGTTGCGTGACGCCGTGCTGGGCGCGCTGAGGGCGCTGTATGCTGACGGCACCTACACGGCGCTGATCAAAAAGTGGGACCTGGAGGCCAGCGCCGCTCCGGCGCCGACCATGAACGGCGACCCGCTGCCGTGAGTGCGGCCGCCGCCGATGCGCTGGACATCGCGCAACTGCGGCATGTGCGCCCGCGGCATTACGGGCGGGCGGCGTCGGCGGCCGTCATCCTCGTGCTGCTCGCGCTGCTGGTGCGGGCGTTCGCGCAGGGCAAGATCGACTGGGGCGCGGTTGGCCACTTCCTGACCTGGCGGACGATCCTGGGCGGGCTGGCCAACACCATCGTCATGGCGGTGGCGGCGATGGCGCTTGGCATCGTGCTGGGCGTGGCGGCGGCGATCGCTCGGCTGTCGGCCAACCCGGTGCTGCGCGCCGTCGCCATAGGCTACGCCTGGCTGTTTCGCGGCACCCCGGTGATCCTGCAACTGCTGCTGTGGTTCAACCTGGCGCTGGTGTTCCCGGTGCTCGGCATCCCTGGGGTTTGGACCGCCAAGGCCGTGGTGGTGATGACGCCGTTTGCGGCCGCCCTGCTCGGCCTGGGCATCAACGAGGGCGCCTACGTGTCGGAGATCGTGCGCGCCGGGCTGATCTCGGTCGATGCCGGGCAGTATGAGGCCGCGAAGTCGATCGGCATGCGCGGCGGGCTGGCGCTGCGCCGGGTGATCCTGCCGCAGGCGATGCGCGTGGTGGTGCCGCCGCTGGGCAACCAGTTCATCGGCATGGTGAAGATGACGTCACTGGCCAGCGTGATCGAATATGCCGAGCTGCTGCACAATGCGGAGAACATCTACTACGCCAACGCCAAGGTGATGGAGCTGCTGTTCGTCGCCGCGTTCTGGTATCTTGTGGTGGTGACCGTGCTGTCCTTCGGGCAGGCGGCGCTCGAACGCCGGTTCGCCCGCGGCGTGGCGCCCGCGCGATGATCGTATCCGCCGTCAAGGTAGGCAAATCCTACGGCCCCGTCCGGGCTTTGACGGACGTGACGCTGGACGTCGCGCGCGGCGAGGTGGTGTGCATCATCGGCCCGTCCGGCTCGGGCAAGACCACCTTCCTGCGCTGCATCAACCAGTTGGAGCGCTTCGACAGCGGGGCGTTGTGGCTGGAGGGCGAGCTGGTCGGGTATCGCCGGGTCGGCGACCGTCTGCGCCCGCTGACGGAGGCGCAGATCGCCCGGCAGCGCCGCGCCACGGGGATGGTGTTCCAGCGCTTCAACCTGTTCCCGCACATGACGGCGCTGGGCAACGTGGTCGAAGGCCCGGTGCAGGTGCTGCGCCAGCCGCGCGCCCAGGCGGAGGCGGCGGGCAGGGCGTTGCTGGCGCAGGTGGGGCTGGCGCACAAGGCGGATGCGTATCCGTCCCAGCTCTCGGGCGGGCAGCAGCAGCGCGTCGCCATCGCCCGGGCGCTGGCGATGCAGCCGCGGCTGATGCTGTTCGACGAACCGACCTCGGCACTCGACCCTGAACTGGTGGGCGAGGTGCTGGGGGTGATGCGGGACCTGGCGGAGCGCGGCACCACGATGATCGTCGTCACGCATGAGCTGGGGTTTGCCCGCGAGGTGGGGCACCGGCTGGTGTTCATGGACCACGGCGCGGTGGTGGAGACCGGCCCGGCGCGCGCACTGCTGGCCGACCCGCAGCAGGCCCGCACGCGGGAGTTCCTGGCCGCCGTGATTTAGGCGATGCTGCCGGCGGGAGGACGCCGCCGATGACCGAACAATGGCAATTCCAGATCCGCATCACCCTGGACGACGCCCACGCCGCCCTGGCCCGGCACGATCCGGCCACCCCGGCGCTGCAGGCGCTGACCGCCGTGCTGGTGCGCCACGATGCCGCGCTGAAGAGCCAGTATGACGCGTTCGCCGATTACCTTGCCGAGGCGGAGCGGGAGGGCGTCGAGCAGTACGCGCTGTATAAATGGACCAAGCAGACGCTGGATGACCCGGCGAAGGCCGCCAAACACGCCCGGTCGTTCGCGCTGCGCGTCGCCGGGCAGGAGGTGTATGGCGCGCCGGTGGCCGACGCGCTGGAGGCGGATTTGCGGCCTTTGCTGGAGGCCGGGCAGATCACCGGCCTGTCCCGCCACGACACCAACCCGGCCAACAACCTGCCCATCCCACCCGAGCACCGGTGATGCAGCGCCGGCGCGTGTGGGTGGGCGCAAACCCCTTCCCTTTGGGAGAGGGTGCACCAACTGTAAGGCTCGTTTCATGACTGAACCATTGTGCTTCTGCCACCCCGCCGGCTCCGTCTTCACCCGCAACCGCCCGACCCGCCGCCAGGCGTTGCAGGCCACCGGGTTGGGCTTCGTGGCGACGCTCACCGCGATCCTGGCCGGCGCCGGGCGCACCGCACGGGCCCAGCCGGTGGCGGGCGGTCCGCCGGTGGTGGATGGCGTGTCCATCCGCTTCCTCGCCGACAACCATACCGACCGCTACAGCATCCCGCTGAGCACGCCGGGCATGAAGATCGAGCGCACCGGCGGCACCGAGCAACCCGGCGTGCCGCCGCTGGCGACCTGGCGGGCGGAGTGGGGGCTGTCGATGCTGGCCGAGTCCGTCCGCGGGGACGAGACCCGGCGCGTGATGATCGACTTCGGCTACACGCCGGAGGCGCTGCTGGGCAACATGGGCTTCCTGAAGTTCGACCCGGCGAGCCTGGACGCGCTGGTGCTGAGCCATGGCCACACCGACCATTACGGCGGGCTGATGGGCCTGCTGGCGGCGTCCAAGGGGCGGCTGAAGCCGGACCTGCCGCTGTTCGTGGGCGGCGAGGATTGTTTCTGCACCCGCCAGACCCCGCCCGGCGGCGATTTCGGCAGCCTGGACCGCCCCGGCATCCTGGCGGCCGGCCTGCGCCTGATGCTGGCCGAAGGCCCCGCCATCGCCGCCGGCCACGCCGTCACCTCCGGCCAGATCCCCAAGACGACGCGGGAGGACCCGTTGCGCGCCACCAACGAGCGTACGGGCATCGTCGCCGGGCTCGGCTGTGACCCGGCGCAGGAGCCTGCGGCCAAGAACACCGGCGCCTACGTGCCCGACGACTTCCAGCACGAGATCGCCACCAGCTACGTGGTGAAGGACCGCGGCCTGGTGGTGCTGACATCCTGCAGCCACCGCGGCGTGCTGAACACGATCAGGCAGGCCCAGGCCTCGACGGGCGTGGACAAGCTGCACGCGCTGATCGGCGGCTTCCATCTGGTGCCGCCGCTGAGCGACGAGTACGTGCGGCAGACGGTGGCGGAGTTGAAGGCGCTGGCGCCGGACTACGTGGTGGCGGCGCATTGTTCGGGGGAGCGGTTCTACGACGTGGCCCGGGCGGAGATGCCGGGGCGGGTGGTGGGGGCGAATGTGGGGTCGCGGTTTTCGTTTGGGGTGGCGGCGGTTTAGCGACGACAAAGCCTGCAACGACACTCATGCCGTGGAGCACTCATGAACCTGCCGATCGTCCTGACGGACCCCGCGGCACCCGGCGGTGATGCGGGCCAGGTCCTCCGGCCGGTTCCGCTTGCCTCGCAGGGCAGGACTGAGGCCTGGCTGCGGGACTTCCTGATTGCGCACCCGTCTGTGCTGCCGAGCGGCGCGATCGACCCGGCCTATGCCGACGCGATTCCGGTTTGCCGCGAGCTTCGCACCCGCGCCGGGCCGCTCGACTGCCTGTTCGTGACCCGCTTTGGCGGGCTGATCATCGTTGAGTGCAAGCTGTGGCGAAACCCGCAGGCGCGGCGGGAAGTGGTGGGCCAGATCCTTGATTACGCGAAAGAGGTGAGCGGCTGGACCTATTCGGACCTGCAGCGGGAGGTCTCGATCGCCCGCAAGGAACGCGGCACCAACTCGCTGTTCGACTTGGTTTCGGCGAAGTACCCGGCCACAGACGAAGCGGCCTTCGTGGACGCGGTGACGGCGAACTTGGCCCGTGGCCGGCTGATGTTGCTGGTGGCGGGTGATGGCATTCGGGAGGGCACGGAGAGCATTGTGCAGTATCTCGGCCGCCATGCGGGGCTGCACTTCACGTTCGGCTTGGTTGAAATGGCTGGTTACGCGATGCCGGATGGCCGCTTGCTGGTGCAGCCCCGAATCCTCGCTCGCACCGTGAATGTCGAGCGGGCGGTGGTCCGGATCGAAGGTGCGGGAGCGGGCTTGGCGGAAGTCCTGAACCCCGACGAGGCGCCATTGCCGAACTTGGCCGACGAGGCGGCCGACGAGCGTGGCGAGGCTGGACCTAAGCGCAGCTTCGATCCTGTCATTCTGGATGCGGATCGGCGTTGGCGTGTGGAGTTTGCTTCGCGCGTCCGATTTGATGACCCGGCGCAGTCCACCGGACAGGTCGGCTATGGCCGGGTGTGGCTTGATCTGCCCGTGCCGTGGGCGTGGATGAGCGCGTATTCGAGCAGGCGGAACAATGAGTGCGGCAACACTTTGGTGCTGAAAGGGGTTGCCGGGCGCGAGGTATTCGATGCGCTTCAGGTCGAGCGGGATGACATAGAAGCGGAACTCGTCGCCAGCACACCGGGTGTCAGGGTGCGCTGGAAGGCAGGGCCGGACTTGAGCTCTTTGTTTGCTAGCCGAACTTTTGCGGGCAGGTGGGCCATCGACCAGGAAGCGGCTGAACTCGATTGGCTTCTTGACGCGACCAATGCGTTTGTGAATGCGGTTCGGCCAAGGGTTCTGCAATTGCTGGGAGGGAGCGCCGTCGGCTAGCTACGCTGCCGGTGAACGGGCTTGATCTGCGATCGGCTTCCTCACGCACCCCAGCGACAGTGACAGGGCAGGCTTGTTCTCAACCAGACGACGGCTTTTCCTGGCCGGAAGCGGCCCGGACGCTATTGAGTGTAGATCGCGAATCGGACTTTCAACGCCGGTGTCCTGGTGGCTGCTGCCGACCCAACCCAGACAGTCATCGTCCAATAAGCGATGCCCGGAAGCAGACACTACAAAGTCGAGTCTGCTGACAGCT
>CAZZVB010000038.1:14374-24597 GCA_964657445.1 uncultured Burkholderiaceae bacterium | reverse complement strand
GCCCGAGCCATGAAGTCGGACTGTAAGGTTGCGGGCATCACCGCGCGGCAGCGTGGCTTCACCCTGCTGGAAGTGTTGGTGGCGCTGGTCGTGCTCGCCTTGGTGCTGGGCGGGTTGGCGCAAGGGTCGCAATTCGGGCTGCGTATCGCCGACCGCCAGTCGGCCGCCATCGCCAGCGCCGGCGACATGGATGCGGCCGACCGGCTGCTGCGCCGCGTGATCGAGCAGGCGTATCCCGGCACCAGCACCAGCGCCCCATTCCTTGCGGCCGGGCCGAGCAGCCTCGGGTTCACCGCGAACCTCGCCGTCGCCAGCCCTGGCCTGTTCTCCGGCGATGCCGACGTGTCGATCGGGGTCACCGCCGATCGCCGGCTGGTGCTGCGCTGGACGCCGCATCTGCACGCGACGCCGCTCGCGCCATCCCCGGCGCCACAGGAAGCGACCTTGCTGCCCGGCGTGCAACGGGTCGAGTTCGGCTATTGGGGCGGCGAGGGGAGTTGGCTGGCCGCCTGGACGGAGCGGACGCTCCCGCCATTGATCCGGATACGGCTGATCTTCCCGCCGGGTGGCCGTGCGGCATGGCCGGACATCATCGTCGAACCTATGCGAAAGCGCTTGAATGGTTAAGTTCGGTAGGCTGCATCCGCCGGCTGCAAGCCGGTGTATGCCGTTGGGGGATCGGGGCCGCCGCCATGTTGGATGAAGCCGTCAGATGGTGGGCGCAGCAGATGCGCAGCCTGCTGCCCTCCGCCGGCCAGACCGAAGACGACGCCGCGCTGCTCCGCGTCACGCCGGGCGCCCCGGCGGAGTTTGAGGTCACGGCCCGGCGCCGCCGGGTGCGCACGCGCCTGGGCATGCTACGGCAGGGCCAGGCCGACGCGCGGGCCATGCTGGACCGGGTGCGGACCGCCGGTCCCGTCGTGCTCGAAGTGCCGGCCGCCATGCTGCTGGAGCAGGACGCCAGCCTGCCGCTCGCCGCGGAAGCCGACCTCGGCGCCGTGCTGCGGCACGAGATGGATCGGCTGACGCCGTTCCAAGCGGAGGACCTTTTCTGGTCATGGCGCATCGTCAGCCGGAACCGGGCCGCGGGCCGGCTGCTGGTGCGGCTCGCCATGCTGCCGAAGGCGTCGGTCCAGCCCTGGCTGCAGGCAGTGAGCGGGTTGGGCCTGAAGCCGGCCTGGCTGGAGGCTGCGGGAGCGGGCGGTGTGCCGCGTCGGATCGGCCTGGTTGCGCCGGGGCTGCGCGCCAGTTCGCGCAGGCCCGTCGTGGCGATCATGGCGTGGGGCTGCGGCGCATTGGCCGTGCTCGCCGTGGCGCTGCCCTTCGTCCTGCAGCAACGCGCGATGGACGATGCGGAGCAGCGGATCGCGGCCAGCCAGCCCAAGGTGAGCGCGGTCGAAACACTGCGCCGCCGGGTCAATGCCGCATCGAGCGGGGCGCAGATCTACATCGCCGAACGCCAGCGCACTGGCGACGCCCTTGCGGCACTCGCCGCCGTCACCCAGGCGCTGCCGGATGATACCTACCTGACCGAATTCGCCATGCGTGCGCGAAGCCTCACGCTCACCGGCCGGTCGGACGGGGCGGTGCGGCTGATCGGGCTGCTGTCGGATGCGCCCGGGCTGGTCAACCCCAGCTTCGCGGCGCCGGTCATGCGCATGGTCGGCGACCATGGTGACGAGTTCACCATCAAGGCCGACCTCGGACCCAAGCCATGAGCGGCGCGGTATCCACCCTGCCCACCGGCCGGCGCGGCCAGGTCCTGGCAAGCGGGATCACGCTCATCGGCGTCGTGCTGCTGTGGTTCGCGTTGGTGTCACCCCTGCTGGGCTGGTACGCGGACCGCGCCGAATTCCTGCGTCAGCGGCAGGTGCTCGCATCGCGCATGGAAGCCGTCGCGGCGACCGCGCCGGAGCTGATGCGCCAGGCGCAGGACAGCGCCGCCGAACCCCAGGCGGCCGTGCTGGAGGGCGCCACCGAGGGCATCGCCGCCGCCACGCTGCAGCAGCGCCTGCAGGAAATGGCCGAGCGCGCCGGCGTCCGCATCTCCAGCGCCGAGGCGCTGCCGGCCGAGCCGGTTGGCGCGTTCCGCCGCATCCGCCTGCGCCTGTCGGTCACCGGACCTTGGCTTCCGCTGGTCCGCCTGCTCTCCGCCATCGGCCAGGCGTCACCGCCGATGCTGGTCGATGATCTGCAGCTCAACTCATCGGTGTCGCTGGCGACGGGAAGTGCGCGCCCGCTCAACGCCGGGTTCACCGTCATCGCGTTCAACCCTGCAGGGACGAAATGAGCGTGCGGCCTTTGCCCTGGCTGGCCGGCGCGGCAGCGGCGCTGGCCGCCGTCATCGTGGCCGAGCTGGCATCGGCGCCGGCCGCCCCGGGGCCGCGCACGCCGCCGCCCCGGCTTGCCGAGGCGGCTGCAGGACCGGCTGTGCCGCTGGACCGCAGCGACGATGTGGCGGTGGTGCTGGCCCGCCCGCTCTTTGCGCGTGACCGCCGGCCCGACCCCGCCCAGGCCGCCGCCGCGACGGAAAACCAATCGCTGCCGCACTTGACCGGCATCCTGGTCGTCGGCGGCGACCGGCGGGCGATCTTTTCCGGCGAGGGCGCAGCGCACAGCGCCGTGGTGCGGGAAGGCGACCAGGTGGGCGCGTACCGGGTCACCGGGATCACGGGCAACGACGTGACGCTGCTGGGTCCGGACGGCTCGTACGCGGTGCGTCCGCGCTTCTCCGCCGCATCGCCTGCCGCGGCGTCCAGCACGGTGGCCGTGCCGGCCTTCCAACTGCCGCAGCCGCCAGACGCTCCACGCTTCGTGCCGCCCAGCCAGCTCGGGCTCGCGGACGTCCGGGCAGGCATAGCAGCGGGGGCGCAGCCCGCCCCAGCCAAGTGATGCGGCGCGACCGCGGTTTCGCGCTGCTGATCGTGCTATGGTCCCTGGTGCTGATCACGCTGCTGCTGACCCAGGTGACCGCGGCGGGGCGCAGCGAGGCGGCCTTGGCAAGCAATCTCCGCCGCGCGGCCATCCTGCGGGCGCAGACCGACGGCGCGATCTACACCGCGGTGTTCCACTTGCTGGACCCGGCGTCGTTCTGGGCGGCGGACGGGGCGACGCACCTGGTGCGTCTGCCCTGAGCGAACATCGAGGTCCGCGTGTCGGACGAGGCCGGTAAGGCCAACCCTAACCATGTGTCGCCGTCCTTCATGAACGCGCTGCTGCGTGCGGTCGGAGCGTCCAGCATCGATGCAGACCGGGTCGCCAGCGAGATCGTGCAATGGCGCTATCCCTCCGCCCAGGCAATTGCGGCGAGTCCGAACGCCCAGCGCTACCGCGCCGCCGGGCTGGCCTACGCGCCGCCGAGTGCGGACTTCCAGTCCATTGCCGAACTGGGCCTGGTGCTCGGCATGACCCCCGGGTTGCTGTCCCGGCTGGAGCCGCATTTGACCGTGTTCACCGACACCGACCCCGACCCGCGCCTGGGTGACCCGGCGGTGGTCCGTGCGTTCCAGATCCTCGGCGCGCCGTCGCCGCCGGGCAGCCCGCCGCCGCCGCGCGCCGTCACGATCACGGCGGTCGCGTCCGGCCCCGATGGCTCGCATTTCGCCCGCAGCGCCGTGGTGTCGCTGGGCTTCGACCAGCAGCGCCAGCCGTTCCGGATCGTGGCCTGGTCGGCGCCGCCGCTATGACGTCACGGGTTGCAGATCTGGCTGTCCGGCCCGCCATTCGCGTCCGGCCCGGCGGAGCAGAGGTCGTAGTCATGACCGCTGCGCTGCGACGGATCACGGTAGAGGTAGGGGTGGTTCCAGGCGTCCACCGGCGTGGCATTCCCCTGCATGTAGGGCCCGTTCCAGTTGGTCACCCCGGATGGCCGGGTGATCAGCGCCTGCAAGCCTTGGTCGGTGGACGGATAGCTGCCGACGTCGAGCTTATAGAGGTCCAGCACGGACCCGAGCCGCTCGATCGACTGCCGCGCGATCGACACCCGTGCGCCGCCAAGCTGGCGCAGCACCGCCGGCGCCACCAGCCCGATCAGCAGGCCCAGGATGGCGATGACGACAAGGATTTCCAGAAGCGTGAAGCCCGCATCGTCGGACAGTCTGCGCGCCGCGCGGTGTGGAGAGGAGAGGGGGAGTTGCACTGATGGCTGTTCCATATGCCGCTTGCATGGCGCTTATCGCATCGCTCTACAACCTGCCACCCCGCGTGCTGCCGTCCATCCATGTGGTCGAGGGTGGGCAGGTCGCCACCGTGCACGTGAACACCGATGGCTCGCAGGATCTGGGCTACATGCAGGTCAACACGCGCTGGCTGCCGGCGCTCGCGCGCTACACCGGGTCACCCGAGGCGTATGTGCGGACCAATCTGCTCAGCCGCGCCTGCTACAACATCGCTGCGGCCGGGCTGATCCTGCGGGGCTATGTGAACGAGACCGGAGGGGATCTGTTGCGCGCGG
The DNA here is from genome assembly GCA_964657445.1 of uncultured Burkholderiaceae bacterium. Classification (GTDB taxonomy): domain Bacteria; phylum Pseudomonadota; class Alphaproteobacteria; order Acetobacterales; family Acetobacteraceae; genus LMUY01. The sequence goes on along the minus strand of CAZZVB010000038.1, from coordinate 20,144 downwards.
TGGGCGACTATCACTCCCACACGCCGCAACTGAACGCTTCCTACCAGCTGCAAGTCTTGCAGTCCGCGGCAAGCCTTTTCGGCAACCGGCGTGGCTAGTCCGCCAAGCCCATGCCTTCGCCGGCCGAGAAGTGCGTCGCTCACCGGCGCCCCATGAACACGACGTCGGCCGTCGTGCCCGTCGCGTCATCGACACGAACGACCGGCAGATGCCCAAGCCCCTCCGCACAGACGACCCACTGTAGCCCCGTCGCCGTCCGCTCGACGTCAACGACATGCAGGCGCGACGCGTAGTTCGGAACCGACTGCCCGGCGATCGCCAGCACGTCCTGCTCGCACAGGCGGCACTCGCCGGCCAAGGCAGGAGGGCGGTGCACGGCCGGACGCCACAATCCCAGTAATTGCGACAGCCAATGGATCAATCCCAGCCGCCCGCGATCGCCGCCTGGCGATAGGCCTCGGTCGAAGCTGCCGCGTCGTCGAACGCCGTGTCCTTCCCGGCCTTGTAGTAAACCTCGAACCCGAACAACTGTGTCATCCCCTTGCCGACCAGCGCCGCGCCCTCCGGAACCAGGCCCTTTCCACCGAACCGCGTGCTGTATCCGCCTGACTTGACGACATAGACGTAGCCATACTCGACCGGGAACTTGAGGCCGTTCCAGAAATTGGCGAAGGACTTGGCGTCCGACTTGAACAGGCCGAAGGTCTCGGCAAAGAACTCTTCGAAGTAGCGGATGAGCGACGAGTCGTAGATCGACCCGAACCGGTTCTCTACCCGGAACCGCCGCAGCAGATACACTTTCGGAGCCATGATCTGGTGAAACCGCTCATGGGCCAGCGTCCTCGCCAATTCGTCCTTCTCGCCATACAGGGCGATGGTGATGTCGCCCCAGAAGCTCGTCTCGCCGGTGTTGCGTTCGAGGTTGCGGTCCCTGACGATGGTCGGCTTGTAGCGAAGCCCAGGCCCACGCGGCGGTTCCGGGTCCGTCAGGGGTCTGCGGCCGGTCTTGGCGGCCCCCCGCGTCAGCAATGCCAGAACGGACGCGATGCCAAGGATCGCGATCGCCTTGGACAAGTGCTGGGCTGCCGTGTCGATGCCACTCTCGTCCTGCGCCGCCCGCGCCGCCCGCCCCGCCGCCTGCAGCTCGTCCAGCCCGGAGAACACCGCAAGACCCACCGAGAACAGGCCGACCACGCCGATCACGATGTCGATCAGCTCCCCGACGCCCACGAGATGGCTGCCGATCCAGGCAACGAACACGGCCGCGGTGATCGCCAGAGACTCCGGGCTGACCAGGGCAAGCAGTTGCCGCCCGATATCGGGCGCCAGATACGCTGCGGCACACCGCTGGAACACCAGGCCCAGCTTCTCGCCGAACGATTGGTCCGCGATACCGGCCATCGTCCCCACCCCGTCATTGATCGTCTGAGCTTTACGAAGCCGAGCACAAGACCGCAATGCGCATGGAGGCCTGTCGCAATCGGCCCGTCTTGACTAGGCCGCCCGGCCGGCATCTCCGCCGGACTTCATCCGCTTGCGCGCGCTATTGCGAGGCGGTGCGCTCACCCGGCCAGCGCCAGTTCAGGATTTCCGGCATGTCGATGCCGTGGGCGTGGGTGTAGCGCGTGTGCTCCACCAGCTTGTTGCGGATTGCCTGCTTGGCATAGGTGGCCGGGCCATGGGGCAGGGGAACCCGGTCCAGCACCGCGCAAACCAGGTGGAAGCGGTCCAGCTTGTTCAGCACCACCATGTCGAACGGCGTCGTGGTGGTGCCTTCCTCCTGGTAGCCGTGGACGTGCAGGTTGTTGTGATTGGTGCGGTTGTAGCACAGCCGGTGGATCAGCCAGGGATAGCCGTGATAGGCGAAGATCACCGGCTTGTCGGTGGTGAACAGCTCGTCGAAAGCCTCGTCCGACAGGCCGTGCGGATGCTGTGACTTGGGTTGCAAGGTCATCAGGTCCACGACATTGACGACGCGGATCTTCAGCGCCGGCATCAGTTCGCGCAGCAGCGACACGGCGGCCAGCGTCTCCAGCGTCGGCGTGTCGCCGGCACAGGCCATCACCACGTCGGGCGCGCCGCCCTGGTCGTTGCTGGCCCAGTCCCAGACGCCGATGCCGTCGCTGCAATGCTTGATCGCGTCGTCCATGCCGAGCCATTGCGGCTGCGGCTGCTTGCCCGCGACGATGACATTCACCCGGTCGTAACTGCGCAGGCAGTGATCGGTCACATACAGAAGCGTATTGGCGTCCGGCGGAAAATACACCCGCACGATGTCCGCCTTCTTGTTCGCCACGTGATCCACGAAACCCGGATCCTGGTGGCTGAAGCCGTTATGGTCCTGGTGCCAGACATGGGACGTCAGCAGGTAGTTCAGTGACGAGATCGGCTGCCGCCATTCGACCTCGCGCGATGTCTTCAGCCACTTGGCATGCTGGTTGAACATCGAGTCGACGATGTGGATGAACGCCTCGTAGCACGAGAAGAAGCCGTGCCGCCCGGTCAGCAGATAGCCTTCGAGCCATCCCTGGCAGGTGTGTTCGCTGAGGATTTCCATCACCCGGCCATCGCGGGCGAGGTGGTCGTCGTCCGCGAACGTCTCCGTATCCCAAGACCGGCCGGTCGCCTCGAACAGGGCGGAAAGCCGGTTGGACGCGGTTTCGTCCGGCCCGAACACGCGGAAGTTCCGCTGCTCCTTATTGTCGCGCATCACGTCGCGCAGGAAGCCGCCGAGGATGCGCGTTGACTCGCCGTCGGTCTTGCCGGGTTGCTGCACCGGGACGGCATACTTCGTGAAGTCCGGCATGCGCAGCGGCCGCCGGATCACGCCGCCATTGGTATGCGGGTTGGCCGACATGCGGCGGTTGCCGAGCGGCGCCATAGCCGCTATTTCGGGCTTGACCCGGCCTTGCTCGTCAAACAACTCCTGCGGCCCATAGCTCCGCATCCAGTCGTCCAGCGCCTGCACGTGGCCCGGCTTGGTCATGTCGGCGATCGGCACCTGGTGCGACCGCCATGATCCTTCCGTCTTCAGCCCGTCCACGAATTTCGGGCCGGTCCAGCCTTTCGGGCTGCGCAGCACCAGCATCGGCCAAAGCGGGCGGTCCGAGGCACCGCCGCTGCGGGCGGCATGCTGGATGGCGCGGATGCTGGCGAAGGCGTCGTCCATGGCCGCGGCCATCTGCTGGTGCATCAGCGCCGGGTCATCGCCCTCCACGAAAACCGGGGCGTAGCCGTAGCCCTGCATCAGATCCTTCAGTTCCTCATGCCCGATGCGGGCGAGGATGGTCGGGTTGGCGATCTTGAAGCCGTTGAGGTGCAGGATCGGCAGCACCGCGCCATCGGTCGCCGGGTTGAGGAATTTGTTGCCGTGCCACGACGTCGCCAGCGGCCCGGTTTCCGCCTCGCCATCGCCGACCACGCAGGCGACGATCAGGTCCGGGTTGTCGAAGACCGCGCCGTAGGCGTGCGAGAGCGAGTAGCCCAGTTCGCCGCCCTCATGCATCGAACCCGGCGTCTGCGGCGCGGCATGGCTCGGGATTCCGCCTGGGAAGGAGAACTGGCGGAACAGCAGCCGCATGCCGTCCTCGTCCTGCGAGACTTGCGGATAGACGTCGCTGTACGTGCCTTCGAGCCAGCCATTGGCGATCACGCCGGGTGCGCCATGGCCCGGCCCGGCGATGAAGATCACGTTCAGGTCGTGCGCCTTGATGACGCGGTTCAGGTGCACGTAGATGAAGTTCAGACCCGGCACGGTGCCGAAATGGCCCAGCAGCCGCGGTTTGATGTGCGCGAGCGTCAGCGGTTCGCGCAGCAGCGGGTTGTCCAGCAGATAGACCTGGCCGACCGACAGGTAGTTGGCCGCGCGCCACCAGGCATTCATCGAGAACAGTTCGGTAGGGGAAAGTGGGTTGGGCGCCATCGTCTCTGTCTCCTGCGGCTGATCCAATCGTAACGGCCCGGCGCCGGCATCGTGAGGCTCGGCAAATACCTACGCAGGCTGAGTAGTTTCCGATCCTGCAAGGCGCTGACGGCCGGAGTGTAGCGTGCCGTCATCACGGTCAGGGGCCTGACGATGAAAATGTCACAAGACGATCAACTGCTGACCGGCCTGGCGAGTCCTGGGTCGATGCCTGTGACCGTTCCGGCGCTGATGGTTCATCTCGAACTGGGCGTTCCCAATACCGGGCTGTTGCAAACGGTGGACCAGTTGGCGCGGAGTTTCCACTCCAAGATCATCGGCATCGCCGCGAAGCAGCCGATCCAGATCATCTACAATGACGGCTGCTATGTGGCGCCGGAGGTGATCCAGGAAGATCGCGACGAGATCAACAAGGACATCGCAGCCGCCAAAGCGGAGTTCACCAGTGCCCTGGTGAGCCATAGCGGCCGGTTGGAATGGCGGTCGTCCTTTGCGTTTCAGCCGGTCGCCGACTACCTGGCGCATGAGGCCCGCAGCGCCGACCTGTTCGTGACGACCCGGCCCAGCAGCGGCAAACGCGATGCCACTCGCCTCGATACCGGTGAACTTCTGATGCTGATCGGCCGCCCGGTCTTGCTCGTGCCGCCGCAGCATAGCGGCTTCGGCGTGAAGAAGGCCGTGCTGGGCTGGAAGGACACGCGCGAATGCCGCCGCGCCGCGCTGGACGCGATTCCGTTGCTGAAGATGGCCACCCACGTCCGGGTGATAGAGATGACGGAGGAGGCCGATCTGCCAGATGCGCGCGCCAGGCTGGCCGACGTCGCAACCTGGCTGCTGTCGCACGGCATCAATGCCGATACGCTGGCATCGCCGGCGGATGTGCCGGATGCGCCGGGGCTAAACGCACTCGCGCACGAGTACGGCGCCGACCTCATCGTAGCTGGAGCCTACGGCCACAGCCGCGTGCGCGAATGGGCGCTGGGCGGTATGACCCGGTCGCTGTTGCTGCAGTCCGAGTGCATGACGCTGCTATCGCATTGACGCGGTTGCCCTCGGTCTCGGTTGGGGCGCCACTTGCACGCTTGAAACCGGGCCGAGTTTAAACCGTCCGATCATGTCGGAAAGCTGGATCGTCTCCTGAGAAAGGGAGTGGGTGGCAGCGGTCGATCGCTCGACCAATGCGGCATTTTGCTGCGTGACTTGATCCATCTGATTCATTGCGGAATTGACATCCTGCAGAGCCGTGGCCTGCTCCCGGCAACTCTGCGCGATTTGCCGAACCGTCAGGTCGATATCCGCCACCTTCATGGTGATCTGTCCCAGCGCTTTTCCGCTTTCGTTGACGAGGTCCACACCAGCCTTCACCTGCTGGCCCGAAACCGAAATCAACGCCTTGATCTCCTTCGCCGACCCGGCCGAACGTTGCGCGAGCGCCCGGACTTCGGACGCCACAACCGCAAAGCCGCGGCCGGCATCGCCGGCACGGGCCGCTTCGACGCCGGCATTCAGCGCGAGCAGGTTTGTTTGGAAAGCGATCTCGTCGATCACGCCGATGATACGGCTGACCTGCTCCGACGACTTTTCGATGCTGTTCATGGCGCCAACCGCCTGACTGACGACCTTGCTGGCACGCTCGGCCTCGGACTTGGCATCGACGACGACACTCTGGGCATAGGTGGCCCCTTCGGACGTCGTCTTGACGGTCACGGTAATCTGGTCGAGCGCCGCCGCGGTCTGTTGGAGGCTTGCCGCCTGTTGTTCGGTCCGCCGCGAAAGGTCATCGGATGCGGAGGCTATGTCCTGAGTTCCCCCGTCGATGGTCTGCGCACCCTCGGCGATCCGAACCAG
>CAZZVB010000038.1:0-14274 GCA_964657445.1 uncultured Burkholderiaceae bacterium | reverse complement strand
TCCGGCGATTTCGCATAATCCTGCTCGACGAACATGCGGTGATGCCGGCCTTTCACCTCGTCCAGACGGTAGCCCATCAAATTCAGGAAGTTCTCGTTCGCCGTCAGGATTACGCCGTCAACCGTGAACTCGATGATCGCTTGCACGCGAGAAATGGCTGTGAGCTTACCTTCGGATTCGGCATTACGCAGCTTCTCCGCCGTCGTAACCATGGCGATCTTGACGACTTTCTCCACCAATCCCCTGGCGTTCCTGACCGGGCAATAGGACCCCTGGAGCCAAACCGCGCGTCCCCCCTTGGCCACTCGCTGGAACTCCCGCGTAATGGCCTCGCCACGCGCGAGCGTCTCCCAAAACGACTTGTACTCCGCGCCCTTCGCATAACCGGGCTCGACAAACATGCTGTGGTGCTGGCCTTCGATCTCCGACAGGCGGTAGCCCATCGCATCGCAAAAGCCCTGATTGGCCGTCAGGATGGTGCCGCCCGCACTGAACTCAATGATCGGAAGGGATCGTCCCAGCGCATCGATCGTCGCTTGAGGGCCTAGTCTGGAACCAAATTCAACACCGAACAAAAGGACGTTCCTAGAACGAGGTTATTGCTTCGCTCCCGACTTTAAGAAGAAAAGGTGGACAAGGCGCTAAAGCTTCGCCCGCCAACAACTCAGGGCCATGCCGTCCCAAACGACGCAGGCCCGCCGGTCGGGATCAAATCCGGCTGAGCCGTCAGCGTGTGCCCGTCGAACCCGAATACCGAGATCGTGCGGTCGCGGTCGTTCTGCACCAGCACTGTGCCGCCATTGCGCGACCAGGCGATCCCCTGCGACCAGCGCCCGATCGGCCCGGTGGCCACGGGCGTGAGGACGTGGCCGGTTACCGCGAAGATCTGCAGCGTGCCGTGCTCGTGGTAGAACACGCCGCCCGGCACGCCCGAACTTCCGTTCAGCGACCCCACCGCCAGGAATTTACCGTCGGGTGAAAACTTCATCGGCTCCGGATTGGGCAGCACGCCGGTCGTGGAAACCGTGCGCATCGGGCTCGCCGTCAGGTCGATCAGCGACACGCTGTCCACGTCGCCGTTGCCGCGGCCCATGTTGGACACGGCGGCCAGCGTGCGGTCCGCGTTCATGTCCATCGTGTAGGGCGTCAGCGCCGTGGTGATCGGGCGCTTGTCCACGGTCACGGTGGCGCCATCGATGTGAAGCACGCTCACCTGGTGGTCGAAGCCGCGTGTGACCAGCGCCGTGGTGTCGTTGGGGAACACCACGCTGCTGGGGCCGGTTTGCGGGCCGAAATCCACCTTGCCGGCCGGCGTGAGCCGCTTGCCGGCGACGGTGAACACCGAAACGCTGCCCTCCGTCCGGTTGCATACGATCGCCAGGGCGCCGTTCGGCGACACCCGCACGACGGTGGCGCCCGCCCCCGCCTCGAGCGTCTGGACCACCCGGGCCGGCTTGGACGCGAGATCGATCACGTTCACCCGGTTGTCCGGCGCGATGCCGAACTTGGCGCCGGGTTGCGCCTTGGTGGATGCCGTGGTGATGGCCCAGCTTTCGTCCGGCGCGACCCAGACGGCCAGCGGCGGCCCGACGACGCCACCCGGCGCTTCGATGGTCTGCGTGATGCGCGGCGGTGTTTGGGACACGTCGATGATGTCGATCGTGTCCGCCCGGGCGTCCGCGGGCGCGACCTGATTGGCGTCGGCGTCCAGCACCGTATGGTTGTCGTTCATCGACACCACGATGTCGGCCCAGGCAGGCCCGGCGGCGAGCAGCCCGATCAAAACGGCCGCCACGGACGGATATCTCATTGGCGTCGCTCTCCCTCAGGCCTGTTGGCCGGCCCTGATCTGCCTATTGTTACGTCCCAAACCCGCAACCCGCCAGGGGCCGTTGCGTAGATGCAACTCGCCTCCAAACCACGGCGGCCGCTGCGTTGACACGGGTGTAAGCCTTCCATGACCGACGACACCATTCCACCGCCCAATCCGCCGCGCATCCTGACAGGCGTCACCGGGCTGGACGACATCCTCGGCGGCGGCCTCACCAGGGACCGGCTGTATCTGGTGGAAGGCACGCCCGGCACCGGCAAGACCACCCTCGCGCTGCGATTCCTGCTGACCGGCGCGGAGCTGGGCGAAACTGGCCTCTATATCACCCTGTCCGAAACGGCGGACGAGCTGCGGGCCGTTGCCGCAACCCATGGCTGGTCCCTGGACAAGCTTTCGCTGTTCGAGCTGGTCAGCGAATCCGGCCTTGACCCCGAAAGCGAGCAGACCGTGCTGCATCCGTCCGAGGTCGAACTGGGCGAAACCACGCGGGAGGTGATGCGCCAGGTGGAGGAGATGCGGCCGAGCCGGGTCGTGTTCGACAGCCTGTCCGAAATGCGGCTGCTGTCGCAGAGCCCATTGCGCTACCGCCGCCAGATCCTTGCCCTCAAGCAGTTCTTTTCCAGCCGGCAATGCACCGTCCTGATGCTGGATGACCGCACGTCGGACCCGACCGATCTGCAACTGCACAGCATCGCCCACGGCGTGATCTCGCTGGAGCAGGCGCCGCGCGATTTCGGCGCCGAGCGCCGGCGGCTGCGGGTGGTGAAGATGCGCGGCCTGAAGTTCCGCGGCGGCTATCACGACTTCATCCTCGACACCGGCGGCCTGGTCGTCTTCCCCCGCCTGGTCGCGGCGGAGCATCACGTCGATTTCGTCCAGCAATGCGTCTCGACCGGGAATGCCGAACTCGACGCGCTGCTCGGCGGCGGCCTGTTCAGCGGCACCAACGTGCTGCTCAGCGGGCCGTCGGGCGTCGGCAAGACCACCACCGCGGTCAACTGCATGGTGGCCGCGCTCAAGCGCGGGGAGAAGGCGACCTATTATTTGTTCGACGAAAGCCTCGGCACGCTGATCGCCCGCAGCGCCGCGCTCGGAATGGACCTCAAACCATTCATGCAATCGGGGTTGCTCGCGATCCAGCAGATCGACCCTGCGGAGCTGTCCCCGGGAGAGTTCTCCTCACGCGTGCGGGTGGCGGTCGAGGGCGGCTGCAAGATGATCGTGATCGACAGCCTCAACGCCTACCTGCAGTCGATGCCCGGCGAGCGATTCCTGCTGCTGCAGATGCATGAGATGCTGAGCTATCTGGGCCAGCAGGGCATCAAGACCATGCTGATCCTGGGCCAGCACGGCCTGGTCGGCGACGTCCACTCCGACATCGACCTGAGCTATTTGAGCGATTGCATCCTGATGTTCCGCTTCTTCGAAGCACGCGGGGAGGTCCGCAGCGCGGTCTCGGTGGTGAAAAGCCGCTCCAGCGCGCATGAACGCACGATTCGGGAGTTGCGCCTGGGGGCGGGCGGCCTGCAGGTGGGCGCGGCCCTGACCGACTTCGAAGGCGTGCTGAGCGGCCTGCCATCCTACAAGGGTGCGATCACCTTGCTGGACCCGCAGCCAGCCGCCGGCGCCGGTTAGGTGTCCGAACGCCTCCTCATCCTCGCCCCAAGGGGCCGCGACGCGCCCGTGATCGAGCAGGTGCTCCGCCGCACCGGGATCTTCTGCCAGATCTGCGCCGATCTGGACGCGATACGGCTTGGCCTTGCGCGGGACACCGGCGGCATCCTGATCACCGAAGAAGCGCTGAGCGGCCCGCAGCTCGGCCCGCTGCTGAACTGGTGCGACCAGCAGCCGCCATGGTCCGACCTTCCGGTCATCGTTTTGGCGACGCGGCAATCCGGTCACCGCTCGCCGGTCGCGCAGGACATTCTGGAGCGGCTGGGCAACGTCGTGTTGCTCGAACGCCCGATCAACGCCGAGACGCTGGCAAGCGCCGCCCGGTCGGCCATCCGCGGCCGCCGGCGGCAATACGAGGCGCGCACGCTGCTGCAGGAGCGGGAGCGCAACGAACGCGCGCTGCGCGAGCTGAACGACACGCTGGAACGCCGGGTGGAGCAGCGCGCGCGCGACCTGGACACGGCGCACCAGACGCTGTCCTTTGCACTCGACTCGGCCGGGATGGGATCGTGGGAGCTCGATCTGGTGAGCGGCGCCATCACGCGCACCTCGCTGCACGATTGCCTGTTCGGCTATGCCGAGCCGCCGCCGCAATGGACGTCGGAGACGTTCCTGTCGCACGTGATCGAGGATGATCGTGCGGCTGTCGCCAATGCGTTCGCGCAAGCGAAGGCGGACAGCGTGCTGGATGTGGAATGCCGGATCCGCCGCACCGACGGGGCGGTCCGCTGGATCGCCGTGAAGGGGCGCACCTGGCGCGACGGCAATGGCCAGCCCGTTCGCATGGCCGGCATCCTCATGGACACCACGGACCGGCGCTTCACCGAGGACGCGCTGCACCAGGCGCAGAAGATGGAGGCCATCGGCCAGCTGACCGGCGGCGTGGCGCATGATTTCAACAACCTGCTGACCGTGATCGTCAGCGGCCTCGACATGATCAGCCGCCGCCCGGACCACACCGAACGGGTCGTGCGGCTGGCGAATGCGGCCATGACGGCGGCGCGCCGCGGCGAGCAGCTCACGCAGCAACTGCTTGCCTTCTCCCGCCGCCAGATGCTGCGGCCGCAGACGCTGAACCCGAACCGGCTGCTGCTGGAGTTCGAGCCGCTGGCCCGCCGCGCGGTCGGCGAGGCGGTCACGCTGTCGCTCTCGCTCGACCCGGCGGCCGACCCGATCCGGATCGACCCGGCGCAGTTCGAATCGGCGGTGCTGAACCTCATCGTCAACGCCCGGGACGCGATGCCCGGCGGCGGCGTCATCACCGTCACCAGCCGCAACCAGCACCGGGCCACCAGCGCGGCCGATGCGGGCCGGCTGCCGCCTGGGCCGTATGTCGTGATCAGCGTGGCCGACACCGGCACCGGCATCGACAGCGCCACCCTGGCACGCGCGTTCGAGCCGTTCTTCACCACCAAGGAGGTCGGCAAGGGGTCCGGCCTCGGGTTGAGCCAGGTGTACGGCTTCGCCCGCAGCTGCGGCGGCGACGTCGAGATCGAGTCAGAGGTCGGGCGCGGCACCACCGTCAGCCTGTTCTTCCCGCGCTCCGCCGATGCGCTGACGGAGGAGCGCGCATCGCCGGGCAGCAAGGTTCCGCTGCGGCCGGCGGCGGCCGGGGAGACGGTGCTGCTGGTGGAAGACGACGAACAGGTGCTGTCGATGGCGATCGAGAGCCTGGAGGAACTGCGCTACCGCGTGGTGGTGGCGCACAACGCGCACGAGGCGTTGCAGCATCTGAACGGCCCCGAGCGGATCGACATCATGTTCTCCGACGTGGTGATGCCCGGCGGCATGAACGGCGTGCAACTGGCGGTGGAAGCCCGCCGGCTCCGCCCGGAGCTCAAGGTGCTGCTCACCTCCGGCTATGTCGGGGACGCACCGAACCAGAAACCGATTGCCGAGGACGTGGTGGTGCTCAACAAGCCCTACCGGCGCGACGAACTGGCGCAAAAACTCCGCGTGGTGCTGGGACGGCGCTAGCGTCTTCTCGCTTTCCTTCCCCCTCTGCCTTTTCGGGAGAGGGTCGGGGTGAGGAGCCAGCGGCCCAAGACAATGGGATTGTGCCGCCGCAAGGCCCGGGCGACATTCAGAAAATGGACACAAATCGTATTTAAGCGACAACTTTATCAATTATCTAAGCGAAACGGTCTTTGCGGAAGGTCGTTCCTGGGCTAGCTTGATAGTTGGGACACACAGTTCCGCCCGACGCCATCGTAACTCTTCGGCAGGATTATGATCCGATGCTGAGTTTTCAACTGGACACCTGGCTGGACTCCGCACCGCTCTCCCCAACCGAGCAGCAGTTTCGCGACGTGGCCGATACGATTCCGCAAATGCTGTTCTCGGCACTGCCGAACGGCGACCAGGCCTTTTGCAACAAATGCTGGCAGGAGTTCACGGGGCTGTCTGCCGGACGCCCGCCCGCCCATGAGGATGGCGGCCAGCCTGACCGCTGGTCGATGTGGCATCCGGACGATCGCGCCGCGGTCGCTGCGCGATGGGAGCATGACGTCGCTACGGGCACGCCGTTCGAGGGTCAATACCGCCTGCGCCATCACGACGGCGATCACCGCTGGGTGGTCGTGCGCGCAGCGCCGGTCCGCAACGAGGCGGGTGAGATCATCCGCTGGATGGGCAGTTGCACCGATGTGCAGCAGTTCGCGCAGGCGCGCGAGGAGCTGGTTGCGATCCAGACGGAGCTGGAGCGGCGCGTGGCCGACCGCACGGCGCAATTGCGGCGGATCAACGCGCGCCTGGTGAGTGAGATGCGGCGGCGCGAGGCGGCGCAGGCGGCCGTGGTGCAAAGCCAGAAGATGGAAGCGCTCGGGCAGCTCACCTCCAGCGTGGCGCATGACTTCAACAACGTCATCGCCGCGATCGCCGGCGGCTTTTCGGTGATCGAAGCCCGCTCCAAGGATGCAATGCTGACGGACGTGGCGCGGCATGGCGCGAGAGCGGCCAGCCGCGGCGCGCTGCTGATCAAGCAGTTGCTGGCCTATGCCCGGCAGCAACCCACCCAGCCGGAACGGATCGGCCTGGCTGCCTTTTTTGAGGACGCTGACGCGCTGATCCGGCGCTCCGCCGGGCCGCTGGTCGATGTCTGCGTCGAGTGCCCGCCCGGCATCTGGCCGATCTATGCCGACCCGGTTCAACTCGAAGCCGCCTTGGTCAACCTCGTGGTCAACGCGCGTGACGCCATGCCCGAGGGCGGCGCGGTGACGCTCTACGCGCGGCCTTGCCCGATGGGCATGCCGGATCGCCCGGCCGAGCTGGCCGGCGCCGATGCGGTCATGATCGCCGTCGCCGACAATGGCTGCGGCATGCCGCCGGACGTCCTGCAACGCGTGGTCGAGCCGTTCTTCACCACCAAGGACCACGGCAAGGGCACCGGCCTCGGCCTTGCGATGGCGAACAGCTTTGCCCAGCAATCCGGCGGCGCGCTGCGGATCGAAAGCCGGGTTGGTCACGGCACCACCGTCGCGCTGTTCTTGCCGAGTGCGGAAGACATGCTGCCGGGCGCCGCCGATGGCGACATGCTGGCAATCGGCAGCGATGCCGCGCAGCACGGCTACGCGACCCTGCTGCTCGCCGATCCGGATGATGACCTGCGGGAGATCACCGCCGCCTCGCTCCGTGATCTCGCCTACAAGGTGATTTCCGTCGATAACGCCGCCGCGGCGCTGGAGGCGCTGCGGCGCGAGCCGTTGATCGACGCGGTGGTGGCCGACGCCAGCCTGCGGTGTCCCGACCGGACAGCGCTCGCGGCGGCGATCCGGCTTGACCACCCGGCCGTTCCGGTGCTGTTGCTAACAAGCCATGCGGACCGTCATCGCGCCGAAGGGGGGCCAGTCGTCGAAAAGCCCTTTACACCGCAGCTTCTCGCGGGACGGCTTCTAAATCTGCTCGGACGCACAAGTATGGCGGCAACATTGTCAGACGAAATGCTCGACCGGCTGTTTAATCGGGTTCGCGCGGTGCCGCTCAAGCGCACCCTGCAGCGCTGGCGAGAGTCGAAGGTGAGCGATGGCGAACCCAAGCTGGATGATATGGGCCTCGAGGAACTCCTGCAGTCTCCGAGCCCGCCGCATGCACGCTTCGCCGTGTTGAGCGTGGACATGGGTAAGGTGCCGATCAGCTTCCATGTGGATAATGCGAGCCTCGGCCTGTCCGAAGCCGATGGCCGCCCCTTGGCCGGCACCGACGTGGCCGTGGTCGGCGAAGACGCGCTCGGCTCGCGCGAAGCCGCCTACCGCCGTTGCGCCCTCTCGGGGCGTCCGAGCTACGAGTATGCCCGTTTCACGCTAGGCGAGGACCAGCCTGTCATGTTCGAACGCCTGCTGCTGCCATTCTACAGCGCGGGGCCGGGCTCCCCAGTCGCCACTCTGCTGTCCGTCGTGACGCTTGCGGGCATCGGCGGAGACCTTGCGGCATGAGTGTCGAAGTCCAGGACTTGGTCGGTGACCTTCCGCCCTTCGATGAACCCAAACTGGCCCTTGCAGTCGAAGCGCTCAGCGAAGCGGAGATCGACAGCCTGCCGTATGGCGCCATCCGGCTCGATGCCGCCGGCACGGTGCTCTACTACAGCCGTGCGGAGCGCCGTCTGTCAGGCTCCGGCGACCGCCCCCGTATCGGCCTCAACATGTTCTCGACCATCGCCCCCTGCATGGACAACGACGCCTTCCGCGGCCGGGTGGAGAAGGCGAGGGCCGCCGGCACGCTGGATATCGAGTTCACCCATTACGGTGATTTCGAGGATGCGGAACGCGAACTCACGGTGCGCATCCAATCCTCCAGCGAAGGCGGCTATTGGATCTTCATGCGCCGGGAAAGCTGACTGAGAGGTGGGCTGAAGCCCACCTGCCACACGCACACGCACCCAGGTAGGGTGGGCTTCAGCCCACCAAGTTTCCGCCCGCCGATCACGGCACGAACGGCTCTCCCCGCCACGCCAGGATCTTCCAAACCCCGTCGGCCGTCGCGATCACCCGGTCCTCGACCCGCATCACCCCGCGCACGAACACCAGGCTGCGGGTCGCCTTGATGACCTCCGACGTGATGACCGCGAACTCGCCCAGCTTCAGCGCGCCGACATACTGCACGGCGAGCTGAACCGTCGCACTCGGCCGCTGCTCGGCTGCCTCCCAACTGGCATTGCCCAACGCCACGTCGAACGCGGTCGCCAGCATGCCGCCATGCACCACGCCGCGCTTGTTGCCGTGCCGATCGTCCGCCAGGAAGCCGCAGAGCCGGGTGTCCGGTTGCGCGCCGGCGCTGGCTGGCCGATAGAACGGCCCCACATGCGTCCCGAACGCCTTGGTCGGCACCTTCACCCAGCCCTCCGGCACACCCATCACATCGGCTCTCCTTGCTAGCCCGGCCATGGTGACCGAGATCGCCACCGCGTCAAACGACACCATGGGGAGCGTTCCTTGATGCGGCTGCCGTCCATCGACCAACTGGTATTTCTCGCCCGCTTGTTGACCCGAACCGTGCAAGCCGGCGCCCCCGTGCCGGTCAGCACCGAGGAAAGGCTGCGCAATATCCCGGCCCATGGCCTGCCGGTCAGCGCGCCGGTGGCCATCCACTGGGACGCGCACCAGGTGCCGAGCATCGAGGCGTCCTGCGACGCCGACCTGGCGGTGGCGATCGGGGTGGTGCACGCGCATCTGCGGCTGGCGCAGATGGAGGCGATGCGCCGTCTGGCCACCGGCCGGATCGCGGAGGTGATCGGCCCGGCCGGCGTCGCGTTTGACCGGTCGTTGCGGCTGATGGGCTTCACCCGCGCGACGCCGGGCATCCTGGCGATGATGCCGGACGCGACCCGGCGCTGGGCCGAGGCCTTCGTCGCCGGCGTCAACCACCACATCGCCCACGCCCCGTCGCTGCCGCCGGAATTTGCCCTGCTCGGCTTCGCACCGGCGCCGTGGACGCTGGCCGACCTGATCGCGGTCGGCCGGCTGGCGGCGACCGATATCTCCTGGCTGGTGTTCGCCCGCCTGCTCGCCGGGCACGCGGCGCTGCCTGCGGCGGAGTGGGACGCGCTCTGGCCGCTGATGCAGTCCGGCGACACGCTGCCCTGGCCGCAAGCGCCGGAGCAGGCGGCGCTGGCCATGGTCCGTGGCAGCAACTCCGCCGCCGTGCCCGCCTCGCACAGCACGCATGGCGCGGGGATGATCGCGTCGGACCCGCATTTGTCGGTCACGCTGCCGCCGCTCTGGCTGATCGCGGGCTTGCATGCGCCGGGTCTGGATGCGGTGGGCCTGATGATCCCGGGCCTGCCCGTGATGGGGCTGGGGCGCAACCGCGACATCGCCTGGGGCGGCACCAGCCTGCATGCCGCGGCCAGCGAGCTGGTGGACGTGTCGGCCGAGCCGATGACGGAGCGGCTGGAGACGGTGGCCGTGCGCGGTGCCGCGCCGGTGACGATCCGCCTGCGTGAGACGCGGTTCGGCCCCGTGGTGACCGACGGGATGCTGCTGAAGTCGCCGCTTCCATTGTCGCTGCGCTGGGTGGGCCACCACCCGAGCGACGAGATCAGCGCGCTGTTCGGCGTGCTGCGCGCCCGTTCGTTCGACGCGTTCCGCACCTCGATGCGCGGCTTCGCAGTGCCCGGCCAGACCATGGTGGTGGTCGAGGCCGGCCCCGCCGGGCGCGCTGGCCGCGTGATCGCCGCCCACCTGCCGCGCCGGCCGGACACCCCGATGGCGGCGTTGATCTGCCCGCCGGACCAGGCATGGCGCCTGGAGGACCTTGTGCCCGGCAGCGACACCTTCAGCGTCGGGGAGGACGTCGTCGCATCCGCGAACGAGCGCCCCAGCAACACGCCGGTGCCGGTCGGCTTCTTCTTCGCCGCCCCCGAGCGTGCCCGGCGGCTGCGTTCGATGCTGGAAGGCGCCAAGGTCAGCCCGCAGGCGATGCGGGGCTGGGCGCTGGACGTGCTGCAACCCCGATCGATGATCCTGCGCGACATCCTGGTCGCTCGCCTGACTCGGCTGCCAAACCATCACCCGGCGGCGCTGCGTGCGCTGCGGGAATGGGACGGGCGGTATGACGTCGGGTCGCGCGGCGCTCTGGTGTTCGAGGTGCTGACCGCGTCCCTGGCGCGCAGCCTGCTGCCCAGGAAGCAGCTTGCCCTGCTGACGACGATCTGGAGCGGCCGCGCGATCGTGGCCGACCGGATCGCGACCGCGCCGCACCTCGATCTGCGGGCCGGGATGCGCCAGGCCGGCTCGGCTTTGCGGCGCTATGGCAGTTGGGGCGCGGTGCACCGGCTGTCGGTGCGCCATCCGCTGGCGGCGCTGCCGCTGGCCGGGCGGCACTACGCGGGCGGCAGCCTGCCTTGGCCCGGCGGCAACGACACGCTCAACAAGTCCGGACACCCGATGGTGCGGGGCCGCCACACCGTCACCTTCGCCGCCTGCGCGCGGCATTTCTCCGACATGGCCGATCCCGACGCGAACTGGTTCGTGCTGGTGGGTGGGCAGGATGGCTGGCTGGGTTCGGCCAACACGATGGACCAGGTGGCGCTGTGGAGCGCCGGGGAGGCGATCCAGGTCCCGCTGCGGGCGGAAGCCGCGCGGGCCTGGCCGTTCCGGACGACGCTGCGGCCGTGATCGACGCCACCCCGCTGCTGCGCGCGTACGCGGCCCGGCGGCTGGCGGCGCTGGCGGCCATGGATGCCGTCGCCGAACAGCGCCGCACACTCGGCAAGCTGGTGCGCCGGGCGGCGGGCACGCAGTTCGGGCGGCAGCACGGCTTCGCCGGCCTGCGCACCGTGGCGGAGTACCAGCAGCGCGTTCCGCTGCGCAGCTACGAGGCATTTTGGGCCGAGTACTGGCAGCCGCGTTTCCCCCGCCTGCGCAACGTGACCTGGCCTGGTCTTATCCCGTATTTCGCGCTGAGCAGCGGCACCAGCGGCGGCCCGACCAAACGCATCCCGGTCAGCCGCGCGATGCTGCGCTCCAACGTCGGCGCCGGGCTGGACACCATGGCGTTCCATCTCGCGGCCCGGCCGGACTCGCATGTGTTCGGCGGCCGCAACGTCCTGCTGGGCGGGGCCACGGCGCTGGAAAGGCTGGCGCCGGGCGTGCGCGCCGGCGACCTGAGCGGCATCGCGGCGCACCAGATGCCGCACTTCGCCCGCGCCCGGTCATTCCCGCCGAAGGATCTGGCGCTGATCGGCGACTGGGAAGCCAAGATGGCCGCACTCGCCCCGGCGTCGCTGCACGCCGACGTGCGCAGCATCTCCGGCACGCCGAGCTGGATGCTGCTGTTCTTCGACCAGGTCGCCCGGTTGCAGCCCGACGGCGCCAGGCGGCTGGCCGCCATCTACCCGAAGCTGGACCTGGTCGTGCACGGCGGCGTCGGCTTCGCCCCCTACCGCGACAGCATGGCCGCATGGCTGCAGGGCAGCCGGGCCGAAACCCGCGAGGTGTATCCGGCGAGCGAGGGTTTCATCGCCATCGCGGACCGCGGACCCGGCGATGGCTTGCGGATGGTGGTGGACCGCGGCCTGTTCTTCGAATTCGTGCGGCCGGATGATTTGGATGCTCCGAAGCCGGACCGCCGCTGGCTGGGCAATGCCGACATAGGCGAAACCTACGCGCTGATCGTCAGCAGCAATGCCGGGCTGTGGTCCTACGTGCTGGGCGACACCGTGACCCTGACCAGCCGCAACCCGCCCCGCCTTCTGGTCAGCGGCCGCACCTCCTACACGCTGTCCGCCTTTGGCGAGCACCTGACGGGCGACGAACTCGACCGCGCCATGGCCGAGACCGCCGCCGAGTTGGGAACCAGCGTGACCGACTACGCTGCCGGCGTGGTGCCGCCTGGGCCGAGCGAACCCCGCGGCGGCCATGTCTTCGTCGTGGAGCTCACGACGCCGGCCGAAGCCGATCCATTCGGCCGCAAGCTCGACACGGCCCTGGCCCGGCTCAACGCCGACTACGCCGCGCACCGCTCCGGCGGCTTCGGCATGTTGCCGCCGGACATCGTGCTGGCGCCGCCCGGTGCATTCGCCGCCTGGATGCAACGCCGCGGCAAGTTCGGCGGCCAGAACAAGGTCCCCCGCGTGATCAACGACCCGGCGTTGCTGGCCGACTTGCTGGCGTTCGCGCGCGGCGAGGGCCAGTAGCCAGTCAGTAGCTTGTAGGGTGGGCTTCAGCCCACCACCGCAAACCAGCGGCAATTTGCCAAGCGTGACCCGAATCGGTAACATACCCCCCTACCCTACCTAAGGGGACCAGGGCTACCATGGCTCACACCATCAACAACAAGTCCAAATTGATCGCCCGTGTACGGCGCATCAAAGGCCAGGTCGAAGCCGTCGAACGCGCCCTGGACGCGGAGATCGGCTGCGCCGACGTGCTGATGCTGGTCGCCTCGTTGCGCGGCGCCGTCCAGGGTTTGAGCGCCGAGGTCGTGGAAGATCACATCCGCAATCACGTCGTAAATCCTGAAACCGAAGCCGACCCCGATCGCGCCAAAGGCGCTGGCGAGTTGATCGAAGTCGTCCGGACCTACTTGAAATGAGGGCATCATGAGCGGGATCGCCTCGCTGCCAGCCGATCAGCACAGCCATGTCTTTCTCGGGGGTGACCACGAGACAAGCGAACGCAAGACGTGGGCGGTGATTTGGCTCTGTGGCGTGATGATGGTCGCCGAGATCGTCGGCGGCCTGCTGTTCGGATCAATCGCTCTGGTCGCCGACGGCATGCACATGAGCACCCATGCGGGCGCGCTGCTGCTGGCAGCGTTGGCCTACAGCTACGCCCGCCGGCACGCCAACGACGCGCGTTTCACCTTCGGCACCGGCAAGCTGGGTGATCTCGCCGGCTTCACCAGCGCCATCATCCTCGCGATGATTGCGTTGCTGATCGGGTACGAATCCGTCAGCCGCCTGTTCTCGCCGGTCGCGATCCGTTTCGCCGAAGCCATTCCGATCGCCTGCCTCGGCCTCGCCGTGAACGTGGCGAGCGCCTGGCTGCTGAGCAGCGGCGATCACCATCACGGGCATGGCCATGGGCATGGTCACGACCATCACGACCATGACGAATCCCATGTCATACCGGGCCGGGACGGCACGGCGGTCTTCGATATCGTCGAAGATGGCGTGCCGCCGCGGTTCCGTTTGCACGCCAGCACCGGGCCGGCCCTGCAAGCGCAGGCCGTGTCGGTCGAGACGATCCGCCAGGACGGCTCGCGCCAGCTTTTCGGGTTTGCCGAGCGCGGCGATCATCTCGAATCCGTCGAAGAAATCCCCGAGCCGCATGAATTCGTCGCGCAACTGCGTATCGGCGCCGAGACCCATGCCGTCAGCTTCGAGGAGCATGAGCACGCGCATGGCGCGGCCCATCGCGACAACAACATGCGCGCGGCTATCGTGCACGTGCTGGCGGATGCCGCCGTGTCGGTGTTCGTCATCATCGGCCTCCTGCTCGCCCGCGCCTTCGGCTGGCTGTGGATGGACCCGCTGGCCGGCATCCTGGGCGCCTGCGTGATCGCGAGCTGGTCCTACGGTCTGATCCGCGACACCGGCGCCATCCTGCTCGACGTCAACCCCGACAAGCGCCTGACGGAGAAGGTGCGGCAAAGCATCGAAGCGGAAGGCGACCGCATCGCCGATCTGCATCTGTGGCGGCTCGGGCCGGGTCACCTCGGCGCGATCGTGTCCATCGTAACCCACCAGGGGCGGGAGCCGGGCTATTACCGGGGCCGCCTCGCCGCCTTCCCGTCCCTGTCCCATGTGACGATCGAGGTTCAGCACGGCGTCT
>CAZZVB010000037.1:1920-25328 GCA_964657445.1 uncultured Burkholderiaceae bacterium | reverse complement strand
TCGGAGCGTCGCATTACCTTCAACGTTGACGGTATTTTTCGCCACTACCCGGAATTGGACGGCTGACCGCGCGATGATGGCGCCCGTCACGCTCTTCGATCCGCGGCAGGTTGCGGCCAACGATCCGGCGGTGGATCTGGCGAGCCTCATCCAGGGGTCCATCTGCAAGCTGCGGTGAAACGGCCCTATTCAGCCGCCTGCCGGATCCGTATCGAACTGAGGATTGCGCCGATCTCCGGCCGGCAAGATCCGCAATTGGTGCCGGCTGTCGTCGCCTTACCCACCGCCTCGACGCTGTCGCAGCCGGCTTCGATGGCGGCGCGAATGGCTCGGGCGCCGACGCCCATGCAGACGCAGATGGACGGCTCGGGCGCGACGCCATCGGCCCGGCGCCCGGCCAGCAAGGCGCGGCGCTCGGCGGGATCGATCTCATCCTTCGCGAACAGCGCCATCAGCCAATCGCGTGACGGCAAGGCGTGGTCGGGTCCGGTGAACAGGCAGGCCTGAAGCCGTCCGTCCTGTAGCCGCGCCGCGCGGAATATGCCGGCCGCTGGGTCGCGCAGGAACAGCCAGCCGGTCGTGCCGCCCAGCTTGCCGATCAGGG
The DNA here is from genome assembly GCA_964657445.1 of uncultured Burkholderiaceae bacterium. Taxonomy (GTDB): domain Bacteria; phylum Pseudomonadota; class Alphaproteobacteria; order Acetobacterales; family Acetobacteraceae; genus LMUY01. The sequence continues at coordinate 24,724 of CAZZVB010000037.1, read as the reverse complement.
CGTCATGCGCCGCCGCCGCGTCGCCGGTGCCGGCCAGTTCGTGGCGCCAGACATGGCCTTCGAGTGGGATTACGGCGCACCACGGCGCGGCGTCCGCTCCGATCGGCTGGCGGGAGATGGCGAAGCCGTGCCAGTCCACCGCGGCGCGGCCGATGCGGACGGGCGTGTGCTTGAACTCGGGCTGGCCGCTCACCGGGTCGGTCGCCGGATTGACCGGGCTGTTGACCCGGCCGCCCGCGCAGAACTCCGCCGTCCAGTGCATCGGTGCGAACACCGTGCCGCGGCGCAGTCCCCGGTCATGCCGCAGGCGCAGGGTGCCGCGGCCCCAGGCGCTTTCCACGACTGCCAGGTCGCCATCGGCGATGCCAAGCGCGTCGTCCGGATGCACGGAGAGCTCCGGCTCCGGGATATGGCGGAACAGCCGGGCGGCTTTGCCGGTGCGCGTCATGGTGTGCCACTGGTCGCGCAGCCGCCCGGTGATCAGAACCATCGGCCATTCGCGGGAGGTTGGGTTGGCGGGCGGGCGCGATGGCGTCGGCACCATGCGCGCGCGGCCGGTCGGGGTCGGGAAGCCGCCACGGCCGAACAACCGCGAGAGCGCGATCGATTTCGCCGGGCGCGGCCAGCGGGCGGGCGGCATGGCCGCATACTCGGCGTCGCTGAGCGCCGCGAGGGCGGAAATGTCGAACAGGCGTGAGCCGTCATTGTGGTGGCCCGACAGCCTTGCGTGCTCCCGGAAGATGTCGGCCGCCGAGTTCCATCCGAATGCGTGGCCGTGGCCGAGGCGTTTGGCGACCTCGGCGATGATCCACCAATCGGGCTTCGCCTCGCCAGGGATGGGGAGGAACGGCCGCTGCCGGCTGATCACCCGCTCGCTGTTGGTGACGGTGCCTTCTTTCTCGCCCCAGGCCTGCGCGGGCAGGCGGACATGGGCAAAATCCACCGTATCGGCAGCGCGGGCACATTCGGAGATGGCGAGGAAGTCGCACTTGCGGAGCGCCTCGCGCACCTGGTTGCCGTTGGGCAACGAGACCGCCGGGTTGGTGCCGATGATCCACAACGCCTTGATGCGCCCGGCTTCGACGGCTTCCAGCAGCGACACGGCTTTCAGGCCCGGCGAGGTCGCCAGGTTCGGCGCATGCCAGAAGCCGCGCAGCAGGTCGAGGTCTGCGCTGCGGCCGAACTCCAGATGCGCCGCCAGAAGGTTCGACAGCGCGCCGACTTCCCGGCCCCCCATCGCATTCGGCTGGCCGGTGATGCTGAACGGCCCGGTGCCCGGTTTGCCGATGCGCCCGGTGAGGAGGTGCACGTTGATGATGGCGTTCACCTTGTCCACGCCGGCGCTCGACTGGTTCACCCCCTGGCTGAACATCGTCACCGTTTTCGGCGTGCGGGCGAACAGTTCAAAGAACGCCGTCACCTCCTGCTGGCGCAGGCCGCATGCCTCGGCCACGTCTGAAACGGAGCCGCCGACGGCGACCGCGTCCTCGACGTCGTCCAGGTGCGGCGCATAGGCGCGGTCCGTCCGGCCGCTGCGGTGCAGATAGCGCAGCAACCCGGAGAACAGGGCGACGTCCGAGCCGGGTTTCAACGGGAGGTGCATGTCCGCACCCTCGCAGGTGGCGGTGCGGCGAGGGTCGATCACCACCACCCGCATTTCGGGGCGGGCGGCGCGGGCGGCGGCGATGCGCTGGAACAGCACCGGGTGGCACCAGGCGGTGTTGCTGCCGACCAGAACCAGCAGGTCCGCGAGTTCGAGGTCTTCGTAGATGCCGGGGACGATGTCCTCGCCGAAGCTGCGCCGGTGCCCGGCCACGGCGGACGACATGCACAGGCGCGAATTGCTGTCGATGTTGCCGGTGCCGAGGAAGCCCTTGGTGAACTTGTTGGCGGCGTAATAATCCTCGGTCAGCAACTGGCCCGAAACATACAGCGCCACGCTGTCCGGCCCGTGGGCCGCGATGCTGTCGCGGAAAGCGGTGGCGACGCGGTCGAGCGCCGCATCCCAGCTGACCCGTTGGCCACCGATTTCCGGGTAGAGCAGCCGCCCGCCGAGCGACAAAGTTTCCCCGAGCGCCGTGCCTTTGACGCAGAGGCGGCCGAAATTGGCGGGGTGCACCGGGTCACCGGCGATCGCGGCCGATTCCGGACCGGTGGCGGTCGCCAGCACGCCGCAGCCGACGCCGCAATACGGGCAGGTGGTGCGAACCGCTTCGGCGGTGGCGGTGCCGACGGCCCCGCTCAATAGACGTCCCGCAGGTAACGGCCTTGGCGGGCGAGCGCGGCAGTCCAGTCCTTGGCTTGGGTTGCGTCCAGTCCACCCTCGCTCGCGGCGATATCGCGGAGTGCGGCGTCGACGTCCTTCGCCATGCGCATTGCGTCGCCGCAGACGTAGAAATACGCGCCGTCCTGCAGCCACCGCCAGAGATCGGCCGCGTGCTGACGCATACGGTCCTGCACGTAGATCTTCTTCGCCTGGTCGCGGGACCAGGCTGTGTCCAGGCGTGTCAGCGTCCCGCTGGCAGCCCACGCTTTCAGCTCGCCGGCGAACAGGAAGTCGGTCGCCTCGTGCTGGTCGCCGAAGAACAGCCAGGATGGGCCGGTATGCTGCTGGACCGCACGCTCCTGCAGGAAGGCGCGGAACGGGGCGATGCCGGTGCCGGGGCCGACCATGATCACGGGGGTTGCCGGGTCGGTGGGCAGGCGGAAGTGGCTGGGCTGGATGTTGGCCAGGATCTGCCCATGCGTTGCCGCGCGATGCGCCAGGAAGGAGGATGCGATGCCGTGCCGCACCCGGCCGCGCACAGACGCTTGGACCACGCTGACGCAGAGATGCACCTGGCCCGGCTCGGCGCGCGGCGAGGAGGCGATCGAATAGAGCCGTGGCTTCAGCGATGGCAGCGACTTCACCAGGTCAAACAGGCGCGGCCTGGCCGATGGGAAAGCGTCCAACAGGTCCAGCAGGTCGGCGTCGGCCGGTTCGGCACCGTCATCGCCATCCATCAGGCGGCGCAATGCCTTCGCTTCGGCCGGATCGGTGGCGGACATCGCGAGCAGACCGGCGGTGCGGTCGAGCGGGCGCGCAATGTCCACCTGGGAGCTGAAGGCCTCGCGCACCGTGCGCATGGTTCCGTCCGGGCAGGGAACCAGCTCATCCCCGGCCGCGCCGACGGCGGCGAGGCAGGCGCGCACCAACTCCGGATCGTTGGGCGCATAGATGCCCAGCGAGTCGCCCGGCTCATACGTCAGGCCGGAGGGTGCGAGGTCGATCTTGACGTGCCGGACGTCCTTGGCGGAGCCAGCGCCGGTCAGGCAATCCGCCGCCAGCACGCGCACCGGCATGCCCGTGGGCGCCGGGGCGGGCGCTTCGGCCGGGGCGGCAGCGACCTCAAGCCCCTCCGGCCGTTCCGCCAGCAGTTCCTTGACCTTCTTGCTGGTCGGCTTGGCGCCGGGGACGCAAAGCGACGGTGACGTTTCGCGGCCGGACGCAAGCGCCTCGGCGTAGGTCTGGCAGAGATAGCCGCACTGGCCGCAATCGAGCTGCGCCATCGCCGCCATCAGCTTGCGTTCGAACGGGCGCCCGTCCGCCAGTGCCAGGCGCTCGTCCAGCTCTAGCGCCGGGTCATGCCATGGGAAGTCCTCTTCGACGGCGGGTGCGAAGGCGGTTTCGACCGACATGCCCGCATCGCCAGTCGCCGTTCCGCCGAACAGGCCGGCGAGGAAACCGTTCAGCCAGGCGCGCTGGGCCGGCGAGAACGGCGCGGTGTCCGGGATGACAGGGGCTGAACCGGCTGGGTTGATGGCGTTCATGCGGGCTCTCCCGCGACGATGGCGGCAAGCGCCTCGTCACTCTTGCTGGCCGTCCAATCCTGAAAGCTCTGTGGGCCGGCACGCCCGGACATCCAGGACGACAGCAGGTTCAACACCAGCGGCGGCAGTTCCTCAGCCGCGATGGCGGGGCGGATCAGCCGCCCGATCGCCTGCTGCGGCCCGGCGCCGCCGCCGACGTGCAGGTCGTAGCCCTCGACCATGTCGTCACCGCGTTCGACCTTTGCGCCGAGCAATCCGATATCGGCGATGTAGTGCTGGGCGCAGGAATGGTGGCAACCCGTCAGGTGGATGTTGACTGGGCTGTCCACGGCGATCCGCGGCTCCAGCCAGTCCACCAGGGCGGCGGCGTGGCCCTTGGTGTTGGAGGCCGAGAATTTGCAGCCGGCATTGCCGGTGCAGGCGACCAGCCCGGTGCGCAGCGGGCCCGCAGAGTGCGCCAGTCCAAGCGCTTCGATGGCCGCCAAAGCGCCAGGGATCCGGTCATCGGCGATGTCGGAAATCAGCAGGTTTTGCCAGACGGTGAGCCGTATCGTGCCGGAGCCGAAGCGGTCGGCGATATCGGCCAGCCCGCGCATGCGATCGGCCGTGATGCGCCCGACCGGCAGCACCACGCCGACATAGGACAAGCCTGGCTGCTTTTGCGGATGGACGCCGATATGGGCCGAGCGTGATTGCGCCGGCGCCGGCCGGATCGCATCGGCGGGAACGCGGGTAAGCGGCCTGCCCAGCTCCGCTTCGACAGCGTCGAGGAAGCGGTCGAACCCCCAGGAGTCCAGCAGATACTTCAGCCGGGCCTTGTTGCGGTTGGTGCGGTCGCCGTGCGCGATGAACACGCGCAGGATGGCGTCGCTAACTGGGGTGGTGTCGGCAGGCGTGACGATCACGCCGGTCGCGCGGGCGAAATCCTTGTGCCCGGTGATGCCGCCCAGCGCGAGGCGGTAATACACGCCGGGTTCGACGCCGTGCCCGGCGGCGACCTGCACGGCGGTGAAGGCGATGTCATTGGTGTCTTCCAGCACCGGCACCACGCCGCCGCCATCGAACGCGATGTTGAACTTGCGCGGCAAGCCGTACAGCTCGCGGTGATACAGGATGTGGTGGTGGATGCGCCGCGCGTCCGGGCGGGTGTCGATCAGTTCCTGCGGGTCGATGCCGGCGGTGGGGCTGCCGGTCACGTTGCGGACGTTGTCGGCGCCGGCGCCGCGCGATGTCAGGCCCAGGTCGGCAAGCCGGGTCAGCACCTCGGGGGCCGCCGCGGCCCCAATCTCCCGGACTTGCAGGTTCGCGCGGGTGGTCACGTCGGCGTAGCCGCCGCCAAGCTCCTCGGCAATCGCCGCGACGCCGCGGAATTGCAGGCTGTTCAGGATGCCGCCGGGCATGCGCAGGCGGCACATGAAGCTGGTCTGCGCTGGCGCCACGAAGAACAGCCCGTGGAATTTGGTCAGGAAGACGTCGGTGCCCTTAGGGAATTTCCCTTCTGCGGCCAGCGCGCTGATCTCCCCGAAGCGGTCCAGCGGGTGCTTCTTGCGCTTGGCCTCTTCCTCCGGCACCAGCCTGCCGCCGGATGCGATGGTTCGGTCCTGCGCAGCGCGCTGCAGGTCGGACGGATCGGCCGGGACGCCGCCGCCGCCGCCAATTGGCCCGCGCTTGGCCTCCACGCCGGCCATGAAGCCCTTGAGGTATTCCTGTTGCTCGGTCGAGAATGGCTGGTCGTTCATGCCGCCCACTCCTCGGGCTGGAAGGCCGGGCCGAATGGCAGCGTGGAGCGCGCGGCGCCGATCGAACGGCCGTCCTTGATGATCTTCAAATACCAAGGCGCATCCGCCGTCTCGCCGTAGAGCACGGCGCCGACCAGCCGGTCGTCGCGCACCAGCAGGCGGCGGTACTGCCCGGCCTCGGCGTCCTCCATCACGATCGGGTCGGCGCCCTCGATCTCCCCGGCGGACCAAACACCGGCGCCAGCGACCTTCAGCGCGGTGGCGTCGGACACGGGCACGTAGCGGGTGGTCTGGCCGAGGATGGCGGCGGCGGCGACTTCGGCCTGCGCGAAGGCGGGTGCGACCAGCCCAACCGTCTGGCCGAGGTGTTCGCTGCATTCGCCGATGGCCCAGATTGCCGGGTCGTCGGTCTGCATGGTGTCGTCCACCAGAATGCCGCGGTTGACCGCCAGCCCGGCGGCGCGGGCCAATTCGGCGTGCGGGCGGATGCCCACGGCCATCACCACGATCCGGGCCGGCACGTCCCGGCCATCCGCCAGGCGCACGCAGTCGGCCTCGATCGAAACCGTCTTTGCCTCGGTGATGACGGCAATACCCTGGGCTTGCAGCCGCTGCGCCAGCATGCGACCGGCGCCAAGGTCGAGCTGGCGTTCCATCAGCCGGTCGGCGGCGTGCAGCACGGTTACGCGCATGCCGCGATAGGCCAGGCCAGCGGCTGCCTCCAGCCCGAGCAGGCCGCCGCCGATGACAACGGCGTCGCCACCTTCAGAGGCATGGGCGATCATGCGCTGCACGTCGTCGAGCGTGCGATACATGAGCACATGTGGCTGGCCGGCACCGGGGAAGGGCAGCCGGACCGGTTGCGCACCGGTCGCCAGCACCAAGGCGTCGTAGGGCAACTGCTCGCCCGTATGAAGCGTCACCAGCTTGGCAGCGCGATCGATGTCGATGACCTGCGTGTTGGGCCGCCAAGCGATGCGATGCTCGTCCAGGCGTTCGGCGTGGTGCGTTACAAGCGACGCCTCGTCCAACTCGCCGGCCAGGAAGAGGCTGAGGGCGACGCGGTTATAGGGATGGCCTGGCTCCGCCCCGATCAGCGTGACCTCGGCGCCCCCTTCGGCAAGCCGTTCGGCACATCGCGCGCCCCCCGGCCCGGCTCCAATGACGATGACGCGGCGGTTTGGCTCGATTGGCATAGCCGCCTTTATATCGACGCTAAGCTTGCTGCGATACCTTCACGACCAGAATTGAAGCAGACGCCATTTTATATTGCCTAAACAGCAAGCAGGGACAGCTATATTGCTGTTTGTTTAAGCAAACTCTGCCCCGTCATCTCGTTTGGCTGGTGCACGGCCATGAGGTCGAGCAGCGTCGGGGCGAGATCGGCGAGCCGGCCGTTTCGCAGCGATGCGGCTGGCCGGCCGGCAAGCATGACGGGGACCACGTTTGTGGTGTGCGCCGTGTGCGGTTCGCCGGTGACGGGGTCGCGCATCAGTTCGGCGTTGCCATGGTCGGCCGTGACAAGCAGCGCGCCGCCCTGCGCCAGGACCGCGTCCGCGATCGCACCCAACCCGGCGTCCACGGCTTCCGCCGCCTTGATGGCAGCGGCCAGGCTGCCGGTGTGGCCGACCATGTCGGTGTTGGCGAAGTTCAGCACGATCAAGTCGAACTGCCCGGTGCCGATCGCCGCCACGGCACGCCGGGTCAACTCGGGCGCGCTCATCTCCGGTTGCAGATCGTAGGTCGCGACCTTGGGCGAGGGCACCATGATACGCTCCTCGCCCTGGAACGGCTGCTCGCGGCCGCCATTGAGGAAGTAGGTGACGTGCGGATATTTCTCGGTTTCGGCCATGCGGAGCTGCCGTTTGCCGGCTTGACTGACCGTTTCGCCGAGGATCGCGTCCATCGATTGCGGCGGGAAGATCGCGTCCATCAGGGGCGCAAGGTCATCGCTGTAGCGGGTCATTCCCACGGCGGCGGCGAAGTGCGGAACGGTGCGGGTGAAGCCGCTGAAAGCAGGGTCGAGCAGCGCCATCAGCAGTTCGCGGATGCGGTCGGCGCGGAAGTTGAAGGACAGCAGCGCGTCCCCGCCGGCCATGCCCTGATAGTCGCCGATCGCCGCGGGTGTCACGAATTCGTCGGTGGTGTCCGCGGCGTAGGCTGCGGCAATCGCGTCTGCGGGTGCGGCGAACCGGGCGCCCTGCGCGTGGGTCACGGCGGCGAAGGCTTTGCCCACACGCTCCCACCGGTTGTCGCGGTCCATGGCGAAGTAACGCCCGCTGACTGTGGCGATCGTGGCGCCGTCCGGCAGCGCCGCCTGAAGGGCCGCCACATACTCGGCGGCGGAGCGGGGCGGGGTGTCGCGGCCGTCGGTAAAGACGTGGACGCGAACCGGGATGCCTTCCGCGGTGACGATCTGCGCGAGGGCGACGGCATGGTCCTGGTGCGCGTGCACCCCGCCGGGCGAGACGAGGCCGAGCAGGTGGCAAGTGCCGCCGGACGCGTGCAGGGCGGCGATCAGCTTGCGGATGGCGGCGGTCTGGCCGAGCGAGCCGTCCGCGATGGCGCGCCCGATGCGTGGCAATTCCTGCATGACCACTCGTCCGGCGCCGATATTGAGGTGACCTACTTCGGAATTGCCCATCTGCCCGTCCGGCAGTCCGACATCCTCCCCGGACGTCCGAAGGAAGGCGTGCGGTCCGGCGGCCCAAAACCTGTCGAAGTTCGGCGTCTTCGCCTGACGCACCGCATTGTCCGCCTCCTCCTCCCGCCAGCCCCACCCATCGAGGATGATCAGCATCACGGGACGGGGCGGGGCTTCGGGCATTCGGGGCTCCAGGAGTGCATGTTCGTGTGCATGTAACGCAAACGCTGGTAGCCAGCATACGCGAAGCGGATGCGGGCTACGTGACTCCCGGCCGCCCCGCGCGGTGATACGGATGGCCGGAGGCGATCGATTGTGCGCGGAACAGCTGCTCGGCCAGCATGGGGCGGACCAGCATGTGCGGCCAGGTCATCGGGCCGAGCGACAAGGCAGCGTCCGATCGGGCGAGTACCGGTGCGTCGAGACCCTCGGCGCCGCCGATCAAGAAGCACAGCGGGCGGGACAGGCCTAGCCAGCGTTCAAGGAGGGCCGACAGGGCGGGGCTGTCCGGCGCCACCGCGCCGCCGTCCAGGGCAATCGCGAACCCGTTGGCGGGCAGCGCGGCAAGCAACGCGTCCGCCTCCCGCCGCTTGGCTTCGGCCGGCGCGCCCTTGCCTTCGGCCACTTCGGTGACAGTGAGCGGCGGCCGCAGCCTGGCATTGTAGCGGGCGAACAACTCCGCCTCCGGCCCTGCGCGCAAGCGTCCGACTGCAATCAGGCGCATCCGTGTTGCGCCCGCCCCGTCAATCGCGACATAGCTTTATTGCGCGAGAAGGAAGCCGAATCGTGATCCGTCCGACCCTGTTGGTATCGCTTATCCTGCTGCTGGCCGCTGCTGCTCCGGCGGTCCATACCGGACCGGTACCCATGGTTTCCCAGCCGGGCACCCCGCTCGACGCCACGGCGCGGGTGGTTGCGGCGGCCGACGTCGCGGATGGCGGGGCCGGAGCTTTGCTGCTGCTCGGCAGCGCCGAGTTGGGAAGCGCGGGCACCGGGCCGGCGCTGTTCGTCCAGGTGCAATCCGACCGTGCCTGCGGGTCTGCAGGATGTTCCACCTCGGTCTACCTGCCGACGCATAAGGGCTGGGTGAAAGTGCTCGACGCAGTGAGCGGCAACGTCGTCGTCGAGGCGTCGCAGCACGCGGGCATGCATGACGTGGTGGTGGGGAAGGGGGATCGCTGGGTTTGGAACGGCCGGGTCTATGCCGACACGGTGCCGGCGCCCCAGGTGGATCTGCACCCGAAGGCAAGACATCACCCCGCTACCAGAACTCGGTCCCCGGCGACCCCTTGAACGGCCCGATGAGATTGGACGTGACCCAGCCGCCGTAGAAGCCGCCGGGCTGCGGGGTGACCTGTTCGTCGTCCACAAAACACGCATCCATCGGCCCGGCGTAAACGGCGACGTGGTCGCGCAACGCAGCAAAGGCCGGCGACGGATCCGGGTAGCTCCAGCCGACATCCGGAACAGTCCGGCCGCCACCGCGCACCGACCAGTAGCGGGCGCGGCCCTTCCACTCGCAGAAGGACGTCCGCGCGCTCGGCAGCAACGCACCTGCAACGAACGCGTCCGGCGGCAGATAGTAGGTCGGCGGGTGCGTTGTCTCCAGCACGCGGAAGGCCGCCGTCGTGTCGGCGACGGTTTGCCCGCCAAGAACGATCCGGATGCGCTGCGGCACAGGCTCCAGCCGGGGCGGGCGCGGGTAGTCGTGCACCTTCTCCGCGGGAAGGCTCATGCGGCCGGGTCCGCCACTTCGTCCAGGGCAGGGTCGTCCAGATCGGCGCCCCACATTTTTTCCAGCGCGTATAGTTCCCGCGCTTCGGGCTTGAAGAGGTGCACGACGATATCGCCTGCGTCGATCAGCACCCAGTCGGACCCGCCTGCGCCTTCGACCGGCACGCGGCCGACCCCAGCCTCGTGCAACTTCTCCTGCAAGTGCGTCGCCATGGCGCTGATCTGGCGGTCTGCCAGGCCGGTCGCGATGACCATCCGATCGGTGAACGCCGCGCGCCCGGCGAGGTCGAGCACGGTGACGTTCTCCGCCTTGTCGTCCTCGAGCGAGGTGACGATGATGGCCTGCACACGGTCCAGGGCCGAAGGTTCGGCTTTGGGCCGCCGCGGGGCGCGTGGTTTCGGCCCCGCCGCGGCAGCCTTCTTGCGCGGCGTCCCAGGCGCCTTCGCCGCTTCCTGCAAGGCAATGGCTGGCTTGGGCGGGCGGCGTTTTGCCGGGGGCTTCGCGCCGGTCTCTGCTGTCGGCTTCCTGGCTATTGTCCTGCTCCCGCTACCATGGCGTGCCCTTCGTGGTGACGCGCGCCTGACCCGGAGTATGCCGCGCGAAGGGCCGTCGCGGATATGGCATTCTGCTGAGCAGGCAGGAAGGTCCAGGATGGCGGGCCGTTGCGCGCCAGCACCGGCGCTTCACGCGCCGGGTGCCAGGCGTGCTTCAGGCGCCGGGCCGCCTGGCCGGACAAGGCGCGATGGTTGTAGCCCGGCCGCGGCACCACGGCGAACGGCACGGCCCGCGCAATGCCGGTCCAGCGTTTCCAGCGCGGTAGCTCGGCCAGAATATCGGCGCCCATCAGCCACACGAAGCTGACCCGGGGAAACAACTGCCGCAGGGCCGACAAGGTATCGGCGGTGTAGCGGGTGCCCAATCGCCGTTCGATCGCAGTGGCGATGACCCGGCGGCCATCGCTGATCGCTTGGGCGGATGCCAGCCTCTCCCGGAACGGCGCCATGCCCTGCGCGCGCTTGAGCGGATTGCCCGGCGAAACCAGCAGCCAAACCTGGTCCAGCCGCAACCGGCGCATGGCGACGTCGGCCAGGTGACGATGGCCCTGATGCGCCGGGTTGAATGACCCTCCGAGGATGCCGACCCGCATCCGATACCGATGGCCAAAGCGCGGGGCAGGGTCCGCCGTGATGGCTTGGCCCGGCATGGGAACGGTCAGGGCCTGACCTGCCCGTTGCCTGTCACGATGTAGCGGAAGGTGGTCAGTTGCTCCACGCCGACCGGCCCGCGCGCGTGGATGCGTCCGGTGGCGATGCCGATTTCGGCGCCGAAGCCGAACTCCCCGCCGTCACAGAACTGGGTCGAGGCGTTCCACAGCGCCACAGCGGAGCTGACGCGGGAGAGGAAGTGGTTCGCCACGGCTTCATCGGCCGTGACGATCGCATCCGTGTGCTCGCTGCCGTGGCGCGCGATGTGGTCGAGGGCGCCATCGACCCCGTCCACGATCGCTACGTTGAGGACACTGTCGAGCCATTCGGTATCGAAGTCGCCGGGTTCGGCGGCTGTTAGCTCCGGCAAGATGGCGCGCGCCCGCTCGTCGGCGCGAAACCGGCAACCGAAGGCGGCGGTGGCAGCGACAAGTTGGGGCAGCAGGTCGGAGGCCCTAACTGCATCGACCAGCAGTGTTTCCGTCGCGCCGCACACCCCGGTGCGGCGCAGCTTGCTGTTCACAAGCAGCGCGCAGGCCATGGAGGCGTCGGCGGCTTCATGCACGAACAGGTGGTTCATGCCCTCGGCATGGGCAAGCACGGGAACCCGCGCCTCCCGCTGCACCCGCTCTACGAGAGACTTGCCGCCGCGCGGGATGATCAGGTCCACGACTCCGGCGCCGGCGAGCATGGCGGCGACGTAGGAGCGGTCGGCATCCGGGGCCATCTGCACCGCTTCCGCGGGCAGGCCGGCCGAGACGATGCCCTCGATCAGAGCCGTGTGGATGGCGCGGGCACTATGCAGGCTCTCGGACCCGCCGCGCAGGATAATGGCGTTGCCGGATTTCAGGCACAGCCCGGCGGCGTCGGCGCCCACGTTCGGGCGGCTTTCGTAGATCATGCCGATGACGCCGATCGGCGCGGCGACGCGGCGGAAATGTAGCCCGTTGGGCTGGGTCCATTCCGCCAAGGTGCGTGCCAGCGGGTCGGGCAGGGCGGCGATCTGTTCCAGGCCGGCGGCCATGGCTTCTACCCGGTCTGGCGTCAGGGTCAGCCGGTCGCGGAAGGCCGGGCTGGCCTGGCTGGCCGCAAGGTCGATCTCGTTCGCAGCGAGAATGGCAGGGGCGTGCGCCCGCAACCGGGCGGACGCTGCCGTCAGCGCCGCGTTGCGGCTAGCATCCGGCGTATTTGCCAGAGTGGCCGAGGCCGCGCGCGCGGCGGCGCCCGCGGTGTGCAACCAGGTGGACGCTTGGTCGATGTCGGCGGTCATGGCGGGTCCGGACGGTGGAAAACGGGAGGCGGAGAGGCCCACCTTAGGGTAGGCCGGATCATCGCGAAATGCTTGCCGTGCAACTGGCGAAGGCCTGCCCAATACCCGTCCGCTGCCGTCGCCTACGCGGGAACCAGCACCACCAGATCGTCCCGGTGCACCGCCTCGTCCCGGCCTCGCCATCCTAAGAGGTTTTCAATCTCCTCCGAGCGGTGCCCCGCGATGCGGCGCATATCGTCGGCGGAGTAGGCGCTTAATCCGCGGGCGAGCAGCGCCCCATCCAGCGCGCGGACATCCACCGGATCGCCGCGCTCAAAACGGCCCTCGACACCGCGCACGCCGGCCGGAAGCAGCGACCGTCCGGCCGCCAGTGCACGGCTCGCGCCGGGATCGACCGTCAGCGTGCCGAGCGCGCCGAGGCTGCCGGCGATCCAGCGTTTGCGGGCGGAGCGGCCTTCGGGGGCGGGCAGGAACCATGTGCAGCGGGCACCGTCCACCACGGCGCTGATCGGGTTGGGCGTGCTGCCGAGCGCGATGGCCATGGCGCAGCCGGCCTGGGTGGCGATCCGCGCGGCGACCAGCTTGGTCCGCATGCCGCCGGAGGAATAACCGGGAGGGGGTTCGCCGCCCATCGCCTCGATCTCGGGCGTGACTTGCGTAACCTCGGGGATGTGGCGGGCCGCCGGGTCTTGGCGGGGGTCGGCGGTGTAAAGCCCGTCGATGTCGGACAGCAGCAGCAGGTGGTCCGCACCGACCATCTCCGCCACGCGCGCCGCCAGCCGGTCATTGTCGCCGAACCGGATTTCCGCCGTGGCGACGCTGTCATTCTCGTTGATCACGGGAACGCAGCCGAGTCCCAGCAGCGTCGTCAGCGTCGCACGGGCGTTCAGGTAGCGCCTACGGTCCTCCGTGTCTTCCAAGGTCAGCAGCATCTGCGCGGCCGTCATGCCTTGCACCGACAGCGCCGTGGCCCAGGCTTGCGCCAGCTTAATCTGGCCAACCGCGGCAGCGGCCTGCTTCTCCTCCAGCCGCAGCTTCGGCTGGGTCAGCCCGAGCGTGCCGCGGGCGAGGGCGATCGCACCAGAGGACACCAGGATGACCGACGTTCCCCGTATCCGCGCGGCGGCGACATCGGCTGCCACCCCATTCAGCCAGACGGTCCGCGGCGAGGCGCCATCGACAACCAGCGCGCTGCCGATCTTCACGACCAGCAGCTTGGCGCCGCCCAGGTTCACGCTGCGGCCCGCACCGTATGCGTGGCGTCCATCAGGCGCCGCAGCATCTCGGGCACGCCCTGATTGGTGGCGCCCGACATCAGATAGACCTCCTGGCCGGAGGCGCGTTGCAAGGCCGATCGCCGCGCCGAGATCTCGCGCGGGGTCATCGCGTCCGTCTTGTTCAGCACCAGCAACTCCGGCTTTTCCGCCAGGCCACCGCCGTAAGCCGCCAACTCCTCACGCACCGTGCGCCAGGCATCCGTGCAGTTGCCGGCAGCGCCATCCACCAAATGCAGCAGCACGGCGCAGCGTTCGACGTGGCCGAGGAACCGGTCACCCAATCCTGCGCCCTCATGCGCGCCTTCGATCAGGCCCGGGATGTCGGCGATGACGAACTCTTCCGAATGCGACAGCCGCACGACGCCGAGTTGCGGGTGCAAGGTGGTAAACGGATAGTCCGCGATCTTGGGACGGGCCGCGGACACCACCGACAGGAACGTGCTCTTGCCCGCGTTCGGCAGGCCGACGAGGCCCACGTCGGCAATCAGCTTCAGCCGCAGCCAGACCCAGCGTTCCTCACCCGGCCAGCCCTTGTCCGCACGCCGCGGCGCGCGGTTGGTGCTGGACTTGAAATGAGCGTTCCCATGGCCGCCATCGCCGCCGCGGCAGAGCACGATGCGCTTGCCGGGTGCGTCGAGGTCGGCCAGCAGCAATTCCCGATCGTCATCGTCAATGATCTGCGTGCCGACGGGCACCTTGATCACCACGTCTTCCGACCCGGCGCCCGTCCGGTCCGACCCGGCGCCGTTGCCGCCCTTCTTGGCGCGGAAATGCTGCGTGTAGCGGAAGTCGATGAGGGTGTTGAGGTTCTCGACCGCCTCGAAGATGACGTCCCCGCCCTTGCCGCCGGTGCCGCCATCCGGGCCACCGAACTCGATGAATCGCTCCCGCCGGAAAGCGATCACGCCGTCGCCGCCGTCACCGGAGCGGACGTAGATCTTGGCTTGGTCGAGGAACTTCATGCTGGTGGGTCCAAACGAAACAGGGGCCGGCTTGCGCCGACCCCCGTGCAGGCAAACGCAATCGGGGTGGACGGTTACTCGGCGGCGGGCGGCGCCTCGGCGGCAGCCGGAACGACGGCGACATGGACCCGGGCGTCGGCCCGGCGATAGAACTTCACGTTGCCATCGGTCAACGCAAACAGCGTGTGGTCCTTGCCGACGCCGACGTTTACGCCGGCCTTCACCTTGGTGCCGCGCTGGCGGATGATGATGTTGCCGGCGATGACGGCCTCACCGCCGAACTTTTTGACGCCCAGGCGCCGGCCCTCGGTATCGCGGCCGTTGCGGGACGAACCGCCTGCCTTCTTATGTGCCATGTCTCGTTATCCTTCCGTCTCAGGCCGCGACGGTGTCGCTGGCGGGCTCGGCGGCTTTCGCGCCGATGCCGTTGATTTCACCGATCCGCAACACCGTCACGTTCTGGCGGTGACCATTCTTGCGGCGGCTGTTCTGCCGGCGGCGCTTCTTGAAGATGATGACCTTGTCCAGCCGGTCCTGCGCGACGACGGTCGCGGTCACGGTCGCGCCGGGCACGACGGGGGTGCCGATCGTCAGGCCGGCCTCGCCACCGCCCACGGCCAGCACGTCGGTGAACGTCACGGTCGAGCCGTGCTCGGCGTCCAGCTTCTCCACCTTCAACACCAGTTCGGGAGTGACTCGGTATTGCTTTCCGCCGGTGCGGATGACTGCGAACATCAATCGAAATCCTAACGGGACCCACGGCCAAGCATGGCCGGGCAGCAGGTCACCCTGCCGCCGGAGACGCGCGTTATAGCGCCGGAGCCTCGCGAGTCAATGAGATCATGCCGCCGAAACCGTCTCGATCATGCCGCTGGCCGCCGACCGGAACACGGCCTCCAATGCGGCCACCGTGTCCAGCATCTCCGTCTGTGTCATCGGGTAGGGCGCACCGCCCGAGGCCGCGATGGCCCATGCTTCGAGGTTGGCCCGGACCGAACTGGCGGGAGCGTAGTCCTGCACGGAACGGCCGACTCCGCGACGGTTGACGGTCAGCGTCCAGCCCTCCGGCGACTCCGGATGCGCCTTGTCCCGCACTTCCGCCCAGCCCTCGCTGCCATAGACGGCGAAACGTCCATCGAACGGTGTTGCCAGGATGGCGCTGATCAGGGCGTTGGCCCCGCTCTGGAAGCCGACCAGGATGCCGAGCGTATCGCCATTCACCAGGCTGCTGCCGAGCTGGCGCACTTGCGCGAGAACGGTTTTGGCCGGGCCGAGCAGGCTGACGCTGAGGTCGAGCAGGTGGATGCCCGTCGCCGTCATGGGGCCGGCCGGCGCTTCGGCCCCGGACAGCCGCCAGTTCCCCGCGGGGAGCGCCAGGAACTTGTCCTGGCTGAAATTGGCCTCGATCTGCAGCGGCGTGCCCAGCGCGCCGGACGTGAGCAGCCGTCGCAGCTCGGCGATAGGCGGCTCGAACCGGCGTTCGTGTCCGACGCCGAGCGTGACGCCCGCCCGGTTGCAGGCGGCGATGGCAGCGGCGGCATCGGCCGCAGTCAGGCAAAGCGGCTTCTCGCAGAACACATGTTTGCCGGCAGCCGCCACGTCCAGCACTTGGCGGGCGTGTTGTGTGTGCGGCGTGCAGAGGATGACCGCATCGAGCGCCGGGTTGGCCAGCAGGGCCGATATGTCGGCTGCGAAGTCCAGGCCATGGTCGGCGGCGAATGCGGCGGCCAGCGGGTTTAGGTCGGTCGCGGCGGCGATCTGCAGGTGATCGCTGCCGGCCATCGTCGTCACGATCGTGCGGCCCCACCAGCCGAGGCCGACGATCCCCGTGCGCAACGTCATTTGATTGCCAGTGGGTTGATCGGGGACCCGGTGCCGCCGGTAATCACCAGAGGCGGGCCGGAAAAGAAGAACTCGTACACCTTATCGGCGGCACAATCGGCCGCCAATTCACTGACATCGAACATCTCGCCCATCGTTAGACCCATGGCGGGGATCACCACCCAATGCCAGGGCTGCTTCGCGTCGGTGGTTTCATTCGGGCGGACCTCGACGCCCCAGGTGTCGGAGCAGATGGCGGCAATCTGCTTATCCTGGCACCAGTAGCAGTTCTCGAACTTCACGCCGGGCGCGTCGCCGCCGGCATAGCCGCCCCAGGAGCCTTCCGCGCGGCACCGCTCCATCTGCCCGGTGCGGATGATGACGAAGTCGCCGCGGCGTATTTCGATGCCTTGGGCCGCTGCCACCTCGTCCAGCTCGGCATTGGAGATGCCATAGCCATCCGGCAGCCAATCGAGTTTCTTATGCCGCGGCACGTCCAGCAGCACGCCGCGGCCCACCATCTTGGCGCGGGCATGCTCGATGCCGAGTTCATGCACGCCCCCGCTGTCCACGCGATTGGCGCTGTGGCCGTTATACATCTTATCGTCGAGGAAGATGTGGCCCAGGCTGTCCCAGTGGGTGGCAGCCTGCACAGGCATGTTCAGCGCATCGTCGGCATAGCGCAGGGTTTGCCCCGGGCCATCCGCGTCGAAGCGCCCGGCAGTGGCGTCGGTCCCCGTTGCAAGCATGGTGTGGATCGGGTTCCAGCGCCCGCCGAACAGCCCGCTTTGCGGCCCGCGGTTATTGAGCGGGATCCCCATGGCGAAGATGCGGCCGTGGCGGATCAGCGATGCCGCGGCCACGATGTCGGCCGGCCGGATGTGGTTCAGCGTGCCGATTTGGTCGTCGTCGCCCCAGCGGCCCCAGTTCTTGAGCGCCTCGGCAGCCGCGTAGATCGCAGGCCGGCCGGCTGAGATGTCCATGGTTCGCTCCCCTCTGCGCCGTCGGATGCGGCGCTAGTGAGCACATGGTAAATAAGGGACGCGCTTGGTCAACAGCGCTCATACGTAAAAGGCCGGGCATTGCTGCCCGGCCTTTTTACCGAAACCACCGGCCGCTTGTGGTCAGTCCGCGGCCAGCGCCATCGCCTTGCGGGCCTGGATCATGCCAACGTGGTCTTCCAGCGCCTCGCCAACCTGCTCGGCATGGCTTGCAAAGACGTGGTCAGCCCCTGGATAGACCCGGTAGTCAACCTGCACGCCCTTCTGGGTGTTCAGCTTATCCACAAGCTTGCGGACGGACGGCTCGGGCACCAGTTCGTCGGCGTCGCCGTGAAGCATCAGCCCGCCGCAGGGGCATGGGGCCAAGAACCCGAAATCGTAATGACTGGCCGGAGGCGCCACGCTGATCCATCCGGAGATTTCCGGACGGCGCATCAGCAACTGCATGCCGACGAAGGCGCCGAACGAATAGCCGGCAATCCACAAACCCTTGGAGGACGGATTGACCATCTGCATCCAATCGAGGGCGGCAGCGGCGTCACTGATCTCACCAATGCCGCCATCGTAACGACCCTGACTACGGCCGACGCCACGAAAGTTGAACCGCATCACAGAAAAGCCGAGCTTTTGAAACGACTGGTACATCGTGAACGTTATACGGTTGTTCATTGTACCGCCGTGCATCGGATGAGGATGCAACACGAGCGCGAGCGGGGCGCCAGTTTCTTTGCTGTGGTGGTAACGGCCTTCAAGCCGGCCATCTGGGCCGGCGAACATCACCTCTGGCATGGTGTTCCGATTATTCCTGACCCCGGCACCAGGCACAGCCCCGGGAAAATGCATCAAATTGCGTTTTTGTCCACAAACCGGTGCCCCGTCCGTGAACCGCTCCAAACCTTGCTTACGTAGCGCCTACCCTGCCGGGCGGCCCTCCCTGACGGCCGTGATCTCTGCCTATCGCTGCGACCCGAAACAGAACTGCCCCAGGCCGGGCCTTCAACCTGAGTGCGTGAAAGTTATATAGGCAATGCAACCGCGCTTTCATAACGGAATTGACGCATGCCCCTCATGTTTTTGCGCGAGTTGGTGAACGCCTATCACCAGCGAGACCCGGCAGCGCGGTCCAAACTCGAAGTGCTCCTATGCTACCCCGGGTTGCACGCCATCATGTGGCATCGGCTCGCGCACGGGTTATGGTCCCGAAAAATGTATCTCGCCGGGCGGTTTACGTCCCACATCGGGCGTTTTCTTACCGGAATTGAGATTCATCCCGGCGCGCAACTCGGTCGCCGCGTTGTGATCGATCACGGCATGGGCGTCGTTATTGGTGAGACGGCCGTGCTCGGCGATGACGCCTATTTGTATCATCAGGTCACGCTGGGAACGACGAGCACGAGCAAGGGCAAGCGTCATCCCACGGTGGGCCGAAACGTGATCCTCGGCGCTGGCGCCAAGATTCTCGGCGATATCGTCATCGGCGATGGTGCCCGCGTCGGCGCCAATGCGGTCGTCGTAGCAGATGTGCAGCCGGGTCAGACCGTGGTCGGCATTCCCGCCCGTCCGGTCGAGCGGAACCGGGCCGTGCCAGCGCCCGCACCGTCCTTCCTCGCCTACGGCACGCCCTGTGACGGCTCGCCCGATCCGCTGATGTGCCAGATCGAGGTATTGCGGGCTGAGTTGCTGGCAGTCGAAGCGCGGGTGGCGGCGATGGGCGAAAGCCGATTCAGCCGGTCCGGTGCAGCCTCCGCCGGCGCCAAGGCTGCGGAGTAGATCACGGTCTATCTCGACGCCAACGCGAGCGAGCCGCTCCGCCCAGCCGCTCGGCTCGCGATGCTGGCGGCGTTTGAAGGCACGGGCAATCCGTCGTCGGTGCACGGGGCCGGGCGCGCCGCGCGGCGGGTGCTCGAGGACGCGCGTGACACCATTGCCGGCCGATTTGGCGGTGAGGTCGTGTTCACCTCGGGCGGTACCGAGGCAGATGCGCTCGCCGTGCACGCGCTCGGACATGGGCGCCGGTTGCTGATCAGCGCCGTCGAACATGACGCCATCCGGGCGGCGCGTGCCGATGCCGAGACGATCCCGGTCGATCGCGACGGCCGTGTCGATCTCGATGCGTTGCAGGCGGCGCTGCACGGGCCGCCTGCGCTGGTCTGCCTGATGCTCGCCAACAACGAGACGGGGACGATCCAGCCGGTGGCCGAGGCCGCAGCGATCTGCGCCCGGTTCAGTGCGCTGCTGCATGTGGACGCGGTTCAGGCAGCAGGCCGCCTGCCAACCCGCCTGAACGATTTGGGCGCGCACAGCATGGCGTTGTCGTCGCACAAGCTGGGCGGGCCGGCGGGGGCAGGGGCGCTGCTGCTCGCCAAGGGCGTCGATGGCCCGGCGCTGATCACCGGCGGCGGGCAGGAGCGTGGCCGTCGTGGCGGGACCCAGGCGGTCGCGATCATCGCAGGGTTTGCTGCGGCGGCGGCTGCACCCGCGGCGGACCTGCGCCCACTGCGGGAGGCCATCGAAGCCGTCGTGCTGCAGAGTGGTGCGCTGGTGCTGGGCGGGCCCGGCCGGCTGGCCAACACCGTCTGCGCCGCTCTACCCGGCGTGCCGGCGCAGACGCAGTTGATCGCGCTCGATCTGGCCGGTGTGCAGGTATCTGCCGGAGCCGCCTGCTCCTCCGGCAAGGTGGCGCGCAGCCATGTGCTGGACGCAATGGGGCTTGGGGCACTGGCGGGCGAGGCCATCCGGGTTTCGCTGCCGTGGAACGCCAGCCAGGCCGATGTGGACGCCTTCGCCGATGCCTACACCGCGATGGCGGGGCGGGTCAGCCGGAGGGCGGCATGATGCGGCAGGTCTATCTCGACAACCAGGCGACCACCCCCTGCGATCCCCGTGTCGTGGCCGCCATGCTGCCGTTCTTTACCGAGCGTTTCGGCAACGCGCACAGCGCGGAACATAGGATGGGACAGGATGCCGAGCAGGCAGTGGAAACCGCGCGTGCGCAGGTCGCGGCGCTGATCGGGGCAGAGCCGCGGGAAGTCGTTTTCACATCCGGTGCCACCGAGTCGAACAACATCGCCATCAAGGGCGCCGCGCGCTTCGCGGCGTCCCAGGGTAGCGGGCGCCGCCGGGTCATCACGGTGGCGACCGAGCATAAATGCGTGCTGGAAAGCGTCGCCGATCTCGGTCGGGAGGGGTTCGAGCCGGTGGTGCTGCCGGTCCAGCCGGACGGGCTGCTTGACCCGGCGTTGCTGGAAGCCGCGCTGGCCGAGCCGACAGTGCTGGTCAGCGTTATGGCGGCCAATAACGAAACCGGCGTGCTGCAGGATTTGCCGCGCCTGGCCGCGCTCGCCCATGCCGCGGGCGCGCTGTTCCATACCGATGCGGCGCAGGCGCTCGGCAAGGTTCCGTTCGATGTGGCCGGCATCGACCTCGCCTCGTTCAGCAGCCACAAGCTGTATGGACCCAAGGGCGTCGGCGCACTGTACGTCCGCCGCCGTCCGCGGGCGCGGCTGCAGCCGCTGTTTTCCGGAGGCGGGCAGGAACGCGGTTTGCGGTCCGGGACGCTGCCCACTCCGCTCGTGATCGGATTTGGCGAGGCTTGCCGGATCGCTGGACTGGAGATGGCCGATGAGGCCGCGCGGCTGGCGAGACTGCGCGACATGTTGCTGAACGGATTGGTTCGTCAGCTTCCCGGCGTGCGGGTGAACGGCTCCCTGACGAGACGGCTGCCGGGCAACCTCAATGTCACGCTGCCGGACCGCGACGCGCTGACCGCGATGCGCGATGCGCCCGAGCTTTGCGTATCCACCGGGTCCGCCTGCTCCTCGGCCGAAGTGGCGCCGTCCTACGTGCTCGCGGCGATGGGGCTGGACGATGCTGCGGCGGCACGAAGCTTGCGGATTGGCCTGGGACGCTTTACCTCCCCCGCCGAAGTGGACTTCGCCATCCGGGCGCTGTCCCGTGTTGCCGAACCTGTCGAGGCCTAACGTCCCCATGCCCAAGATGACCTTCGTCGAGCGTGACGGAAACCATCGCGAGGTGAGCGCACCTCTCGGCCTTTCGGTGCTGGAAGTGGCACACAAGCACGGCGTGGATATCGAAGGCGCCTGCGAGGGATCGCTCGCCTGCTCGACCTGTCACGTGATCGTGGATCCGGCCTGGTTCAGCAAGCTGCCAACCCCGACCGAGGATGAGGAAGACATGCTCGACCTCGCCTTCGGCCTGGAGAAGACGTCGCGGCTCGGCTGCCAGTTGGTCATGACCGAGGCGCTGGACGGGCTGGTGGTGCGGCTGCCGGCCGCTACCCGCAACGCCCAGGGATGATAGTGGGGTAGAACGATGCGCGTCCTCGCCGCCATGTCCGGCGGGGTGGACAGCAGCGTCGTCGCCGGCCTGCTGCATGAGGCCGGACACGAGGTGATCGGCGCCACCCTGCAGCTTTACGACCACGGCGCCGCATCGGCCCGCAAGGGTGCGTGCTGCGCCGGGCAGGACATCCATGACGCACGCCGGGTCGCGGACCACCTGGGCATCCCGCACTACGTCATCGATGCGGAAGCGCGGTTCCGCTCTGCCGTGATCGGTGACTTTGCCGACAGCTATGCCGCCGGGCTGACCCCCGTGCCATGCGTGCGCTGCAACCAGACGGTCAAGTTCACCGATCTCATGCAGTTGGCGTCCGACCTTGGCTGCGATGCGATGGCGACCGGGCATTACGTGCGCCGCGTCGATGGGCCGGACGGGCCGGAGTTGCACCGGGCCGCCGATCTGGCGCGGGACCAGAGCTGGTTCCTGTTCGCTACCACCCGCGCCCAATTGGCACGCAGCCTTTTCCCGCTCGGCGAGATGCCGGGCAAGGACGTCGTGCGCGTGGAGGCGGCCCGGCTCGGGTTGCAGGTCGCGGCCAAGCCGGACAGCCAGGATATCTGTTTCGTGCCGTCCGGCCGCTACGACGCCTTGGTCGGCAAGCTGCGCGCCGACGCCCTGCAGCCCGGCGAGATCGTGGCCGAAGACGGCGCGGTGCTGGGCCGCCATGACGGGATCGGACGTTATACGGTCGGCCAGGCAAAGCGGCTGGGCCAGGCAGCGATGACGGGCGGCGAGCGCAACGTGGTGCTGGCAATGGACGCGACGACCCGGCGGATCGTGGTCGGCCCGCGCCATCGCGGCAAGCGCCATCTGCGGCTGCGCGAGGTGAACTGGCTGATCGATCCACCCGACGTGCTGCGCTGCGCCGTGAAGCTGCGCGCGCGCGACGAACTGCATCCGGCGAGCGTGATGGCGGACGGCTCGGTTGAGCTGGACGAGCCGGCACTGCCAGCGCCTGGGCAGGGTTGCGTGTTCTAT
>CAZZVB010000037.1:0-1820 GCA_964657445.1 uncultured Burkholderiaceae bacterium | reverse complement strand
TCACGCACCAGCTCGGCCGCCACCGTCTGAGCGCGGCGGAGCGACAGCTTCTGGTTGTACTGCGGCGTGCCGGAACGGTCGGCGTTGCCCTGCACCTCGATGCGGGTGGCCTGCACGCGGGTGCTATTCTGCGCCGCCTCGGAGATGATCTGCCGGGCACGGTCGGTCAGGTCGGCGCGGTCCCAGTCGAAGAACACGAGGTAGGTGCGCGCCGGCATCACGACCGGGGTGGGCGCCACCGGGGAGGGCGGGGGCGGCGCCGCCGGAGCGTTGAATGCGTAGCGGAAGCCGACCAGCACGCTGTGGTTGAGGTTTTCGGAGATGTTGTAGTTGCCGGTTTCGCCACCGGTCTCGGCTTTGAACTTCTCGTTTCCGAGCACGCCCAAGAAGCGGTATTCCGCCGTCAATGACAGATGCGGGGTCACGGGGAAGGCTGCGCCTACGATACCCTGGTAGGCGAAATTACTGGATGTGCCGCCAAAATGCGTGACACGGCCGCTGTCTGCGTTGGTCGAGTTGAAGCCGTTCAGGTGGCTCCATTCATAGCCAGCGCCTAAGCCGACATAGGGTGACACGAAGCCGACGCCGAACGGCTTGAGGTCAAGGTCATAGAGGACGTTGCCCATCACCCCGTAGTCTTGCTGGGTGGAATTCCCCGAGACGGGCCCCTGACCGCTGCCGATCCCACGCAGCTCGTTCTGGCGGAAGTTGCCCTCGACCTCGAACCGCAGCCCGTTGCCGAGGCCGTAGCCGACGCTGCCGAGGCCGCCGACCCCACCCTCATCGAAGCGAAGGCGCGTTCCGGCCAGACCGACGCCGGGAGAAGGCTGCGCGTGCTCCACCTGCTTGTAGTTCCACAGCGCGCCGGCGCCGACGTAGAGCCCATCGATAGGCTGGGCGAAAGCAAAGCTGGGTATTGCCATTGCAGCAGCAGTGGTCAGCAGGGTCGTTCGAAGCCGCATGATCGGGCGTCCTTCAAGTTGCGAGAGGGGGCCGTAGCGACTTGTTGGAGGCGTCGA
The DNA here is from genome assembly GCA_964657445.1 of uncultured Burkholderiaceae bacterium. Taxonomy (GTDB): domain Bacteria; phylum Pseudomonadota; class Alphaproteobacteria; order Acetobacterales; family Acetobacteraceae; genus LMUY01. The sequence continues at coordinate 801 of CAZZVB010000037.1, read as the reverse complement.
AAGTAGATGAAGTGAGATTAGGTTGACACATGCCGTTACAACATTGATTTTGCACGATATCGCCAAGCGAAATGTCTGAGTTGTGATGTCACGTGACGGCAAGGCCGCGATCTCGGGCCGGTTGACTTGCCCCGCCTGAAAGGCCTATCTCCCGCCCGGCTGTTTGGCGGCGTAGCTCAGCGGTAGAGCAGGGGAATCATAATCCCTTGGTCGGCGGTTCAAATCCGTCCGCCGCTACCAGCGAAAATCATCACCTACGAGGCGTTTGAGGCCAGCTTGGGTCGAGTTTGTCACTTCGGCAGTTCGCAGTCGGTCTTGGAGGACGAACATACGATCTTCAACACGGTGCCCCCTGGGACAATCGTGAAGGTCATCCCAGCTCGGCAGGCGGCACCCCTCATGGTGGACGACGATGGCCTTCTGGCGCTGAAGTGCGGCCGCATGACGAACCTCGTGAAGACACAGCCGGCGCCCGCCGGAAGGCGTTGGAGTCGCTCGGCCCGCAAAGGCAAAGCGTCGTCGTCTGCCTGTACGACTCTCCGCTGATGGCGCGCTCAACAGCGGTTCTCGCGCTGCTCGCACTTATTGTCCTGACCACGACAACGGCGGGCGCTCAGCCGCAGCCACACCCGGCCAACTTGCCGCCGGATGTCGCCGCGTTTGTCAGCCGGCGCGCCAGTTGTCAGGAGGTGGCCAACAAGAGGTCAGCAAATGCCGAGGACGCCGCGCAAGTTGCCATCGTGTCGCGATCTCTGGATTGCGGCGATGTCGCGCGCGACGAGCAGGCGGTTCGAGGGAAGT
>CAZZVB010000036.1:15294-25866 GCA_964657445.1 uncultured Burkholderiaceae bacterium | reverse complement strand
GCAGGCAAGGAGGAAGGCCGGCAGAAAACCCGCCGGGGCAAGCAAACGCTTCATCTTAGGGCGATCCTTTAAAGTGCTTCTGCGTCGATCTCGCCCGTGCGGATCCGCACGGCACGTTCGATGTCCATAACGAAAATCTTGCCATCGCCGATCTTGCCGGTCTGCCCAGCCTTCATGATCGCTTCCACGACCTGCTCCGCCATGCTTGCGGGAACGGCGACTTCGATCTTCACCTTGGGGAGGAAATTCACGTGGTATTCGGCACCACGGTAAATCTCGGTCTGGCCTTTCTGGCGACCGAACCCTTTCACCTCCGAAACCGTCAGTCCTTGGACGCCAAGCGGCGTGAGCGCCTCGCGCACGTCGTCAAGTTTGAAGGGTTTGATGATCGCCATGATCAGCTTCATCGATGTCCTCGTCTGTCTGTTAGGCACCGGACCCCCGTGGTAACCGGCCGCTATACACTTCTGCTAATCAAGAACCGTGCCGAACCGGAACCACCCTTGTCGCTCCCCTTGCCGATGGTTAGCCTTTGATGGTTTCGCCCGGGCGGCGGCGGCTTTGCGGCGGTTGCGTTCTTCGGCGACGACACCACGTGCCCGGTAAATAGGCAGAACACCATGAACGACACCGTAGAAACAGACGTTTGCGTTATAGGCGCAGGACCTGTCGGCGCCTCTCTGGCCTGCAGGCTGGCGGCGTCCGGGGTGCGCGTGGCCGTGGTGGACCGGTCCGCCTTGCCGCCGATGGAACATCCGGATTTCGACGGCCGCGCCTATGCAATCGCCGCCGGGTCGCGCGCGATGCTGGAGGAGGCCGGCGTTTGGCAGCATTTGCCGTTTGAGCCTTGCCCAATCCTCGACATCCGCGTCTCCGACGGCAGCACAGGACGCCAGGCTTCCCCATTGTTCCTGCATTTCGACCATGCCGAGGCGCAGGCCGGACCGTTCGGCTGGATGGTTGAGGCGCGCAGCCTGCGCGTGGCGCTGAACGGGCGTTTGCACGCGCTGTCCGAAGGCATGGTGTTCGCACCGGCCGAGGCCGAGGTCAGCCGGCACGCGGAGGGCGCTGTCGTACAGGTCAAGGGCGGCCCGGCGATCCATTGCCGGCTGGTCGTTGCCGCGGAGGGTCGTCACTCTCCGTTGCGCACCCAGGCGGGCATCGCGGTGTCACGCCTGGCCTACCGCCAAGCGGGCATCGTATCCGCCATCGCGCATGAGCGGCCGCATCGCGGGGCAGCGCTGGAGCATTTCCTGCCCGCCGGGCCGTTCGCTCAACTGCCGATGACGGGCACGGACGACGCGCCGAACCTGTCAGCGGTGGTTTGGACCGAGCGTTCGGACCTCGCACCCCGCATGATGGCGCTGGACGATGCCGAGTTCGCCAAGCAGATCGCCCGGCGACTCGGGGATCACCTAGGGGCGATGCGTCCGGTTGGGCGCCGGTGGTTGTATCCGCTGAGCGCCATGCACGCGCATCGCTACACGGCCGAGCGCTTGGTGCTGGTCGGTGACGCAGCGCACGGCATCCACCCAATCGCCGGGCAGGGACTGAACCTCGGTCTGCGCGACGTCATCGCGCTCGGTGACCTGGTGTCGGATGCGGTCGCGACCGGCGAGGACCCTGGCGCCCCTGCGCTGCTGGCCCGCTACCAGGCGCGGCGGCGCGGGGCCAACCTGCTGATGCTGGGCGCCACCCATGCGCTGGACAGGCTCTTCTCCACCGACAACGCCCTCGTGCGCGCCGTCCGCGACCTCGGCATCGCCGGCGTCCAGCGCCTACCGCCGCTGAAGCGCGTGTTTATGCGCCAGGCCATGGGAGCGTAGCAGCCGCGCATCACTTCGTGCCGGTTGATCGGGACATGGCCGGGCCCGGCATCGAGAGACGATAGTCGAGTATGGCGCCAGTCTTCTTCGCGAGGATCACAGTCGAGGATACCGCGAATAATGGCATCGCATGGGTACCCCGCCGCGTTCCTTGGACCTTCCAGCTGTCCCCATTATCCGCTGCGATAAAAGGGCGCTCCGCTTCGGCTTGAGCATAACCGTAGGTCGCGCAGACGACAGCTTCTCCGAACGTGATCGCTTTCTCAGGTGTGTCCAAGAGGAGATGGGTCGTCGCCATCCAGACCTGCCACTGACTCCCGCCGCTTACATCGGCGGCGCTTATCGCAGCTTGGGCTCGTGCGATTGAGGTTTCGGGCAGAGATGACTCTGACATCGCTGCTGTGGCTGGGTTGCCTTTGCCTTTGTCCGATGCAGCCACACCCCTGCCCTTCCACTGAGCGGAAACGAGCTTTTCGGGTCGTCAACCGCGCCTTGACGTCACGCCGACGTAGCCACCGTCGTCGCAGTGAGCGCAACTAAATTGCCTGCGAACGCTTCCGCGCACGAGCGCCAGGAGAACTTCAGAGCGTGCTCGCGGCATAGGGCCCGATCGCCAGTCTCCAGCGCGCGTATTGCAGCGGCGCGCAGGTCGGTGTCCGTGGCGCCCGCGCCCTCCACGCCGCCGCCGAGCACATCGCGCGGGCCGGTCACCGGGAATGCCGCGACCGGAGTGCCGCAGGCCAGGCTCTCCAGCAGCACCAGCCCGAACGTGTCGGTTAAAGACGGAAAGACGAACACGTCAGATCCCGCATAGGCCGCCGAGAGCGGCGCGCCAAACCGCATGCCCACGAAATGCGCGTCAGGGAAACGCCGCTGAAGCGAGGCGCGCGCCGGGCCGTCGCCCACCACCACCTTGGACCCTGGCAGGTCGAGCTTCAGGAACGCCTCGATATTTTTTTCGACCGCCACCCTGCCGACATAAGCGAAGACCGGACGCGGATACGGCCACTCCTCCCGCGGTTCCGGCTGGAACAGCGTAAGGTCCACACCGCGCGACCAGGTGCGGATATTACGGAAGCCACGCTCGGCCAGTTCGTCCCGCAGGCTTTGCGTCGCGACCATGATCCCTGCCCCGGCGCCATGGAACCAGCGCATCCAGGCGTAGCTCCAGGCGGTGGGAACCCGCGTGCGGGCATACAGGTATTCGGCGAAGCGGGTGTGGAACGCCGTGGTGAAACGCCAGCCTCGGCGCTTCGCCAATGCCCGCGCCGCCATGCCGAGCGGGCCCTCGGTGGAGATGTGCAGAGCGTCCGGCTCGAAAGCGTCGATCAGCCGGGTGAGTTTGGCGCGCGGAAACAGTGACAGGCGAATGTCCGGATAGGTCGGGCACGGCAGGGTGCGGAACTGGTCCGGGCCGATCACCTCCGCCACGTGCCCCATCGCCGTCAGCTCGGTCACCAAGGTGGAGAGCGTGCGGACGACGCCGTTCACCTGGGGCTTCCAGGCGTCGGAGATGATCAGGATCCGCTGTGGACGGAATGGCGCGGCGTGCGGCGCCGGGTCGAGGCCGATGTCAGGCAGTTTGCGGCACCGCCGGGCGGCGGGGTGCGGCAAAGGACAGGCGGTTCAGCGCGGCCCAGTCGATCAGTTCCAGGCGGCCATCCTCATGCTCGACCAGGGCGGTGCAGCTTTCCACCCAGTCGCCGTCATTCAGATACAACACGCCGCCGACCTCGCGCATTTCGGCATGGTGGATATGGCCGCAAACGACCCCGTCAAAGCCGCGGCGCCGGGCCTCGCTGGCCAGAGCGGTCTCGAACCGGTCAATCGCCTTAACCGCCTCCTTGACCCGGCGCTTCAGCCAGGCGGAGAGCGACCAGTAGGGGTGGCCGAGCTTGCGGCGGACGGCGTTGAAATAGCGGTTCACGATAAGTGCTGCAGTGTAGGCGCTGTCACCCAGAAGTGCGAGAAACTTTGCATACCGCACCACGCTGTCGAACTCATCGCCGTGCATTACGAGTAGGCGGCGGCCATCAGCGGTCGTGTGCTCGGCGTCCTTGCGAAGCTTGATGCCAGCAACCTCCAGCCCCATCGGCAGCCAAGCGCGGAACATCTCGTCGTGGTTGCCGGGGATGTAGGTAACCTCGGTTCCGGACCGGGCCTTTTTGAGGATCAGCCGCAGGACATCATCATGCGAGGCATCCCAATACCAGGACTTGCGCAGGCGCCAACCGTCGATGACGTCGCCGACCAGGAAAAGCTTGTCGCACGTCATCTGCCGAAGGAAATCGGCGAGGAAATCGCTGCGGCAATCCCGGGTCCCCAAGTGCAGGTCGGAGATAAAGACGGTTCGGTAACGATAGTCCGGATTGCCAGAAATGGTGATGGCACTCATCCAAATAACACCTGCTGCCGGAGTCTATCGTCTCTCACGCCTGGTCATAGGCGCGGCATTCGCGCCGGGTGAGTTAAGTTTAGATGACGTGATTAATTTGCGCAGGCTGACATGACGTCATCTTACTGACCTCGCGTTGTCATTTTTATGAAACCAAACCAGCAGAGTTTGGAGGCGATGCCGAATCCAACTCCCCGCCGATCCGCCCTGGTCGTCATTTTCAATCCAACCGCGGGGCGCAGGCGCGCTCATGCGCTGTGGCAGGTGCTGGACGTCATGTCGGCCAACGGCGTCCGAGTCGACCTTGCGGAGACGCATCACGCCGGGCACGCGATCGAATTGGCGCGGGAGGCTGCCTCCGACGGCGCTCGTCTCGTGGTGGCGGCCGGGGGCGACGGCACCATCGCGGAAGTCGCCAACGGGCTGGCGGGCAGCGAGGCCCGGCTTGGCGTGATCCCGCTCGGCACGGCGAACGTGCTGGCGCATGAACTAGGGCTGCCATTCTCGCCCCGTTCTGTCGCGGCGGCGCTGGCGTTCGGCCGCACCTGCATGCTGTGGCCTGGCGTGGCGCAATTGGCGCCCACGGCCGGTTCCCCGGCGACGCAGCGTTTGTTCGTGCAAATGCTCGGCGTCGGGCTGGATGCGCAAGTGGTCAACTCCGTCAGCCCGATGCTGAAACGGCTGTTCGGCAAAGGCGCCTATGTGGCGCAGACGATGCGCGAAATGAGCCGCTACCGCTATCCGCACCTGAAGCTGCGGCTGGACGGGGAGGAAGTGGAAGCGTCGAGCATCATCGTCAGCAAGGGGCGGCTCTATGCCGGCCGGTTCGTGCTGGCGCCGGAGGCAAACGCCTGCGTGCCCGGTTTCAGCGTCGCGCTGTTCGAACGCTACGGCACCGCATCCGCATTGATGTACGGTGCAGCGCTGCCGCTGAACCTTCTGCCGCGGATGCCGGGCCTCACCATCCGGTCGGCCAGGGCCGTGGAGATCCTTGGGAACGGTAGCGAGCTTGCCCAGGCGGACGGAGACCCGGCAGGCGCCACCCCGATCAGCATCCGGGACGCGCAGGCCCCAATCGAGGTTGTGGTCGGATAGCGCGCTACCGGCGACAACGCAGCCGGCGTTGCCGTGATGGTGTGAGCGCGAACGGGTGGTGCCGGGAATTTCGTCCGCCTACCGCCTACGCCCGTCACTCGAGCCTCGCGACGCATTCAGGGCCATGCAGTGACTAACCGAGTGGTGGATACACCACTCCGGTCAGTTCCTCCGACACAGTCCAGAGCCGTTTCCACACCGCGCGATCCAGCGCATGCGGGGACGGCTTGGCCAAGGCCGGATTGCCGCGGATTTCCAGTATGCCGTCGGGTCCCCAATACTGTCCGCCCCTCACGTCGGGCATCGTTGCGGCGTATAGCCCGGGCAGCGCACCGCGGGCGCCGTCCTGCCCGAAAACACCGATCGCGGCATTAGCAATCGCAACCTTGAAGGCTGCCATCTCGGTCCCGGCGATGAAACCCGTTGTAGCGACACCCGGGTGAGCCGCGACGCTGACCAGGCGCGAGTGCGCCTCGCGCGCCCGGCGGTCCAATTCGTAAGCGAACATCAGGTTAGCCAGCTTGGACTGGCTATAGGTTTTGCTGCCGTTGTAGTTGCGCGTGTTCTGCAGATCGTCGAAATCGATTCGGCCACGGCGGTGAGCAATGCTTGCGATCGCGACCACCCTGGGTGCGGGCGCCCGCAGCAGCGCCGGGATTAGCCGGCCGGTCAGCGCGAAATGCCCGAGATGATTGGTGCCGAACTGCCGCTCGAACCCGTCCACCGTGACGGCACGGGCCGCCTGCAGGCCCAGCCCGGCATTGTTCAGCAGCACGTCGATCTGCGGCAGTTCCGCGCTCGTCCGCTCGGCAAATGCCTGCACGCTCGCCAGGCTTGCCATATCGATGATCGAGACGCTGACCTTCGCGCCAGGTTGTGCCCTGAGAATACGGGCTTTGACTGCGTCACCGCGGCCCTGATCGCGCACCGCCAGCACCACCTGGCCGCCTTTGGCAGCAAGCGCCACCGCCGCTTCGGCCCCGATGCCGCTGCTCGCGCCGGTGATGACGATGACGCGCCCGGTCTGGTCGGGAATGTTAGACACTGTCCAAGCCGACATCGGCACCGCCTCACGCTGTTGCCATGCTAGATGGTGCGGGATGTACCATCATACATGAGGGCGGTCGGTGTCCGGCACCGGAACGTCGAAGCCGTTCAGCGTCACCGACACCATGCAGTAGAGGCCGACGAGATAGATCAACTCGGCCGCGCCCTGCACGCCAAAGCACTCCGCCACCAGCCGGTAGTTCAGGTCAGGCAGCGGCCCGCCGCCAACCAGCGCCGCAGCGGCGTCATAGGCGATCGCCTGCTCACGCGGCAGGTCTGCCGGGCGCTCACCCGCCACGATGGTCGCGATCGTTTCGTCCGCTAAACCGTCCTTCTTCGCGACCGCAACGTGGGCGTAAATCTCGTAATTGGCCCGGAAATGCGCACCGGTGACGAGGATGGCGATCTGCCGGCACGGCTCCGGCAGGGTCGAGATGGCGTTCAGCGCCTTCGTCAGCTCCCACACTGCCCGGCCGACTTTCGGTTGGTGGAGCCACGGGTTCCATGGGCCCATCAGCGCGCCGTCCCACCGCGTCGCCGTGAAGCCGCGGTAGCCGTGCTCGATGCCGGTCAGCATATCGTCGTAAAGCGGACGCTGTTCGGCGGTCAGCTCTGCGGGCGGGATAAGGGGAAGGCGCACCGGCGGGTCCTCCACGTTGAATGGTTCATTACCTGTCCGAAGCCGCATAGTTGCGTTTCGGCCTGGGTGCCGTTTACGGAAGCTGCCGGGCACGTTACAGGCCGGGCATGGCCATGACCCAATCGCTTGCACCTGGCGCCCTGGTGACCGGCGGCGCCCTGCGCCTCGGCCGCGCTATCGCAATGGCGCTCGCCGGCACCGGCCGGCCGGTTGCGATCCATTGCCGCGATAGTGTCGAGGCTGGGGAGGCGGCCGCCGCTGAAATCCGTGCGGCCGGGGGCGTGGCCGCCGTCGTCAAGGCCGATCTGTCCGACGAGGCGCAGACCGGCACGCTGGTCGCGCGTGCCATCGACGCTGTCGGACCGCTCGGGGTGCTGGTCAACAATGCCAGTCTGTTCGAGCGCGACGAGTGGGATACCGCAGACCTGGCGAGCTGGAATGCGCACCTAGCGCCCAATCTACGGGCGCCGTTCGTGCTCACCCAGGCGTTCGCCCGCGCCCTGCCGGAAGGGGCAGAGGGCGCCGTTGTGAACATGCTGGACCAGCGGGTCTGGTCGCTCACGCCGCATTTCGTCTCCTACACGGTGTCCAAGGCGGGGCTTTGGGCACTGACCCAATCGCTGGCACTCGCGTTGGCGCCGCGCATCCGGGTCAATGCGGTGGGTCCTGGCCCAGCGTTGCCCAGCCCACGGCAATCACCGGAGCAGTTTGCCCGGCAATGCGCGGCCACCCCGCTCGGCCGGGGGACCAGCCCGGAGGAAGTGGCACGTGCCGTGCTCGCCATCCTTGCCCTGCCCTCGATGACGGGCCAGATGATCGCGCTCGATGGCGGCCAGCACCTGCAATGGAGCCCTGCCCACACCGGGGAACCCGAGGAATGATCGATCCGCCACGCGTCACCGGCAAGGCCCTGCGACATATCCTGATCCGCGACATGGTGCAGAACGCCTCAATCGGGGTGTATCCTCACGAACTTGCGGCGCGGCAGCGGATACGCATCAACCTCGACGTTGGCGTCACCGAGCAGAACGGCGATTCGGCGGCAGGGCTCTCCCGGCCGGCCGTTGGGCGCGATGAGCTCAGCCGGGTGCTAAATTATGAGACGATCATACATTCTGTGCGCGACGTTGTTGCGGCCGGGCACGTCCAATTGGTGGAAACTCTGGCCGAGCGGATAGCCGAAGTGTGCCTCGTGGACCGCCGGGTTCAACTCGTGCGAGTGAGGGTTGAGAAGCTTGACGTCTTCGACGATGTCGCGTCGGTGGGTGTAGAGATCGAGCGTGACCGTGCAAACTTGTCCACGCGGGGTGATTGACTCGCAACAGAGTCAGCCAACTAGCGGCATGTTCTCATTCTGTGACAGTGCGAAATGGCTTAATCGAGCGAAAACAACGCTGTGGCGATGCTGCCCATTTGTTGGGCAAGGCCGCAAATCCCGCAGAAACCCGCCATCATGTAGGTCCCTGAGACCAGCTTCCCACAGACTTATCCACACCATCGGTGGATGGTTTACACGGCGGCGTGATTGCTTTGGAGGCATGCTTTGAGCGACGCGGTCGTTGGGGTCGCAATCATCGAACAGGCGCTGCAAACCATGCCGGTCAGTCCCGGCGTCTATCGCATGCTCGACGCCAAAGGTGACGCGTTGTACGTGGGCAAAGCGCGCCATCTGAAGAAGCGCGTTTCCAGCTACACCCAAATTGCTCGGCTGCCCGAACGGCTGCGGCTGATGGTGTCCAACACCGCCAGCATGGAGATCGTCACCACCCACACCGAGGCCGAGGCGCTACTGCTCGAGGCCAATCTCATCAAGCGGCTCAAACCCCGCTTCAACATCGTCTTGCGAGACGACAAATCCTATCCCTGGCTGATGCTGACGGAGGATCACGAATATCCGCAGATCACCAAGTTCCGCGGCACGCAAGCAAAGGGACGCAGCTATTGGGGGCCGTTCGCGTCTGCCTGGGCCGTAAATCAGACGGTCGTGGCCATGCAGCGCGTGTTCCTGCTGCGGTCTTGTGCGGACACGGTGTTCCGCAACCGCACCCGGCCCTGCCTGCTGCACCAGATCAAGCGCTGCAGTGCGCCGTGTGTGGGCCGGATCGGCAAAGACGATTACGCCAAGCTGGTCGCACAGGCGAAATCATTCCTACAAGGCCGCGCCGCTGGCGTGCAGGCGGAGTTGGCGGCCGAGATGGAGAGCGCCTCCGCCAATTTGGAGTTTGAGCGTGCCGCCGCCGCGCGCGACAGGATTCGCGCCCTGACGCACGTGCAGGGCACCGGCGTGGTCAACCCGGCGAGCCTCGAGGATGCCGATGTGATCGCCGCCTGGCAAACCGCCGGGCAAACCTGCGTGCAGGTGTTCTTCGTCCGCGGCGGCCGCAACAACGGCAACCGCGCGTTCTACCCGACCCACGCCCGGCATGAGGAGCCCGGCGAGGTGCTGGAAGCCTTCGTCGCCCAGTTCTACGACGATAAGACGCCGCCGCCGCTGTTGCTCACCAGCCATCCGCTGCCGCAGACCGAGCTACTGGAGGAAGCGCTCGCCCTGAAGGCGCACCGCAAGGTGGAAATCACCACGCCGCAGCGCGGCGAGAAGCGCGCCGTGGTGGAACACGCGGTCACCAACGCGCGCGAGGCGCTGGAGCGTAAGCTGGCCGAAGGCGCCGGTCAGGCAAAACTGCTGGAAGGTGTGGCGCAACTGTTCGATCTGGGCGCCTCGCCAGAGCGAATTGAGTGCTACGACAACAGCCACATCATGGGCTCGCATCCGTATGGCGTGATGGTGGTGTTCGGCGCCGAAGGCCCGGCCAAAAACGAGTACCGTAAATTCGCCATCCGCAACCCGATCATGCCCGGCGACGATTTCGCGATGATGCGTGAGGTGCTGGAACGCCGCTTCGGCCGCGCGCTGCGGGAGCAGGCGGAGGGCACCGCCAAATGGCCCGACCTGGTGCTGATTGACGGCGGCGCTGGGCAGCTTTCGGCCGCACGCGGCATACTGGCCGACCTCGGCGTGCAGGACGTGAAGCTGGTGGGCATCGCCAAAGGGCCGGACCGCGACGCCGGGCGCGAGTGGTTTCACGTGGACGGGCGGGACCCGTTTCAACTGCCGCCGCGTGACCCGGTGCTTTATTACCTGCAACGCGTGCGCGACGAGGCGCACCGCTTTGCCATCACAACTCATCGCGCCGGGCGCTCCAAGACGCTTGTCACGAGCGAACTGGACGACATCGAAGGCGTCGGCACGGCCCGCAAACGCGCCTTGCTCAACCATTTCGGTTCAGCGCGCGGCGTCAAACAGGCGGGGTTGAATGATTTGGAAGCTGCGCCCGGCATCAACCGCGAGACGGCGCGGCGGGTGTACGCGCATTTCCATCCGGGCTCGGCGATGCATACGGCTTCACCGGCGTCTTAGGCTACACCATCGTGTGCGGCGCGACTTTTACGGCGACGAAGTCCCAATATGCTCGCGTCAGTGACTTGGCTTAACCGGCCGTTGGTGCCCGCAGTCAAGACGGACCAATGGCGTGGTCAGGCGGCTCGACGCTCCATCACCGGAAGACGCC
>CAZZVB010000036.1:0-15194 GCA_964657445.1 uncultured Burkholderiaceae bacterium | reverse complement strand
TAGCAGCCGTTGAGCCGCCCGGTCCCGCGTCTAACCCGGTCAATGAGTATGCTGACCCTGACGCAGTCGAGACGGATATACGGCGAAAAGCGAACCAGTTCGCCGCACATTACGGCCCGTTCGCGTCGGTCACGCTGGACTTCTCCCGCGAAAGCCTCGGTGATCTGGACGCAATGCTCGCGGAAGCCGCACCAGCGATGGCCGCCGCCCCGCAAGACGACGCTGCATACTTCCAAGACGCCGCGGCATCCTATCTGCTGGAGGTTGCGCGGCGGGAGTTCGGCGGTGTCTACCACCACTACGTCACGCGCGATGCTCCCTTGCTCGTGGTCGGCTTGCCTGATTTCTTCGCGGCGATGCTGGCGCACGACAAGGTCGCGGGCCGCCTGACCGGCGACGAAGCCGACAACATACCGTTCTTCTACGACGGCCTGGTCCGGGCCATCGAGAGTCAAACGAGTGCTATATACGTGTAAAGCATCGAAGCCGCACAGTAGCTTCAAACGAAGGTGGACTTCTGGATCGGCAAAGCGGATCGCGCGGGCGTCTTAGTATTGGATGGTCGCCACGCTGCGCAGTTCCTCCGGCGTGCTGGTGCCGAAGCCGAAGAACTCGAGGTAGGCTGGGATCATCTCGAACAGCATGTCGGTGCCGACCTGCACCGGGCAGCCCTTCGCTTGTGCGGCACGCAGCAGGGGTGTGAACTCCTCCTTCATGACAACCTCTCCGACAAAGGTGCCAGGTGCAATCCGGTCGATATCCACCGGCAACGGGTCGCCTGCGCGCATGCCGAGCGGTGTGCCGTTGACGACGATGTCGTAACCCGCGGGGTCATTCGACCCGGCAGTGACCGTCATTGCCGGGTAGTACTGGCGCAGCCGGTCGCCGAGCGACTCGGCTGAGGCCGCCGAAACGTCATACAGCCCGATCCTGGCCAGCCCCGCCATCGCCAGCGACGCTGCGATCGCCGACCCGACGCCGCCGCTGCCGATCACCAGGGCACTCGCACCTTCGACCCTGCGGCCCTTGCGCTGCATGCCGCGCACGAAGCCGGCGCCGTCGAACATGTCGCCCAGCAGCGAACCGTCGGGCCGCTTGAGCACGGCGTTGGCCGACCCGGCGATCTTGGCGGTGGTCGAAAGATCGTCCACCAGGCCAATCGTGACGACCTTGTGCGGCATGGTGATCAGCGCGCCATGCAGGTTGCGGGTCAGGAACAGCGGGCGCAGCAGGCCGGCGAAGTCCTTCGCCTCGATGCCCATCGGGATGACGACAGCGTCCACGCCATGCTTCTCGAACCACGGATTGTAGATCATCGGCGCTTTGAAGCTTTCGGTCGGCCAGCCGATATGCGCGATCAGGGTGGTGCGGCCCGTAATCATCGCGCGATCCCTAGCCCAAGCGCCGACCGCGCCTCGCCCGGCGTCGCCGGGCGCATGCCGTGGCGGGCGATCGCGGCGGCCGCGTGCTCCACCAGTTCGGCGTTGCTGGCGGCGAGGCGGTCGCGGCCGATGCGGATGTTGTCCTCCAGCCCGGTGCGCACGCCATCGCCACCGCGGGCCAGAACCCATTCCATCACCCGCGCCTGGTTGACGCCGATGCCAGCCGCCGTCCAAGTCGCGTGCGGCAGTTGGCGCCGGATCTCACCCAGCATTAGGTCGAGCAGATGCTCCTCCGCCGGCAGGGCGTTCTTCACGCCCATGACGACCTGCACATGCGGGCGCTCGTCCATCAGCCCGGCATCGACCAGGCGCCGCGCACCGTGAATGTGGCTGAGGTCGAACAATTCGATCTCCGGCCGGACCCGATATGTCTGCATGCGCGCGGCTAGGTCCGTCACCAACGTGGCCGAGTTCTCGTAAATGATGGTGGGGAAGTTCACCGACCCAGTGGACAACGACGCCATATCCGGAGCCAGGTCGAGCGCGTTCCCGCGGGCCGCAGGGTCACGGCCGCGACCGCCGGTGGAGAACTGGATGATCATGCCAGGGCAGTGGCGGCGCACGCCCTCCTGCACCTGCGCGAACAGCGCCGGGTCACTGGACGCGCTTTCGTCGGGGTTGCGGACATGAATGTGGACGAGGCTGGCGCCAGCTTCGAAAGCGGCATGTGTGCTCTCGATCTGCTCCACCGGGGTGACCGGCACGGCCGGGTTGTCCTTCTTGCGCGGCACGGACCCGGTGATCGCCACCGCTATAACGACAGGCTTCATGATGCGTCCTCTCCCTTGCTGCGTTCTAGGCCAAGGCCGTGGGCTGCTGCCAGCCTGGACAAGGAGGTGTCGTGAACGCTGTGCTGCTCATCGTCCCGATCGCTGCTGCCTGGGGCGCGTTGCTGGGGATCGCTTATCTGACGCGGTTCACGCTCCGCATGAGCAGACGCCGGTCGGTGATCGCGATCGTCGGCGGCTATCTCGCATTGAGCGTCATGGCGCTGGCCTGGCTGGGGCTGACGCGTAGTGGCGGCCTTGGCGTGTTCGGTATGCTGCTGCCGCTTGCTGCCGCGATCGCGCTGGTGCGGCTTGCGTAGTCCGCCATTCGCTTGGCGTATGCGGTACCGCGGGAGGTGTCCGCATACGCGCGGCGACCGCGGGAACCCCGCTCAAGCGCGCGCGGTGAACGGCCTTCCCAGCATCGCCGGGCGATGCAGGCGGATGCGACGGCGGTCGCGGGAGATCAGCACCAGCATGATGACGGTGCCGATATAGGGAAGTGCGGACAGCAGGGCGGACGGCACCGCAATTCCCAGCGCCTGCACATACAGCGACAGATACATCAGGGCGCCGAACAGCCAGGCGCCGATCAGCAGCCAGAACGGGCGCCATGCTGCGAAGGTCACCAGCGCGACCGCGATCCAGCCGCGCCCGGCCGTCATGTCCTGCGCCCAAAGCGGTGTGTAGGAAAGCGACATGTAGGCCCCCGCCAGCCCCGCGAGGGCGCCCCCGAACATCACCGCGACGTACCGCACCAGAAGCACCGAATAGCCCAGGGAATGTGCCGCATCGTGGGAATCCCCGATCGCCCGGATGATCAGGCCAAGATGCGTCCGGCGCAGGCAGAACGCGACTACGCCCAGCAGGGCAAGCGATAGATAGACCAGAAAGTCCTGCGAGAAGACCACCGGGCCGAGCACCGGGATGTCCGACAATCCGGGAATATATAACTTGGGCAGGATCGGCGCGGGAATACCGACATACCCGGCGCCGAGCAGCGCACTCAGCCCACGGCCAAAGATGGTCAGCGCAAGCCCGGTCGCGGTCTGGTTGGCCTGCAAGGTGAGCGTGATGAAGGCGAACATGAGCGAGAGCCCGACGCCCACCAGCAGCCCGGCGGCGATGCCCGCCGAGGGCTGCCCCGTCTCGTGCGCGATGGCAAATGCGGCGATGGCGCCACCCAGCATCATGCCCTCGACGCCGAGGTTCAGCACACCGGCTTTCTCGACCACCAGTTCACCCACCGCTGCAAGGAGCAGCGGCGTGGCGGCCAGGATCACACTTACCAGGAAAGCCGTGAGCAACGCGGTCACGCCGCGGCCCTCACCGGGCGGCGCCAGACGATGCGGTGCAAAAGCAGCACGTCACATCCCAGCAGGCAGAACAGCAGGATCCCCTGGAAAATACCCGTCACCGCATTTGGCAGGCCCAAATTAATCTGCGCCGCGTCGCCGCCGAGATAGGACAGCGCCAGCAGCAACCCCGCCGGGATCACTCCGATCGGGTTCAGCCGCCCAAGGAACGCCACGATGATCGCGGCAAACCCATATCCCGGCGACAAGTTGGTGCTGAGCTGGTTCAGCGTGCCCGACACCTCGAACATGCCCGCCAGCCCTGCCAGCCCGCCGCTGATCAGCATGGCCACCCAAACAAGCCGGTTTTCGCTGAACCCGGCGAACCGCAACGCGCGCGGCGCCTGCCCCAGCACGCGGAATTGGAACCCGAGCACGGTCTTCTCGAGCATCACCCAAAGCGCGATCGCGATCAGCGGCGCGAGCAGCACGCCGAGATGCACGTTGCTGTCCTCAATCAGTCGGGGGCCGGCCGCGGCGTCGGAGAACAGCGCGGTTTGCGGAAAGCCGAAGCCCATGGGGTCTCGCCATGGGCCGGTGACCAGATACAGCAGCAAATACTGCACGATGTAGGTCAGCATCAGGCTGGTCAGAATCTCGTTGGCATTGAAGCGGATCCGCAGCCAGGCGACCAGCGCGCCCCCGAACGCGCCGCCGATCGTGCCAGCCACGATCATGGCGGGGAACACCGTCCAGCCGGACGCGTCGGGAAAGGCCAGCGCGACGCCGCCGGCGCAGATCGCCCCTAGGGTGAACTGACCCTCGGTGCCGATGTTCCAAACGTTCGCGCGGTAAGCCAGGGACAGGCCGACGCCCATCATGATCAGCGGCGCTGCTTTCACGACCAGATACACCAGCCCGTCCTGCTGCAACAGCGGCGCGATCAGGAAGGTGTAAACGGTCAGCAACGGCGGGCGGCCCATGATGGCGAAGATCAAACCGCTGATCACGCAGGTCAGCACCAAGGCCAGCAACGGCGACAGGTATTCCCAAAGCTTGGACCGATATCCGCGCGGTTCAATCTTAAGCATGCACCGCCTCCGCCGCCGCAGCGCCACCCATGAGGCGGCCGATCGACTCTACGGTCGCGTCGCGCGTCGGCACCGGGTCGGAGACGCGGCCGCCGGCAATCACGGCGATGCGGTCCGCCAGAACGAAGATCTCGTCAAGGTCCTGGGATATGATGATCACAGCCGTGCCTTCCTGCGCCAGTGCCATGATGGCCTCATGAATGGCAAGCGCGGCACCCGCGTCCACGCCCCAGGTCGGCTGGTTGATCACCAGGACACTCGGGTCCTGCAGAACTTCGCGGCCCACGAGGAACTTCTGCAAATTGCCACCGGACAGCGACTTCGCCTCCGCCTTGGGTCCCGTGGTGCGCACGTCGAACTTGGTGATGATGTTCTGCGCGAAGGCGGAGGTGCGCCTTTTGTCGATCAGGCCGAACCTTGCCAGCGCCGCCCGCACCCGGCCGGACAGGAATGCGTTCTCTGCCAGCGACATGGTCGTTACCGCGCCATGCCCGTTTCGCTCCTCGGGGACGAAGCAGCCGCGCAGCTTGCGGCGCTGGTTCGGGCCCATGTGCCCCACAGCAACGCCGTCGATCAGGATGTTCTCCGGCCTGCCCGCCGGGATCTCGCCGGACAGGGCGTCCATCAGCTCGCTCTGGCCATTGCCCGCGATGCCGGCCAGCCCGAGGATTTCGCCGCCCGCCAGCGATAGGCTAATGTCCTTCAAGTCGGTACCAAACTGGTTGGGCGAGCGGATGGTCAGCCGGTCCAGCACCAGCCGGGGCGCGGCGTTGCCGGCGGTGCGCGGCCGCGCGGTCGGTGCATGCAGCTCGGCGGAAATCATGATCTCCGCCAGCTCCTTCACCGTCTTCTCCGCCGGGATCACCCTGGCGACGTTGCGGCCGAGCCGCATGATCGTCGCCGCCGAGCACAGCGCCCGCACCTCCTCCAGTTTGTGGCTGATATAGAGGATCGAGCAGCCCTCCGACGCCAGCCGGCGCAAGGTGACGAACAGCTTCTGCACCTCCGACGGCGTCAGCACGCTGGTGGGCTCGTCCATAATCAGCAGCTTGGGATTCTGCAGCAGGCATCGCACGATCTCGATCCGCTGACGCTCGCCGACCGACAGGTCGTGCACCACCCGGTCCGGGTCCAGCGGGAGGCCGTACTCGGTCGAGATGCTGACGATGCGCTCGCGCAGGCCCTGCCGTTCCGCCTTGCTGCCGAGGCCGAGCGCGATGTTCTCGGTCACGGTCAGCGCCTCGAACAGGGAGAAGTGCTGAAATACCATCCCCACGCCCAGGCGCTGGGCGTGGCCGGGGCTTTGGATGGTGACCCTGTTGCCCTCCCACATCACCTCTCCGGCGTCGGGCTTCACCACGCCGTAGATGACCTTCACAAGCGTGCTCTTGCCGGCCCCGTTCTCACCCAACAGCGCGTGTATCTGGTTGTGCTCGATGGTCAGGGAGACACCGTCATTGGCCAAGCAACCGGGGTATTGCTTGGTCATGCCGGTCATCTGCAGCAGGGGCCCTGCCCCTGCACCCTGCGAGGGGATGGTCATCCCCTCGCCCCCTTAGGTCAGCTTTCCATCGATGCCCTGGACGAGCCATTGCATGCCGGAGAGTTCGCCGTCGTCCATCGACTTGCCGGCGGCGACTTTCATCGCGCCGCTCTGGTCCATGATCGGGCCGGTGAATACGGCGTTCTTGCCGGACTTGATGTCCTGCTCGGTCGCCGCGGCCAGCGCCGCGACGTCGGGCGGCATGTTGGTGAACGGCGACATGGTGAGCAGACCGCTATCGAAGCCACCCCAAGTGTCCGTGCTCTTCCAGGTCCCGTCGAGCACGTCGCCGATGCGTTTGATGTAGTACGGGCCCCAATTGTCCGTGCTGGCCGTCAGCTCCGTCCCTTCGGCGAATTTGGCCATGTCGGTGGACTGGCCGAACGCCTTAACACCCCGGCTCGCCGCCGCCTGCAACGGCGCCGGGCTATCGGTGTGCTGTGTGATGATGTCGCAACCCTGGTCCATCAGGGCCTTCGCCGCGTCACCCTCCTTCGGCGGATCGTACCAGGAGTTGATGAGGATGAACTTAAGCCTCGCCTTCGGGTTCACCGACTTCATGCCAAGCATGAAAGCATTCAGCCCCTGCACCACCTCCGGCACTGGGACGGAGCCGACATAGCCGGCCAGCCCGGCCTTGCTCATCTTACCAGCGATCACGCCCTGCACGTAGCGCGCTTGGTAGAAGCGGATGTTGTAAGTCGAGATGTTGGCCGCGCGCTTGTAGCCGGTGGCGTGTTCGAAAAACACCTTAGGATGGCGCTTTGCGGCGTTGACGGTGTAGTTCATGTAGCCGAACGACGTGGCGAAGATCAGTTGGTGGCCTGAATTGGCCAGGTCATTGAGCACCTTCTCCGAATCCGGCCCCTCCGGCACGTTCTCGACGAAGGTGGTCTGGATCTTGTCACCGAAATGCTCGACTGCCGCCTTGCGAGCGATGTCGTGCTGATAGGTCCAGCCAAAATCTCCGACTGGCCCGAGGTACATGAAGCCGACCTTGACGGGACCAGCCGCACGGGCCGGCCGGATCAGCCCGGGGAGCGCGGACACAGCTAGGCCAGTACCGAGCAGCGTAGTGAATTGACGTCTTTGCATGGCGGTCTCCGCAGCGAAAATCGATCTTATAGAGAAACCTTTGCGAAGATCGTGCCACGCCCGGTGGGGCAGGAAACACTAAAAAAGTAAGCTGGAAACTGCCTCTTTCCTGATCGCCAAGCCACTTTCGCGCTCAGGCCCAGAAATCTGCATGAACCGCGCGG
This sequence comes from uncultured Burkholderiaceae bacterium, assembly GCA_964657445.1. Lineage (GTDB taxonomy): Bacteria > Pseudomonadota > Alphaproteobacteria > Acetobacterales > Acetobacteraceae > LMUY01. The sequence continues at coordinate 7,797 of CAZZVB010000036.1, read as the reverse complement.
GCCTCGTCCTCCAGCAGCGGCCCGACCACTTCGATTGCGCGCTGCCCGGCCGCTAACACGGTCCGGCACGGCAGATCCATGGTCAGGTTATCGGGATGCGGCCCGATCAGTGCCCGCAAAGCGTGCTCCGACAGCCCATACACGACGCGCCCGATCCCCGCCCAATACGCCGCCCCGGCACACATCGCACAAGGCTCCGCACTGGCAATCATGGTGCACCCCGCGAGGAACTCCGCCGTGTAGGTCTGGCTCGCCCGCGTCATCAGCACCCGCTCGGCATGCCCGGTGCGATCGCCGGTGTCGCTATGCTGATTGCCCGCCTGCATCAGCACAGCGCCATCCGGATCTACCAGCACCGCACCGAACGGGTGATTGCCAGCCTCCCGGGCTTGACGAGCGACGGCGATCGCCAATCGCAAATGCTGCTCGTCCCGATCGGTCATCGCGCCCTACTCGAAATGGAAGCCCCTCCGTAAGGGAAACACTTACCACCGGGTAAGCGGCGGCAACACCAATCTTGCAATGCTCATCACAAATCCACACCCGATGCCATACCAGACCGCGATATACAGCGGGTCCTCGAACGGGCACGAAAACACGAAGACGAACGCTCCCCACGCCGCTGCTGCAATACCGACGCTCAGAGCCGACCCAGCGTTGTCCGTCGGGGCGCCACGGCGCATCAGCAGGCCCAAGCCGATGATGGCGGGCAGCGATAGGAGTGCCATCGTGTAAACGCACTTGATCCCGTTGCGCCAATCGAGCCGTGTCGCCAGATCCCCCAACTCGTGGCGGGAGGCGTCTATCAGCCAGCCGGCCGACAGGCAGACCGCCAACACAGCGACCACAGCCCGCAAACCGCGTCGTGGTGATCGCACAGGGTCGAACGACAAAAGCGCCACCGTGCCGCCAATGCCGGCGATCAGCCCCAGGCTACACACCTTCCACCAGAAGGACGGTGCCGCTATCGCTTCCGGCATGTCCGGGCGCATGAACCCTGCCCAGAAGAACAATCCCATCTCCATCGCGCCCATGACCGCCAGCAGCAAGGCTTCGATGGCGATACGGCGACGGCGCACGGGTTTGAGCTCGCCAGCGAGGCGGGCGATCAGGTCGAGCTCAGACATCGGCTTGCTCCCTCGCGATAAGGGTTAGGCGCCCCAGCCCGCGATGGATGTTGACTTTGACGAGCGAAACCGACTGTCCCGTCCTGGCGGCGGCTTCCTCGATGCTCAGTCCCTGCAACTTCACCAGCCGTATCACGTCCGCCTGCCCCGGCTTCAGTTCCAGCAACAGCCGCTCGAGAGACCATGCGCTTGTCACGGCGTTCTCATGGCCGGGCACCGAAAGCTCCTCGGGCAGCGATACGGTTGGCGTGGCCTTCATCGCCCGCAGCCGGTCAATCCATTTGTAGCGGGCGATCGCCGCAAGCCAGGGTTCGAACGGGCGCCCAGGATCGTAGGTGTGGCGCTTTTCGTGAATGGCCAGCAATGTGTCCTGCACCGCGTCATCCACCATGGCGAGGGGCAAGCGCCTGGCATAGTAGCGCCGCAGCCAGGCGCCGATCTCCACCAGCAAGCGGTGATACACGCCGGCATTGCCGCCTTGCGCGGCGGCCATCAACGCGCTCCACCCGCTATTCGCCATGGCCCGCCCGTTCAACGTCCGCGACGCCGGCATCGCCACGACGGGGAAAACGCCGGCCTGCATTGATGACGCTGCTGCCACGGCCTGTCATTCGCAGGCGAGCCGGACGAAGTTACAGATCGGCCGCAGCCGCCAGGTTTCACCCCGAGGGCTGCGACCGTTTGAGGTGGATTACTTGCCCGCCTTGATCTGATCGAGTTGCTGCTGGTTCAGCTTTGCGACGGCGGCGTCGCCATCGTACTTGGGCGCGTGAGCCTTGGCGGAGACTTTCATCATCTTGGACGAGTGCGGATGCTTTGCAGCAGTCGTGGCGGCGGCGAATGCGGACGAGGTGGCGCCGGCCATGACGGCAAGCGCGAGCGCGAAGGTCAAGCTTTTCATTGCGGAGATATCCCTAAGTTACGGATATACAATGATTCGCGTGCCCGGTCTGAAAAAGCAAGGCGTTTGCGATGCATTATCTACCTACGTAGCGTCTCAGCGATCGAGCTCGGTACGCTATATCCCGGAAAACCAGTTGAAGCCCGACTTCTCCCAATACCCTGGCATGTAGGTATTGGTCACCTCGATCGCCGTGATCCATTTCGGGTTCTTGAAGCCCAGCTTGGTCGAGGTCCGCAGCCGCAGCGGATAGCCGAACGGCGCGTCCAGCGTCTCGCGGGCGTATTGGGTTGCGAGCAGCGTCTGCGGATGCAGGGCGGTCGCCATGTCGATACTGCTCGGGTAGTCGTCCGCCGTCTGAAAGTTGACATACTTCGCACGCAGATCGGCGCCGACTCGTTCCAGGAACGCCCGCATCGGCACGCCGGACCATTGGCCGATATAGTCCCAGCCCTCAACGCAGACATGGCGGATGATCTCCTCTTGCTGCGGCAGTGCGGCGAGCTTCTCCACCGTCCACGGCGCCTTGTCGGCAATTAGGCCGGACAGTTCCAGCTTCCAGTTCTGCCCGTCGATCGGCTTCACCTCGGTGATGTCGAAATACGCGTTGAACTTGGGCGGCTTGAGCACCATCGACTCCGGATAGGTCGGAGCCAGCCGGTTCGGATCGAAGATCAACGCCTGCAGGCCGTCATTGAGCGCGGACACTTTGCGCAGCGCCGTCTCGACCGCCGTGGGCGTTGTCCAGTCGCACCCGGTGAGCATGGTCAGCGCGCCGAGCGACAGGCCGCCCCGCAGTAAGCCACGGCGCTCCAGCGAGCGAATCAGCGGACGATGCTCGTCCAGCACCCCCTGCCCCGGCGCGTTGGCCGGGCGGAACAGCGACCTCATCATGCGGCCCTCTTGCGCCGGGTCACGCGCGGGCCGCCTGTCAGCATGGCCCACAGCGTCTGCGGCACCAGCAGCGACAGGGCGACGTGAACAGCCAGGAAGCCCACGATCACCGCCATGCCGAGGAAATGCAGCAGCCGCGCTGCCTGAAAACCTCCCAGCAAGCCGAGCAGACCGGAGAACTGCACCGGCTTCCAGATCGCCAGCCCTGTGACGACCTGCGCAATGCCTGCCACAATGACGACGATGTAGAGGATTTTTTGCACCGCGTTGTAAACGGTCAGGTCGTCATGCGCGACGTGGAAGTGCAGCGTGTCACGCACCGTCTGCACCACGTCCGCGATTCGAATCGGCAACAGCCTCTCCCGCAAGCGCCCGGTCACGACGCCGTAGATCAGGTAGGCGAGGCCGTTCAAAACCAGGAACCACATGCCGGCGAAGTGCCATAGCAGGCTCTCCGCCGCCCAATCGCCGAGCCGCAGCGTCTGGCTGAAATGCAGCCCGCTGAAAATCACCGAGTCATCATAAATGCCCCAGCCCGAGGTGATCATCACGATCATCGCCAGCGCGTTGACCCAGTGCATGATGCGGACCGGCCAGGGGTGCAACGGCCGGGTGCTGATCGTCTGCGTGTCTGCCACTTGAACTGCCTAGTGCGACGGCCGGGCGAGCCCGACCTTGATGATGCTGCCGGGCGCCAGCGGTGTGAACCCGCGTCCGTCGAACGTTTTGAAACCGTCAAGCTGGGCTGGGGTAAAATCGACGATTTCCATGTATTGCCCCAGAAGCACCATCGCCTCGGCCGGCACCGCGATCGGGCGGGTGAAGATGCGGAACGCGACATCGTAGTTCACGACGATATCGGCGCCGCCATCCGGCCGTTGCACCACCGACTGCACCGACCCCAGCCGCGGTTGGCTTTCCAACGGCTGCAGCACGCCCCGGCCGATCAGGTCACCAACCCTGACCGGCTGCGGAAAGCGCCTGGCTGCGGCCTCCGCGAGGCTCATTCCCGGCGGGGCCGGCGCCTGGGCCAAGGCGGCGCCGCTGCCGAGCAGCAGCATGATGAACGAGACGGTTCGGAGTGGCACGACGAACTCCTGGTGTTTGCGGCTGGTTACTCGTTCGCAGCGTCGCGGCTATCGTTACGCCGCGCCGTCCGGAAATCGCGCCAGCGAGCTTATCTTTTTCATAGTGTAACCCATCGCAGCGCTAGACCGAACAGACGTTTGCTCTAGCGAAAGGATCGCCGGATGCGTGCGCCCTGGTTTGCTCTCGTTCTGGCGGGACTCGCCCCAATCGCCGCGGGTGCGCAGACGGCGCACCGGCCCGTGGTGATAGAGTTATTCACCTCGCAGGGCTGCTCATCCTGCCCGCCGGCGGATCGCTTGGTGGCGGAACTGGCGCGCACCCGGCCGGACCTGTTGGCGCTGACCTTTCACGTCACCTATTGGAACAGCCTCGGCTGGCAGGATCCGTTTTCCTTCCAAGGTGCGACCGACCGGCAGCGCCGCTACGTGGCGGAGGGCGTCAGTCCTGACGTTTACACGCCCGCCATGGTGGTGGACGGCCGGCATAACGCCGTCGGGTCCGACCGGCCGGAGGTCGAAGCGATCCTGGCGAGAGCCGTCAGGGAGGCGACTGCGACGGCACCGGTCGATGTCACGCGCCTGGGGAATGGCTTGCAGATCAGCATCGGCAGCGGCGCGGGGCACGGCCAGGTGCTGCTGATCGGGTACGACCGCCAGCACCAGACGCAGGTCGGGCGCGGCGAGAATCGCGGGCGCAGTTTGATCGAGGCCAACATTGTGCGGTCGCTGGCGAACGCCGGGTCCTGGACGGGGCAGCCGATGCGGCTGGAGGTGGCGATCCCCGCCGGGGAGGAGGCCGCGGTCCTCGTGCAGGCCGACGACGGCCGCATTTTGGGCGCTGGACGGCTGACAGCCAGCCCGGGCATGTGACGCGTTGAAGTAATCGTGTCCGCCTGGCTGCTGGACCGAAACCTTGCCGCCGGGTCAGTCTTTCGAATGGCTGGACATTGTGCGGTGAATCGATTGCCGGAACGCTTCGCCGATGTAGGCCGAGCCGGGGTGCTCTTCCGGCCCACATGAAAGATTCGTTTTATCAAGGCGCCTTTCTGGGCCGCTGGCATGCCGTGACGCGCCATGACCTCAGCGCTTCCCATTCGCAGACGCTGTCGCTTGCCGCCTTGCTCTCGCTGGCGACGGAACTGGAACTCGCCGAATGGGATGCCCTGCCGCTCAGCTACTCCACGCCGGAAGGCGGACAGTCGTTACGTTGCCTTATCGCCGCTCGTTACCAGACCTGCTCCGCCGCTGAGGTCATTTGTTGCGCCGGCGCGCAGGAGTCGATGGCTTGCCTGGCCAATGCGCTGCTGCAACCCGGCGATCACGCCATCGTCGTGCTGCCGATCTACCAGCCGTTGGAAGCCGTGGTGACAGACCGGGTGGACGCCACCGGTGTGCCGCTCGACCCCGGCAGCTTCACGCTGGATCTAGACCGCGTGGCCGCCGCGATCCGGCCGCAGACCCGCATGATCCTGACCAACTTTCCTAACAGCCCGAGCGGCGCCACGTTGGACCCGGCGTCGCAAGCCGCCCTGGTGGCGCTATGCCGTGCCCGCGGCATTTGGCTCGTGAATGACGAAGTCTATCGAACCACCGTCACCAACCCGGCAGTGCAGGGTCCTCCGATCGTGGATGCTTACGAACGCGGCGTGTCGATCGACGCGCTTTCGAAAGGCTTCGGCCTGCCAGGGTTGCGGGTGGGCTGGATCGCCTGCCGCGACGCGGCTTTACGCGGGCAGATCGGCACGGCGAAGGCCGCCATGTCGAGTTGCCTGGCTGCACCGTCCGAACTGCTGGCGCGGATCGCGCTGCGGGAGGCGCCACGGCTGGTTGCCCGTTCACGCGCGATCGGAGCGACCAATTGGCAGCGGTTCGACCTCCTGATGGAACGTCATGCCAAGCTGTTCGACGCCGGGCCGTCGCGCAATCTGGCCTTCGCGTTTCCCCGCTATCTCGGGCGTGACGGCGTCGATGACTTCGCTGCCGGCCTGGCACGGCGCGCGGGCGTGCTAATCCTGCCATCCAGCCTGTGGCGCACGCCGCTCGGGCCGGTGCCGGATGACCGCTTCCGCATCAGCATGGGCCAATCCGCGGTGCCGGACGGGCTGGACGCGATGGCGGAATTCCTAGCGGAGGCGCATCTGGGCGTGCCCTAGCAGAGGAGGCGGCCATGCCCATTCGTGCCTTCGTGTTTGACGCCTACGGCACGCTATACGACGTGCAATCAGTGCTGGCGCGAGTGGAAGCCGCCTGTCCCGGCCGCGGCGCACTGATCACCCAGATCTGGCGGCTGAAGCAGCTCGAATACACCTGGCTGCGCACCTGCATGGATGCCTTCGCCGACTTCGAGACCGTAACCCGAGAGAGCCTGATCTACGCGCTGCACGCTGCCGGGGCCGAGCCGGCCGGCGCGCTGGTGAGCACGCTGGCAGCCGCCTATCTGCACCTCGATCCGGTGCCAGAAGCTGTGGACGCGCTCAAGGCGCTCGAAGGCCGCCCGCGCGCGATCTTCTCCAACGGCAGCGCCGGCATGCTGGACGCCCTGGCCCGCAACTCCGGCCTGCGCAGCCACCTGGAACACGTCATCAGCGTGGACCCGGCGCGCGCCTTCAAGCCGAGCCCGAAAGCCTATGCCCAGGTGGAAGCCGTCCTCGGCATCCCGCCGGGAGACGTCATGTTCGTTTCATCCAACGGGTTCGACGTCGCCGGCGCCAAGCGGTTCGGCTTCCAAGTCGCATGGGTGCGCCGCGGCGGCGGCCCTGGTGTCGCGCCGCCAGATGCTGGCCCGACCGATATGTTCAAGGCCCAGCGCCTGCATGCCGAGATGCTAGGGCATGACCCTGACCATATCGTCCACGCCCTCACCGAAATCGCAAGGCTGAACCCGGCGTAGGGTGCGGTTCGCTTTGGAATTGCACCAAAGTCCGCCGCAGGCGACATACATGGCCAGCTTAGGCGGAGACAACGCATGGCGAACGACTTCAGTCTGGGCAAATACCTTGCTCGCATCGGCCTCACGCATGACGTGAAGCCGGACATCCAGACGCTCGCATCCATCCAGGCCGCCCACGTGAGCGCGATCCCGTTCGAAGGTCTGGACCCGCTGTTGCGCCGCCCCGTGAAGCTCGATCTGGCATCGCTGCAGTCCAAGCTCGTGGACTCGGCCCGTGGCGGTTATTGCTTCGAACAGAACACGCTTTTGAAGGCGGCACTCGACGCAATCGGCTTCCGCGTCACCGGCCTCGGCGGCCGCGTGCGCTGGAACGCGCCGCCGGACGCCCCGCTCGGTCCGCGCGAACACATGCTGCTCAAGGTCGATCTCGACGACGGGCCGTATCTGGTGGACGCCGGGTTCGGCGCCTGCCTGATCGACGCGCCGCTACGCCTGGCGGCTGGAGAGCAGCGCACCGCCATGGGCACCTACCGGCTGACGGAATCGGGCGGCCTGTTCACCCTCGCCGCCAAGCAACCGGCCGGCTGGCGCACGGCCTATGTGTTCGACCTCACGCCGCAACTCCCCGCCGACTATGAACTCGGCAACTGGTACACCTCCACCAACCCGGCAGCCCCCTTCCCCAACGTGCTAATCATGGAGCGTGTCGGCGGCGGCCAGCGCTGCAAGCTGATCAACCGGCGGTTCATCACAGAGGCGCGGGACGGCGAAGTGCTGGAGGAGCGCCTGATGGCGGCTGCCGATCAGTTCGGTCACGTGTTGAAGGAGGTGTTTGGCGTGATATCGCCGGTTCCGGTGGAGGCGTTGTTCGCCCGCATCGAGTCGTAGCTGCCAGCC
>CAZZVB010000035.1:0-25878 GCA_964657445.1 uncultured Burkholderiaceae bacterium | reverse complement strand
CGGATGGATAGCCGGCGTCGCCGCCGCGTAGCCCTCCGTCTTTTATAGATCGCGCGTCTTCGAGGCCGCTCCGGGGAAAGTCGTTCGCCATGGCTTGGCGTGCGTCGCGATACGGGGCCGCGGCGCAGGAAAGGCGTGCGGGGGCACGCTGAACTCAACGACACGAGACGTTAACGATGTTTGCTCCGGCGCCGCCCTTGCGTGAGCAATGGCCGCGATGCTTGCGCTGTTGTCGCCGAGCAATCCATGCGCTCGCCTGGATTGCGGCCCCGCCAAGCGGCGGCTTGCGACGGCGCGAAGCAATCAGCCCGGTATCACCCGCTCCTCGAACACCGCGCGGCAGTCCATCTCGTATTCCAGGCCGATCACCGGCGGGCGGCAGTAATGCCAGTCGAGCCCGTGCCGTGCGGCGCCGTGCGCCACCAGGTCACGCGCCAGCGTTTCGTGGAAGTCGTGGACCGAGTAGGCCTGCGTGCCCGTGACGTCCGCCCATACGGCGCCGAAGGCGGACATGCGGCGTTCCATGGTGGCCACCACGTGGCGCAGCTTCTCGGCCATCGCGCCGGGGGTGGTCTCGCCGAAGCGGACGGTGCGTTCGCTGTAGGGGCCGGGCGCTTCCTGGGATTCGGCGCTGCCGGCGATCACGAAGGATGGCGGGGCATCCGGTGCCGGGACGGCGAGGCTGAATGCGTAGAAGCTGGGTCCGGACGGCTTGCCGTATTCCGGACAGACGTTGGACCGCGCCACCGGGTTCACGTCATTGGCGAAGATGCCCCAGCGCTCCAGCGTGCCGACATACTCGCGGTTGAACGCGATGAAGCCATCGTCGGTGAACGGCGCTGGCGATCGCAGTTCGCAGGCGCAAAAGGCGGAGTGCGGCAAGCCTGCGGCCTGCATGTATGCCTCGATGCGCGCGAACCCTTCGGACAGCGGCACCGGGTTGCTGAAGCGGATGCGCTGGATCGCGTAGCCCGGCTTGGCCGCTATTCCAGCCGAATATTGGAACGGCCCTGGGATGAAGCGGTAGCCCTCGCGCTCGATCGTGTCTGTCATGGCCGCATCATGGCTACGCGGCCCTGTTCTTGCAAAGTTAGGCCTGCCCACGCTGGAAGGCTCGCCGCATGCCGAAGCGCCAGTTTCACCTGTCCTGGTTCCTGTCCCAGGGCTACGGCCCGAAGACCTGGCGCGGTCCCTGGCCCGGCAGCGACACGGCGCGCTGGATGATGCCTGACCTGTTCCTCGATCTCGCCCGCGGGATGGAGCGGGCGTGTTTCGACTACCTCATCATCGAAGACAGCTCGATGGTGCCCTACAACTACAAGGGCAGCCACGACACCTATCTGAAATACGCCGCCAGCTCCCCCAAGCTCGACCCGGCGGTTCTGGTGCCGTATCTCGCGCAGGCGACCAAGCACCTCGGTCTGGTGCCGACGCTGTCCACCTCGGAATACCCGCCCTTCCTGCTCGCCCGCCTGGTGAACTCGCTCGATCACGTGACTGAAGGCCGGGTGGGATGGAACTGCGTCACCAGCAGCAATGACGGCGCGGCGCAGAACTACGGCCACGAAGGGCAATACCCGCACGATGAGCGCTATGACCGTGCGGACGAATTCGCCGATCTGGTCACCAAGCTGTGGGATGCGTGGGAGCCGGATGCCGTGCTCAACGACCGTGCGGCGGCGATATTTGCCGATGGCAGCAAGGTGCATCCCGTCCATTTCGAAGGCAGATACTTCAAATGCCGCGGGCCGCTGAACGCGCCGCGCTCGCCGCAGGGCCGCCCGGTGATCTGCCAGGCCGGGGGATCGCCCCGTGGCCAGCAATTCGCCTCCCGCTGGGCGGACACCATCATCACCGATGCCGGCAGCGTGGAGGGGATGAAGGCCTACCGGGAGGATGTGCGCCGCCGCGCCGTGGCGGCCGGGCGTGATCCGGATCGCGTCAAGGTGCTGTTCCTGGCCTACCCGATCGTGGACATGACGATGGAGGCCGCGCGCGACCGCCGCCGCCTGCAGCGGGAGGACGCGGCGGCAAACCTCGACATGGCGCTTTGCTCGATGTCCCGCCTGACCGGACTAGACTTCGCCGGCTTTGATCTGGATGAACCTTTGCCGCCCCATTTGACGACCAATGGCCATCAATCCTCGCTGGCGAAATGGATCGGCAAGACCCCTCGGGAACTCGCACTCAGCCAGTCCACCAAGCTGGGCATCGATTTCACCGGCACCGTCGATCACGTCGCCGGAATGATGCAGGACATCATGGAGGAGGTCGGCGGCGATGGCTTCCTGTTCTTCAACACCTTCTTCGACCGCCGCTACATCATGGAAGTGTGCGACGGTCTTGTGCCGGAACTGCAACGCCGCGGGCTGACCCGCATGGCGTACGAACACCGGCATTTCAAAGACAACCTGATGGCTTTTTGATTCCGTTGACCAAACGGCCGGTCCTGATCGAAACTGACTGACCGTTTCGAGGGGGAAGCGATGCCTCAAGTGACCGTTATGTCGGCGCAATTGATGTGCACGATGGGGATGGCGCCGTCGGAGCTTATGGTGCCGCCAGCCACCCTGGTGACGGCTGGCAAGATGAACGCGGCCAACATCATGGATTTTGCGCCGATGGTGAACATCATGCCGTTCGGCATGTGCACCTCACCGGCCAACCCGGAGGTCGCCGCTGCCACTGCCGCCGCTTTGGGTGTGCTGACGCCGATGCCATGCATTCCCATGACGGCCGCGCCATGGACGCCTGGTTCGCCGACCGTCACGGCCGGCAAGATGCCGATCCTGGACAACACGTCGATGTGCATGTGCACCTGGGGCGGCGAGATCAGCATCGTCACGCCGGGCCAAATGACGGTGAGCGTGGATTGATCGAACGCGCTCATCAGGGTGGCGCCCTTGGCGAAATTTGCGCTTTCCCGCCTGGCCCATCGATAGGTCGCGCTCGCTTTGCTCTCTCGCGGCGACACGTTTCAGGGCGACGTCAATCAGGTCAGGATCGTAAGGCGGGTTCGGCTTTGATGACTTTGCCACCTACCATGGGTGTCTCGACGCCGGTGGTTCCCGGAAAGGAAATGGGCAGCCCGCGCAGGGTGCGCATGGCAAGGAAGGCGAAGCACTCTGCCTCGACCGCATCGCCGCGCAGGCCGACATCTTCGGCGCAGAGGGTGGCCACGTGGGCGCGCTCCCGCAGGGCTTGGAGCATCGCCGGGTTTTTCCGTCCACCCCCGCACACCAAAAGCCGCCGCGGTCGCTGCGCTAACAGATCGAGTCCCCGCCCGACGCAGGCTGCCGTGAAGGCCGTCAGCGTGGCGGCGCCATCCTCAAGCGACAGGCCGTCGGCCATACTGGCCGGGAAATCGAACCGGTCGAGGGATTTCGGGAATGCCGCCGACAGATACGGGTGCGCCAAAAGCCGCGACAGCCGTGCTTCGTCCACGCGGCCGGACCGGGCGAGAAGCCCGTCAGTATCCATCCGCCGGCCGGTGGCGCGCTGCACCCAGTCATTCACCGGCGCGTTGGCCGGGCCGGTATCGAACGCCGATAGTCCGCCATCCGCAGCGACGGCCGTGATATTGGCGACGCCGCCGAGGTTCAGCACCGCCATGTCCCGCGCGCTGTCCATCCGGCGCAGCAGGGCCGCGTGATAGCTGGCGGAGAGGGGTGCGCCCTGGCCGCCGGCCCGCACATCGGCGGTGCGGAAATCATAGACCACGTCGATGCCCGTGAGGGCGGCCATCAGAGGGCCGTCGCCAAGCTGGCGGGTGTCGCCGCGGCGGCCCGGGCGCGGCGCACGGTGCAGCACCGTCTGACCATGGAAACCGATCGCGGCCACATCGGCTGGGGAGATTTCCTGTTCCCGCAAGAAGTCCAGCACGGCGTGCGACTGCGCCCGGGTCAGCGCCGCTTCCGCCTGCGCGAACACGGGCGGTTCTGTGCCGTTGAACTGCCACTCCAACGCCGCCAGCAGCGCCGCCGAGAGCAACGCCTGCGTCTTCGGCTCGTAGTCCGCCAGCGTCCACGGGCCCAGCTCCATGATCGTTTCGCCGTCGGTCCGCAACAGCGCGATGTCGATGTTGCCGTCGAGGACCGTGCCGGTCATCAGGCCGACGGACCATTTCATAGCGCCACCTCCGCCGGAACACGGCTGCCGATGCGCGACATGACGCCGCCGACCAGGAGGGTCACCATCACGCCGAGCGGAACGTACCAGGTGAACGCGAGCGCATAGGTCCGCACCACGAACGTCATGACCACGATCGTCGCGAGGAAGGCCACGATCGCGTCCCGCTCTCGCGCACGGCGCACCACGAGGCCCAGCAGGAACGCGCCGAGCAACGCGCCATAGGTGTATCCGGCGATGCCCAGGCCCAGCAGCACGACCTGACCTTTGGTATCCGTGAACAGGCAGGCGAAGCCGGCCATGACCACGGCCCACACCAGCGTCAGGATGCGCGAAAGCCGCAGCGTCCCGGCATCGTCCCGTCCCGCGGCGCGCCACAGATCCGCGACCGTCGAGTTGGCCATCGAGTTGAGCGCGGAGGACAGCGATCCCATCGTGGCCGACAGGATGCCGGCGATCAGCAAGCCCGATAGTCCCGGGGGCAACTCATTCAGAATGAAGCGCGGGAACAGGTCGTCGGACGAGCGCAGCCCCATCTCGGCCGGGCTCTTGCCCCCGAGGTGAACCCACAGCAGGGCGCCGACCATGGAGAACAGCGCGAATTGCAGCATGACCACCACGGCGCTTCCGATCATCGCGCGCCGTCCTTCGGAGAGCGTGCGGCAGGCGAGCACGCGCTGGACCAGCAACTGATCGGTCCCGTGCGAGGCCATGGAGAAGATCGCACCTCCGACGACCGCCGCCACGGCGTTGAACGGGCTGGTCAGCACGGGGGCCGACCAATTCATCACCTGGAACTTGCCGGCGGCGAAAGCCTGATCCAGCCCCGCGGCGCCGACCTCGCCCAGCAGCACGGCAATGCAGACGCAGGCGCCGCCAACATAGAGCGTCATCTGGATCGCATCGGTCCAGATGACCGCGCGGATGCCGCCGGCATAGGTGTACAACACGGTGACGAGCGTGAGGCCGACGATGATGGTGACATAGCTGGCCGGTAGGCCGATCGCATCCAGCAGCAGCTTGATCGGGATGGCTGAGGCGAACAGCCGCACGCCCTCGGCCAGCAGCCGGGTGACGAGGAACGTGACCGAGGCGATCGCCTGCAGCCGCGACCCGAAGCGCCGACGCAGATATTGGTAGGCGCTGACGAATTGCCCTTGCATGTACAGCGGCAGCAGGATGAAGGCCACGAGCGTGCGGCCGATCAGGTAGCCGATGGCAAGTTCCACGAACCCGAATGCGCCGAGATAGGCGACACCGGGAACCGAGATCACGGTCAGCGTGCTCGTCTCGGTGGCCACGATGGAGAAGCAGACCGCCCACCACGGCAGATCCCGTTCGCCCACGAAATAAGCCGTCGCGCTGCCCTGCCGGCCGGACAGGCGCAGCCCGATCATGGCGATCGCGACCATGTACACCAGGATCACCGTCCCATCGAGCAGCCGCATGCGTCAGCCTCCGTCGTGTGCGATCGCGTTGCGCACGCGGCCGCCGGCGGCGTGCAGCAGGCGTTCGGCCGTTGCCGTATCGACGCCGGCGATGAGCGCGACCAGGGCGGTCTTCACGCGATAGCCGGCGCTCTCCGTCGCGGCCGCAGCGGCGTCGGCCGGGGCGCCGCTGGACTGCTGCAGCATCCGCAAAGCGCGACGCCGCGCCAGCCGATCCAACAGGCGCAGCGAGGGAGCCGGCTCCGCGCGATGAACGGCTTGCTCATGAATGGTCGAACTGTCGCGCGCCAGCAGGATTGCGCCGTCCAGCGGGCTGCCGTCCGGCGGGCAATGCCGCAGCCGCAGGGGGAGCGCAGCGACGAGCCGATCCAGCAGCACCGGACCGAGTTCGGTGAGCCCGCCGGTGATCGCGACCGGGTATGGATCGTCGCCCCGCATACGCGCTGCCGCCGCGCCCGTCGTGGCCGCGAGCGCGCGGGCGGCGTGCTCCATCAACGCCGTCGCGATCGCGTCTCCCCCACGCGCGGCTTCGGCGACGTCCGGCGCGAAGGTCGCCGCCAGCCGGGCAGGGCTCGCGGACCCTTCCATGTCGGCCGCGATGGCGGGCAGAGAGCCGAAGCGGGCTTCCGCGGCGGCCCGCAGCAGGGTTGCCGGGCCGCTGCCGTCATGGTGCCGCAGCGCCGCCCGCAGACCCTGCAGTCCCAGCCACGCCCCACCCCCCTCGTCGCCCAGCCAACTACCCCAGCCATCGGCGCGGTGCGTCACGCCGTCCGCGCCCACCGCGACGGCGGCGGCGCCCGTGCCGATCGCAAGCACCACGCCTGGACGGCCCGACAGGGCGCCGGCGTGGGCAGCCGTCGCATCGCTGCACACCATCACGCGCCGCGCGGGCAGGCTGCCGCAGAGGCGCGCCGCAAGCGCGGCGGCCGCGGCAGGGGCGGCGAGCGCTCCAGCCGCGGAGACGCCGGCCCGTTCGACCTCCGCCACGCCGGCTCGCCGGAGCAGCGGCAACGCCACGGCCAGGATCGCCGCTTCGGCGCGTGCGGCTCCGCCGGCCGCGGCCAGGCCAGGCGCCCCGGGCCCCGCTTCCTCGCTGGTGCGGCCGTCCCGCAGCAGGCGGGCGCGGCAACGGCTCTTGCCAAGGTCCAGGGCGAGCGTCACCGCACCGCTCGGCTCGAGCATGCGCTCCGCGGACAGGCGCGTGCTCACAGCGTCTCGGTCACTTTGCGCAGGCCGCGCGGCGCATCCGGGTCTTCGCCCCGGCTGATTGCAAGCTCGAGTGCCAGCAACTGAAACGGCAGGATTTCGATCAGCGGCGACAGCGTCTCCGCCACTCCCGGCGGCAGCAGGACATGCGCGCCGGCCGCGGCCCCGCCGACGATGAACAGGTCGGCTCCGGACCCGCGGATGCGCTGAAGCGCCGGCACCATCGCCGACCCGGCCACGCCGTCCGGCGCAACCGCCAGAACCGGCACCTGGGAGTCGAGCATTGCCAGCGGACCGTGCATCAGGTCCGCACCCGAGAACGCCTGGGCCGCGACGTAGCTGGTTTCCATCAGCTTCAGCGCCGCCTCCAGCGCGCTCGGGTAGGCATAGCCGCGGCCGGTGACCACCATGCGGCCGGCAAAGCGATAGCGACTGGCTTGCGCACGCATCGCTGGAGCGACGTCGGACAGGAAGGCGTCGCCGAGGTCTGGCAAGGCCAGCGCCGCCGTCCCATCCCCGCCGCGGAGATGATCGATCAGCAGGAACAGCGTCAAAAGCTGCGCGGTGTACGATTTCGTCGCGGCGACGGCCCGCTCCGCCCCGGCCGACACGTCGAGATGAAGCTGCGCGGCGCGGGCGAGCGGCGACGCCGCGTTGTTGGTGACCGCCAGCGTCAGCGCCCCACCGCGTTGCGCTTGCTCCAGCGTCTGCACAAGATCGGGCGACCCGCCGGACTGGCTGACCGCGACCAGCAACGTCTCTTGCAGCTTTGGCTGCGCGCCATACGCGGTGATCGTCGAGGGGGATACCAGCCCGGCGGGCAGGCCGAGTAGCACTTCCGTCAAGTATTTGCCGTAGAGCGCCGCGTGATCGGACGTGCCGCGCGCGGCGAACAGGACGAAGCGGGGCGACGATGCGGCAATGGCCCGGGCAACGGCGTCGATTTCCGCCCGGCGCGCGAGGATGCGCCGCCAGACGCCCGGCTGCTCGGCGATCTCGGCGGCCATGCGAAAGCCCGGGTTTGCTACGGATGTCGAGAACAAGGGCGCGGCGTCTTGTACTTGAGACAACCACTCCAATACCGGTTGGTGCGCCCGGTCAATGCCCTCGTCGCTACCCGAGGAGGGATAGAAGGCGACAACCGTTGGCTCGTTCCGGCCTGACGCCCGCGGCCCCAGCCCGCTTCTACCTCGGGTTTTCGCGGCCGCGATAGACACGCCCCGTGTGCCGTGGCCCGGATGATAGCGGACAGCGCCGACCTCTCGTAAGGCTGGTCACGCTCCAGTACGAGTAGTGCCCTCAGCGATCCTTTCGGCTGTCGGCGAGGCCTTTGCCCATCAGTAGGCCGAGTTCCCCCGGCCGATCGGAATACTCGCGCATGATGCGGTAGGGGACGGCGGTGATCTCGGTAATGGTGTTCAGCTTGGCTGCGGTATCAAGCGCACTGAACCGCCCCGCTTTGGGCCGCAGCTCGAATACGGCTGCGATTGCCCGCACCGTGCGCACGGGGATGCAGCCTAGGACGCGCTCATGTTCCGGCGTGATGTCGGCCGGCGTCAAAGTCCGGTTCGCCACCATGTAGGCACTGCCGGGGCCGGATCCCTCGTTGCCGTGTTTCGGCCGGTTCGCAGGCGTTTTCGCGGCCTCGGGCGGCGTGGCGGTCAGGTCGGCAGCCCGGAAATCCAGCTCCGCACCCGTCTCCTGCGCGATGTAAACGCGGTCGCCTTCGCACTCCAGCACCGTGCCGCTGTATTTGCCGGTTCGGTGCCAGACCCGCTGCCCCTGCAAAAACATGCTGATGCTACTCCGTGGGTGCGTCCGCGACCGGCGCCGGGATTTCGACGGTGCCGTCTTCGTGGTCGCCTTCTACGGCTTCCGCAAGCGGCATCACGACCAGGGCGGTGATATTGTCACGGGCCTGGGCCGCGAGCGCGGCTGCGATGAGCGCCTTGGCGGGATCGTCTGCCGCGATCAGCGGGGCGATCGCGGCAGCGTCCAGCGCCTTGAACAGCCCGTCGCTGCAGAGCAGGAAGCGATCGCCGGGTTCGGCGCGGCCGGTGATCTTATCGAGTTCGGGTGCTGGCCCCTCAACGCCGATGGCGCGGGTCAGGACGTTGGCGCGGGGGTGCTGCTCGGCTTCGTCCTCCGCCAGCACGCCTGCATCCACCATCTCCTGCACGAGGCTGTGGTCGCGCGTAAGCTGGGTGAGCACGCCGCCCCGCAACAGATAGGCGCGGCTATCGCCGCACCACAGGCAGGCGAAGTGTTCGCCGACGGCCAGAAACACGACCAGGGTGGAGGCGATCATCACCGGCTGCCCGGTCGCTTCGGACTCCGCCTCGGCCTGGCGGCACAGCGCCTCGTGCACGGCCGTCGCGCGGGCGCGCACCTCGGCCACGAGTTCCGCGCCGGATACCGTCAGTGGTGCATCGAGCGCCAGCTTCAGCTCGCCTGACGCGACTTCGCCGTGTTCGTGGCCGCCAGCGCCGTCTGCAACGGCCCATAGCCGCTGGTCCGGCCGGTCCACAAAGGTATCCTCGTTCCCGGTCCGCACGGTGCCGACGTCGGTCGCGGCCCAGGATGCCCAGGTGAACGTCACAGAATGGCCTCTCGCTCGGCCGGGTTCATGCTCCAGAAACCGCTGCGGATCGCGCCGAGCGTGCCGTCCGACAGTTGCGGCCGGTATTGCACCGTGATCGCACGGGAAATGAACTGCACCGTTTCCGTCACCTGGTCATCGTTGCTCCAAGCGATGTTCGTGATCAGGACGGTGCTGAAATCCAATCGCAGGTAGGGCTCGCCAGCTATGCCGCCGCCTGCCGCCTTGCGCTTGACGATGGTCGCGCTATCGAACGTCCGGTGCCTGATGAAGTGGTGCAACAGCTCGGTGGATGAGCGGTCCACTATGCGGGTGAAGGTGATCGGCTGCACCGCGACTGGGTATTTTGTGGTGCTACGACCGCTGCGCCAGCCTTTGAAAAGACCTCGCGTGCTCGCCGGCGCCTTTTTGTCGCCGTCCTGATCTGAACCGTCCTTCTGCCCTTGGGAGTTCAGCCGGGTGTTGCGTTGATTCTGAGGGTGATTGGGATGATCCGGCGGGAGGGCGCTGCTGCCATCCGGATCCTGCACGCCGACGGCAAAGGTGAAGGTTTTTACGCTGAATATGCCGCCCCGGCGAAAGCCGCTCAGCAGCTTGTGCGGCGTCTTGCCCACCGCGCTCAACGCGGCGCCGCTCTCCCCCGCCACCGGTTGTCTGTCGATCACGAACTTCACGAGGATGTCGCTGCTGGACGTGTCAGACATCAGGTGGCTCCGCCGGTGTTGCCCGGCCCGTCTTTCTGCTGGTCCCACTCCGCTTCGGCGGTTGGCAGCAACTGTCCGTCCGGACGCTGGCGCGAGTAGCGGATCCTCATCGCCTTGCAGATGAATGTGACGCTTTCCGTCACGAGGTCTCCGTCGGACCAGTTGATCGCGGTCAGCAACACGTGCCGGAAATCGATGCGCAGGAAGCCGACCGAGTTCTGTTGCGCTCCGCCAAGCGCCCCGACCGCTGCGCGCCGCACCAGTGCGGCGTGGCGAAAACTTTCCTGGTTGCAGCAGGCGGCGAACAAGCCCGGCGACGCGCCGTCGATGACGCGCGTGAAACTGAAATTATCGAACTCGATCGGAAAGGGCATGTCTTTCGCCTGGGCGAGTGTCGCGCTTCGCCAGGCCGAGAACTGGTCTTGCGCGGCCGGCGCCATGCCGTTGGCGCCGGAGGTTGGACCTTTTTGGCTCAGCGCACCGGTGCCCTTGTCCTCGGGACTGAGCACCATGCTAAAATTGAAGCTCTGGATCTCGAAGAAGTTGCTGTAGTCGGAAGGGGTCGGTGCAGCGATGAACCCGGCCATGAACGGATCCGTCGTCAGGACGGACAGCGTCGACTCCGCCCAGACCGGGGCACCGTTCTTATCGGTGAACATCATCACCAAATCGGATGTCGGGTTGCTGTCGGACATCGCCTTGCGCCTACACTGTTGCCACGCGGGAGACCAGGCGCAGCGATACGCTGAGGCCTTCGAGTTGATAGTGCGGCGTCAGGAATACCTTCGCCTGGAACTGCCCAGGCCGGTCCGGCATATCCTCCAGCGTTACCTGGCCCGCTGATAGCGGATGGGCTGCCTTGAATTCCTCGGATGACGTGCTCGGGGAGCCGTCCACGTAGCCGATCAGCCATTCCGACAGCCAGGACGACAGTTGCGCCCGCGACATGGTGCTGCCGACTTTGTCGCGCACCATGCATTTCAGGTAATGAGCGAACCGGCAGCTCGCGAACAGGTAGGGCAGCCGCGCCGACAGATTGGCGTTGGCGGTGGCGTACGGGTCGTCGAACACGGCTGGCCGCTGCAGTGACTGCGCACTGATGAAGGCCGCGACGTCGGAGTTCTTGCGGTGCACCAGCGGGATCAATCCGCAGGATGACAGCTCGGACTCGCGTTTTTCGCTGATACAGATTTCCGTCACGGTCCGGCGGTCGGTATTGCCGTCCGCCGTCGAGTGATGAAGCACCGGCAGGTCCTCGACCACCCCGCCGCGGTCGATGCCGCGGATCCGGCAGCACCAGCCATACTGGGCAAAGGCGCGCGCGAGGTTGGCGGCAAACGCCCAGGACGCGTTGGCCCAAAGCAGGCGGCTGGTGTCCTCGCCCTCGGTCTCCTCCTCGAATGCGAAGGCATCGAGTGGATCGGTGGCGGCGCCGTAAGGCACGCGGGCCAGGAAACGCGGCATGCAGAGGCCGAGATAGCGCGAATCCTGTTGCTCGCGCAAAGCGCGCCAAGCGGTGTATTCCGGGGTACTGGTGATTCGCACCAGGTCGCGCGGGTTGGCGACCTCTGCCCAGCTATCCATTTGCAACAACGATGGTGCAGCGTTGGCAAGGAACGGCGCATGGGCGGCCGCGGCGATCATTGCCATGTCGGACAGTAGCGTCACATCATCGGGGCGCTGGTCGAACTCGTAGTCGCCGATCAGCACGCCGTAGGGTTCCCCGCCCAACTGGCCGAATTCCTCATCGTAGATGCGGCGGAACAGCGGGCTCATGTCCCAGGCCTGGCCCCGGAACTTGCGCAGCGTACGCGCTAGTTCCCGCTTGCCGATGTTCATGACCCGCACCTTGACGCCGAGGTCCTTGTCCGCGCCGCGCACCAGCAGGTGCAAGCCACGCCACGACGCCTCCAGCGCCTGATATTCGGGCATGTGCAGGATCGCGTTCAGCACCGATGAGACGAGCTGATCGAGCCGGCCGACGATCTCCTCCGTTGCGCGCCACACGCCGCGGTCCAGCAACTCCGGCGACATTTGCAGATAGCTCGCGAGCGTTTCGACAGCGGAGTGAGGCAGGTTTTCCAGCGCCGCGTCCGGCAGGCGCGCCACGGTCCAGGCTTCGCCCAGCAGCGCCTCAAAATCCGGATCGTGCGTGATGGTTTCCACTAGTTGAGCGAGATCATGGCGCCGGTGAGCGACATCGTCGCCCCGGCTTGCAGCGACATGGTGGCATCCGACTGCACCGACACTTTCATGCCGTTTATCGTGACGCCAGATGTGTCGATCGTGATCGAGTTGGATCCAACGCTGAGCGTGATCGATTGCATCGCCGTGACCGAGCTTTTCCCAGACGACACGGTGATCGAATGATTGCCGGTCGAAACCGTCAGGCTGTCATTGCCTGTACTGACCGTGACAGAGCGGTCGCCGGTGGACACGGTGAGGCTCTCTTTCCCATTGGTGATCGTGGTGGTGCGGTCGTTCGTGACGGTAGAGATTTCATCGTGCCCTATCTCGCGCCGGTAGTCCTTCTGCGCGTGCATATAAATCTCTTCGGAGTTCGCCTTATCCTCGAAATGCAGCTCGTTCGAACCGTTGCCGCCGGGGCTGGAGTTGGATTTCAGCGTCGTGCGGGTCTTGTTGTCGGGCAATGTGTGCGGAACGCCGTTATTGGCGTTGTACACTACGCCTGACACCAGCGGCCGGTCTGGATTGCCTTCAAGAAATGTAACGATGACTTCTTGATCCTTGCGAGGGATCACCATAGTGCCCCAAGTGCCGCCGCCCCAGGTTTGCGACGTGCGTATCCAGCAGGTGCGGTCGGTATCCTTGTCCACGGTGGCGCGGTCCCAGTGGAATTTCACCTTGATGCGGCCGTACTTGTCGGTGGTGATTTCCTCGCCCGGGTCGCACACCACCACCGCGGTCTGCGGGCCGCGGATCATTGGCCTCGGAGTCACCTGCTCCAACCGGAACGGGGTGTCGCCAGGGATCGCTTCGACCTCAACGCGATACGTATCCATCGCGTCGGCATCTTGCCTTGCGGTGCCTTCGGCGGAGCCCAGCGTGGTGACCGACCTGATGAGCAGGTATTCTTGGTTGGTGTCCTTATCCGGATGGTTGGTCAGCTTGAAGCGGAACCCGGCATGCAGCTCCCGCGAGTTGCTTTGGCCTTTGAACATCTTGCGCCGGCTGGTCACCGCCTGCTGACGTACGTCCGCATGCCGCTGGCCGTTCGACGCATCGTCGTAGCGGCCGGGGTATTCGTACACTTCGAATGAACCGAACTGGTGTTGCGCGGGCTGCACGGTCTTGCCGGTCGTGTCTGCGGACGGTGTTTCGAAGTTATAATCCTTCGACGTCCACTTGCCCGAGTTCATGTTGTGCTCGGTTGACCAACTCCAGATATGCGCGGCGACCGCACGGTATTCCGTCTTATCGAATTCGTATGGGATTTCCTCGCTCACCAGGGAATGTGCGTTCGGATCATCTGCAATGACGAGCGTGTGGGCGGTCTTGCTGTAGGTGAAATAATAGTAGAAGCCGTACTGCTCCATCAATCGGGTCACGAAGGCGAGCGAGGTCTCGTTGTACTGAACGGTGTATTCCAATTGAATGTCGCCGGCGCCGCTCTGCCGGTTGTCCTGGAAATCAGAGAATCCGGCGTCGCGGAAGACCTTGGTGACGATTTGGAATGCGGACTGGTTCTGGAAGATTAAACAGTCGGTGGTGTGCGACAAGATCCAGATCCAGGGCCGCAACTCCGCCTTGTAGTGGTAGGCGCCGCCGGACAGGCCAGACGCGGAGATCTTGGTGACGATGCCGTGGAAGTAACGGTCAGGCGTCGTCTCATCGCTTGGCTGGTTCATCGTTATGCTGCACGTTGCGCCGACCAACTTTGACACGTCGGTCTTTTGCTGCCCACTCGATACGTCGAGGTGGAACAGGAAGGGACGTCCCAGCTCTTCCTGCGCGTTCAGGCCGTCGAAGATGACGTCGAAGCCAGGGTCCGGCGTGAAGCTGACCTTGACGGGCGAATAATCCGATGCCTTCTGACCGTCTCCGGACATAGGGGACGCCTACAGCTTCGCCGGGCAGCGGAAGCTGCGCAGGGCGGCAAGGGTGAATGGGTTGCGGGTGGAGGACGCCGTGAGGTCGAACACGCCGGCGCCGCCGCCGCCGGTGAAGGTGACGCGGAACTTGTCGGGCAGCGGGCTGCTCGCGATGTGACCGTCCAGCAGGCGCAGCAGCGCCCATGGCCCGTCTGCCTCCATGATCGCGCCATTCCCGCCCGAGATCGGCGTCATCGTGACGCGAACGCCGGTCTTGCCGGTGGTGCCTGGCCAGGTGAATGGCGTCGCCTCGGTTGGCCCATGCGCGTAGGTCAGCGTCGTGCCGCCGATATCCACGCTGATCTGGCCGAGCGTGGCGTCGAGCGAAATCGGCGTGAGCTGGAAGCGCACCTGGATCGCCGTTCCGTTGCTGAACAGGCCATCCTTGATTTGCGCCGCCTTCTCAAACTCGGCAAGGGACGCCGGCGTCAGGCCGCTCGGGATTTTGTCGGCCGACTGCCACTTCCAGGGTTTCTGCGTCGTGTCGGCGTAGGACTTTAGATACTGGTTGAAGAACGCTTCAATCTTACCGCCCGGCCCAAGCAGTTGAGTGAAGTCGTCGATCGGAACATCATCCTTGCTGGATTGGATGAACGGGTAGCGGTTGAACGCCGCGTCGCAGAGCGGAACCACCTGGGACTTCCACGCATCCTGCATCTCCTGGCTGGCGCCGCTCGCGGCCACCGCGGTCGCGTTGCGCGCGACCGGGCCTAGCATGTTGGCGACCTCCGGCGGCATGCCCCGCGTCAGCTCCTGCAGGCGTGCGGCCGGCCCTGGCCCGGCGTTGGCCCCGGGTCCGCCGCCGAGCGAGCCCAGCAGGTTTTGTCCCTGGCCCTGGCTGCTGCCATTGGCAGCCTGATTGAAGCTCGCGTACATGGCGCCTATACCGGTGATGGCGGCTTCCATCGGCGACGGCTTGTTTTCGCTACCGGCTACAAAGTCATGCAGGGCGCGGAAGTGATCGTCCACGCGTTTGGCCGGGTCCATTGGCTTGCCGCCCGGATCATTGCCGATCGCGTCCGATAGGATGCTGGCGAGTTCGTTCTGGCGGATGGTCAGGCCGCTTCTCGCCTCGAACGCCGCGAACCCGGCGGCCCGCTGGCCGATCTTGGCGCCCTTTGCCTCGGCGGCCGCGACCGCCGCATCGCTGGCAGCCGCGCGGCTCAACTGGGTTTGCGAGTCGATCGCGGTCATCAAGTCCCGCAGCGGCGAAGAAGGCGCGGACAACAGGCTCAGTTGGTCCAGCGCCTGCTGCATGTTGGAGTACGGCTTGATGGCGATGTCGGCGAGCATGGCGTCCCAACGGCGGACGTAGTCGTCGAAATAAAGCCCCAGAACGTCGCGGCGCAGACGTGCTGTGTCCTTGATCGTGGTCTGGATGTCGCGCTTCTCGCGCCCCAGCACCCAGCCGTCTTCGGTAATGTCCTGTGTCACGCCGGGCAGCAGCGGCAAGAAGACATTGTGATAGCCCGGCCAGGTGTAGATGCCCGCTATGCCGGTATCGAGCCCCTTGCCGGAGCGGAGCTGGAAAACCCGGCCCGAGCCGGGGCCCCCATTCTCCGCCACCGTCCAGGCGGGGATCGCGACCACGCGCTTGCTGCGAAGCAGCCGGTTATAGCTGTATTCCGCCAGCGGCTCCTTGTTCAGGATCGACCGCGCCTGGGCGATCAGGGCGGTATTCAACGGCACTGCCTGCAAGGGTTGTCCGAGCAGCGCCTCGGCATGGGCCAGCAACACGTCGCGAGTGGCCGTTTCCTCCTCGCCGGGGTAAATCGCCAACAGATCGGCCTGCATCCACTGCGTGACCAGTTCGCGGTCGAGCGGCCCTTGCCGGCCAAGCACCAGATAGACTTTCAGCGTCTGGTAAAGGAAATCGAGATTGTCCATATGGGCTGCAAGCTGCGCCTCCACCCGGGTCAGCAGGCGCGGCAGCAGGATGCGGTTGAGCGCGTTGACATAAGCTTCCTGCGCGGCGAGGGCGAGTTTGCCGCCCTGATACAGCCCGAAGGTTAGTAGGACCGGCGCCCCCGCATCGCGCTCGTTGTAGCCGCCGCGGATGTTGCGCAGCGTGTCCAGCGACGGAATAGTTGCCGCAAGATCTTGGTCCGCAGGCCCGCGATTCTTGAGTCCGGCGAATTCCGTGTTGTAGGTCGCAGCACCCGCATGGACTTGGGCGATCAGGTCCAAATTGCCGACATAGCTCGACAGCCAGCTCCCAGCCAGAACCAGCAGCGCTAGGCCGCATGCGGCGTAGGCGCCCATGCTGATGAACTTCGCCCGCCGCTCGACCTTCGGGTCCAGCCCGGCCAGCGAGGCCTCCCCGAACACCACCTCGCGCAGCAGCCGCGACAGAAAGTAGCTGCGCCCGGGGCCGGCCGGGGCGGCGACGGCCTGGCGCGGCAATCCGAACTCTGACGCCATTGTGCCGAGCAGCCGGTCGAACGGCATGCCGTCCTGCGTGCCGCTGGTCATGTACACGCCCCGCAGCAGCGGGCGCGCCTCCAACCGGCTCGGGCGGAAGGCGTCGGCCAGGAAGTCGGACGCAACGTCGCGCAACGAGGCCACCTGCTGCGGGAAGCCATAGATCAGGCGGCGGCGGCGGATGTCCGGCTCCTGATGCACGCGTTCAAGCATGCGGTCATTCAGCCGTGTGAGAAGCAGGTCGAACTCAGCCGCGAACCCGGCGACTGCGCCCTCCTCGTCGGTACCATTATCGACCGGGAAGGTCATGCCCCAGACCTGTTCCCGCTCCTCTCGGCCGAGATTGTCGAAGAACTCCGAGAAGCCGGCGATCAAGTCAGCCTTGGTGAACAGCACGTACACCGGCAGCCGGAGGCCGAGATTGTCGGTCAACTCGCGCACCCGCTGCCGGATGGCGCGAGCATGGGCTTTCCGTTCGTCTTCCGTCTGGGTCGCGAGGTCGGACAGGCTGATGGCGACCAGGGCACCGTTCAGCGGCTGCCGCCGGCGGTGTTTTTTCAGCAGCGCCAGGAAGCCGAGCCAGCCGGCGCTATCCACCTCGGCCGCGCTGTCCTGCGTCGTGTAGCGTCCGGCGGTATCGATCAGCACCGCTTCGTCCGTGAACATCCACTCGCAGTTTCGCGTGCCGCCGACGCCTGCGATCGGCTTGGCGTTGTCGAGCGGAAAGCGCAGGCCGCAGTTCTGCAACGCGGTCGTCTTCCCCGCGCCGGGCGGGCCGATGATCATGTACCAAGGCATCATCGACAGCCGCTTGCGCGAGCCGCCGAGCTTGGATGTGCGTAACGCCTGCGTGGCCTTTTGCAGCCGGTCGCTGAGCAGCGCCACTTCCTCGGCGGACGCCTTCTGCGTCTCCTTGGTGCGGGCGTCGGCGGCCTGCGCTTCCGGTGACGCCTCTGCCATGCCGCTGGCGAGCGCCTTGTCATGCTTCTTGGCGTAAAGGTCCTGCACCAGGTTGGACACGAGCCACAGCACGAACAGCGCTGCGATGGCGATGTAGCGGGCGATCTCGGTCTCGAGCGGGTGCAAGCTGCCGAAGCCGAGCAGTGGGCCCAGCAGCCAGACCAGCACCATCATCACCGCGACGACGAGCCCGGTGCGCAGCCAGTGGGATCGATAGAAGGTTCTCATCATAGCGCGTCCGAAGCCTTGGTGAGCACGATCTCGGTCCGCCGGTTCTGCTGCCGGCCGTCCGGAGTGGCATTGGTCGCGATGGGGTCGTTCTCGCCCTTGCCCTGGGCCTTGAGCCGGCCCGGACTTTTCAGCCGTGCCCGCAGCGCCGCCGCAACGGTGTCGGCACGGGCCTGAGACAGCTCGAAGTTGGACGGGAAGCGCGCGGTACGGATGGCCTGGTTGTCGGTGTAGCCGTACACGGTCACCTGGCCGGGTTCGGTCTCCAACGCGTCGCCGATCCGCTGCAGCAGTGCCGGGTAAGCGTCGCCCAGCACGGCCGTGCCAGACGCGAACATGTTGCGGTTGGTCAGTCGGACGGTGATGGTCTGCGCGTCTTCCAGCACCTGCACCAGCCCATCGCGGATTTCCGGCGCTAGGAACTGCCGCAGCCGCATGCTGAAACCGCTTGCCGGCGTAGGCGCCGCTTGCTGTGGCGCCGAAACCGGGGCGGCCGGCTGACCCCGCGCCACGGATCGCGTCACCGTCATGACGGCTTGCGGCGGCAGTCCGGCCAGCTCGGCGAAGGCAACGTCGGACTGGCCGGCCAGCAAGAAGCTGAACGCCATGTACATCGCTCCGGCAATCGCCAGTGTGGCCACGCCGCGCATCCAGAGCGGAACGCGGTTCGCCAGTGAGCGGGCGCCGGCGTCTTCACCCTTCCAATGCGGCGCGAGCTCCCGCTCAAAATCGCCCTTACGCTGCCGGAGCGTCCGGTAAACACCGTCGCGCAGTTCGGTCAGCGCGGCCACGCCCCTCGGCAGCACCCGGTAGCGGCCTTCGAAGCCGAGCGACGTGCACAGATACATCAGCTCCACGACCGGCGCGTGGTGGCCCAGATCGGCCTGCATCTGCTCCAGGATATCGAAGAAACGGTCGCCGCCGATCACCTCATTATGGAATACGCTGGTGATGCTCTGCTGCGCCCAACTGGACTGGCTCCCCCAGGGCGTGCTGAGCACCATGTCGTCAATGGTGGCGCATAGGGCGTAGCGCGCCGCGCGGAGCGAACGTGTGTCCAGGCCGGTCGCGACCGCATCACTTTCGAACCGGCGGATCGCCTTGATCATTGCGTTGCGCAGCTTTTCCGGGTCGGGCGGCTGCGCGCGATCGCTGGCGATGCGGATGATTGCGGCCAGCACGGGGCTGGCGGCAGCCACCAGGGCATTGTCGCCCACCTTCGGCACCGGCCGGGCCGCTGCGGCGGCGGCGCGCGGCGCGGAGGGGCTATAACCAGCGGAGGTTCCCGAGGGACGCGGCCTGAACACCGTGCCTTCGGTGTCGCCGGGTTCGGCAAACGGATCATTGGCCATGCGCTATCCCCGGATCGCCCAGCATTCGATTTCCAGTCCCGGTATGTCGCCCGCGATGTGGATGGCGACGCCGCCGGCCCGCGCCAGTGCCGCCCAATACGGGCTGCTGCGGTCGAGCTCGAAATAGGATGTGCCGGCGTAATACGGCAGTTGCCGCGGCGCCACCGGCAGGGCGCGGATGGCGATACCCGGCAGCGCAACGTTGATCAGCTCGCGGATCTGCTCCACCGGCCCGATCTTGATCTGGTTGGGCAAGCCGCGCCGCAGCGTCTCGGCTGGGATCTGCGCCTTCACCGCCAGCACCCATGTCGCGTCCGTTACGAGGCTGCGGTCCACGATTGGGCCGACTCGGATACCGAACTTACGCTCCTGCAGCGGGATCGGCACCGCCGTTTGTTCCAGCACGGCGGACAAGGACTGCCGCAGCGCCGCCATCACTGGGCGGAACGTTGCGTGCAGGTCGTCATGCCGGTAGGGCGGGAAGGTCACCGGGCGCTTGCGGCTTTCGGTGAAGGTTGCAAGCTCGCCGGCCAATTGCAGTAGCACGCCATACAGCGTTTCCGGATGCAATTGCCCGATGCTGGCCGCCAGATGCGTCATCAGTGGCTCGTAACGGTTGCAGAGCTGCAACAGCATGAAGTCCGCGATCTCGGCCGCGCCGCGCGTGGTGCTTTCGGACACGCGCCCGGCCAGCGCCTCCGCCCGCTGGTGCAGCAGTCCCTGTAACTGCGCGACGAAGCCGGCCAGCACGCCAGACGCCTCGCATACCAGCACCGGTGGAATGTAGCTCTCGTCCAGTACGACCGACCGGTCGGCCCGCACTTCCGTCACGCGGATGATGCCGAGCGCCACCTGGCCGCCGCCGGCATCTTGCTCCAAGGCGAGGCGCATGCGCAGCCTCCCGATCGGCAAAGTCGCCACGGACTGGTACCCGGCGTTGGTATCGATGGCTTCGTGTTCGTCCACCACGAAGCGGGCTGCGGTTTCCAGGCGCTCGGCCGAGGTGGTCTCAACCGCACCGGGCTGGCGGGCCGGCAGGATCAGGTGCAGCGTCGCGTTGCGCAACGTTTCCGGCAAGTCGATCGGCGGTGGCTGGTCTACATCGCCGGGAATGCTGAACGGGGTTCCGTCCGGCATCAGCCCGGCCGCCGAGCGCAACGCGAACTTGCCCAAGGTGAGCAGATCGGTATCGACCTCGACCTGACTCAGCCCGTAGCTGAAGGGCGTCAACCCGGCGGTGCTCGCACGGATCAACCGCTCAAGGTAACGTTCCTGCTGTTGCAGGTGCTGGGGCTGCAGGAACAGCCCCTCACTCCAGACGACTTTATTGTCCCAACCCAATTCTATTGCCTCACGACTACGGTGCGGGCGCGACGGCAGCGCCGGCGGCCGTGAGGTTAATGGTGACCGGCGTGGTCTTATGTGACGGCGGTGACACATCCACCCGCCATGTCTTGGTCTGGAAGTCGCGATAGACTGCGAACACGCCGATGTCGGTAACCCGGTCAGGGAGCGTGATCGCCGCGTCCTTCGTGGACCCGGGCGCCAGCAGATAGTCATCGCGCTTCACCAGATCCTGCCCGAGTACAGCCGAGTCGGTGTTGAGCAGCGGGAAAAACTCCGCCTTACCGAAAGCCGCAGGCGAGGCGAGTTGATAGACGCGGACGACGACTGGATTGCCGGCGCCGGATTGGGACGGATTGACGTCGCTGCTGGCGACGAGCTTGACCTGAGCGATGGTGGGCGGCGGTGGCGGCGGCGGTCCTCCGCAGCCTGCCAACAGCAGGATGGGAGCGATCAGCACGGCCGCTTCCCGCCAAATCGCCGTCGCGGGTTTCGAGGGCCGAGCTGGACTCATGCGTTGTCTCCCTTTGCGTTTAGGAAACGATGCTCCTTTGCGTCTGCAAAAGGAAGCGTGACGAGGCTTGAAGCCGAGCCGCTACTCGCGATTGCTCTGCGCCTTGTATGCCTTGGCGAAAGCCTTCCCAAACACAGCCTGGAAATCGTCCTCTGCTTCGGAGGCGATGGTTTTGTAAAGATCGCGGAAGCTGTCCCATAGCCGCGCCTTTCGCGCGCCCGGCAGCACGCTTGCTAGCATCGTGCTGGTCAGGCGCGACTCCAGTGTCTCCGGGTCAAAGCGGTGCAGCAGTCCGATCAAGGCGGTCTGCACGCCGGCGATCACGGCCAGCTCGTGCGTCTTGATGTCATCGAACGCTTCCCGCGCGGCTTTCAGCGGGGGCATGTAGCCAGGCCGTCCAGCACTCAGCAGCGCCACGACCGCATCGTCCGGGCTGAACGAAAATTTCAGCGGGTTGTTGTTGTGGGACTTCATCAATGTCTGTTCGACCCGCAGCTCACCCTTGATGGCGGCCCGCGACATCAGCACCTCCCGCAGACCCTCGGTCAACGCGCGGAACACCTCCCCGATGTTGCGCAGGGTCGCTTCGGCGTCGGCGGTTGCGGGATTGATCAGTGGGTTGCCGGCCAGACCGGCCGCTTCCAGCACGACGCGAAGCGCCGCCTGCATACCATCGCCTGCCAAGGCGGCTGCTGGTGACGTTGCCGCTTGGGGCGCGGTGGCAGCCGCAGGCTGGGCTGGCGCCGTGGTCGGGGGCGTAGGCGGAGCCTGAGGCACCGGTGCTTGGTTCGGCAAGGGTTGGGGCACAGACGGAGCCGGCGCCATCAGGTCGTCGAACTCTGCGAATGGATCGTTTGTCACTGGCTGCGGCCGGGTCGTAGGCGGAGAGCCTTGCGGCGGCGGTGCGGGTGCTGCAAACGGCGAAAGGTCGCCGATCAAGGCGTCGAAGTCGATGTCCATGGCGTTGTTTGGCGCGCTTACCGGCGGCAGCACCTTGGGCAAGGCCATTGCATGGCGCGGCGCGTCGGCATGATCGGGCTGGGACGGACCCGACCAGTTCACTGCCGGCTTCACCCCGGAAAAGAGGTCATCATCCGGGCTGGCCATTGGGCGAGGGCGGTTTTCGTCCATCCGATCGAACGGATCCTCCATCCGGCGGGGTACGGCCGCGGCATGCACGGGATGGCTGAAAGACGGATCGGGCGTTCGTCCTAGCGGATCGTCCAGCGGATCAATGTCAAGCGGGTCTCCATCGAGCGCGGACCCGCCTGGGCTCGACGGAGCGGATGCGCCGGGGCCAGCCACTTCCTCCACGGCGATCAGGTATTCGCCGAGCCGGAACTGATCTCCGTCGGTGAGGATGACCCGGCTGTCACGCGAAGTTGGCTGGCGCGCGCCGTTGATGTAGACACCGTTGGTGCTGAGGTCGGTCAGCACATACTGGCCCATCTCGGCGCTTATCACGCAATGCGTCTTGGACAGGTGCCGGTCCGGATCGTCCAACTGCCAGTCGTTGCGCTCGCTGCGGCCGATGGATAGCGTACCAGATGTCAGAACCCGGCTGCCGCGGCCGGCGCCGGAAAGGCTGAGCCTTAACGCCACGGCTGCACCGGTGAGGCAGCAAGGACCAACCCTTGGGAGGAGATCGCCATGATAGCCGACATCCTGCTGGCCGAGTGCGCCGGACAGGGCTGGCTCGTGCGGGGCGAACAATACATCGATGACTTCCTCGCCAACACTTTGCCCGCTCATGTAACGATCGAGGTCGTCACGTGCGAGTCAAAATCAGCGGTCGATGCGCTACGGGAACGCTATGCGGGCGAGGCGGACACCGAGGAGGTGATGTGGATCATTCATCCCGCGATCATGAATCGGGCACGAGGCCAGTTGGGGCTGGCAACGGTGATCTTCGCCGAGTGGTCGGCGTCGCTGAACGAGGCCGCGCTACAAGCGGTCCAAGCGGCTTCCGATGCCGCAGCGCAGCATCCCGCCTACGTGCTGGCGCTGGTCCGCTACCTGGCCGCCGACGCGGCGGCGATGGTCGTGGCCATGGCCGACCTGCGCAGTGGTTTGCTGGAAGCACAGCTCGCCACGCTCGGCGTGCCGGCGCACCGTGTTCTGCGGGAAAACCGCGAACCGGCCTCGCCAGGTCAGGCCGATCGCATCGACTTGATGGTCCGCCCGCGCTGAGCTGATCCAGCAGCTATTTCAGCGACGCCAGTAAAGCGTCCAACTCGGAATCAGTCTCGTCCGCCGCCGCCGGGGCGGGTTCGGCGCTAAGGCTCGCGAGCAACGCGTCGAGGTCGTCTTCGGCCGCAGCCTCAACCGCGGGCGCTGCAACCTCCACCGTTGCCGTTTCCGGCTGGGTCTCGAGCCCGGCCAGCAATGCATCCAGGTCACTGGTGTCGATCGGATCGGCCGGCGCGGCATCCGCCGCGGCTGCGACTGCCTCCTCCGCCTCGGCTTCGACCTCGGGTCGGGCTGCAGGCTGTGGCACAGTGGCGGGCGTGGGTTTTACGGTGACGGGCGCCCAACGGCCCGCCAGCGTCGCGCCGGCGAGCGATGCGAAGCCGGCCACGCGCACTTCCGGCCGGCCGCGCAAGCTGACCACCGGGATGACGCCGGTGCTGGCGATCTGCGCAGCCTGACGCTCAGTGAACAGGCGCTCTGTGCAAGGGAGCGCCACCTGGTCGCCGTCGGCATCGTGATAAACATAGACAGGCAAGTCTCCCACCACGCTGGCGGAGCCGAGCTTCATGGACTTGCCGCCTTGCAACCAGCTCATCCCAGCCAGTTGCGCCACGAGAATGGCCGGGCTCCCCCATAGCATGCCGCTCAGTCCGCCCTGCCGCGTGAACTCCTCGAACGCGAAGGCGTCGATCGGGTCGGTCTTTTTGCCGTAGGGCATCCGCAGCAGGAATCGCGGCGACGCCAGCCCGAGATACGCTGCCGCTGGCGATTGCTGCAGCGCCGTCCAGGCGGACTGCACCAGAGGGTGCCATTCGTGCCGCGGCGTACGCAGCGCGTCCGGGCCGATACCGGCGACGAATGGCGCGCCGGCCGCCGCGGCAAGCTGCGCCATGCGGCCTAGCAGGTCGGCGTGTGGCGGAGATAGCTCGAACCCGTAGAACCCTGACAGAAAGCTGAGCGGTCCGGCGCCCACGTCGGC
This sequence comes from uncultured Burkholderiaceae bacterium, assembly GCA_964657445.1. GTDB lineage: Bacteria > Pseudomonadota > Alphaproteobacteria > Acetobacterales > Acetobacteraceae > LMUY01. The sequence continues at coordinate 1,693 of CAZZVB010000035.1, read as the reverse complement.
GGCGGGCTGTTCGATCAGCAGGGAATAGAGCGCGCTATCTTCCAGCGCGTCGCTGGCGGCCAGATCGGCTGCGAGTTCCTCGGCGGAGATGTCGTAAAGCACGATCTGCAGTCGGGCCCCGGTTTCCAGACCGCGTACCAGCATCTCGACGCCGCGCCAGAGCGCTTCGGCGGCCTGGAACTCCGGATGGTGCAGCACCCTGCGCATAGCGTCCGAGAGGGCCGCATCGACGCGGGCGACCAGCGCCTCCTGCCGCGAATCCTTGGATGGCACAATGTATGGCCCGATCAGGCGGCGCACTAGATCGTCGGTGGAGGCTTCGGCGATGGCGGGCCGGCCAGTCAGCCGGGCGAAGTCGCTGAGCTTGCGGTCGGTGGCAACGGCCCCGCCGCGCGCACGCCGGGTTTCGGGTGCGGCTAGCGGTTCGGCACCGGCCCAGGACAGCACTTCCTTGGCGGCCCGGTCGAACCCGGCGCGGCTTTGCAAATTGCGCCGCAGGGCCAGCAACTCCTCGAACAGTGGCAGCGCCTCCGCGATCTGATCGGGATGGAAGTCGTCCATGCTGGCGATGGCGACCTCGACGCTGCCTTCGTCGCCGAGCGGAATGACGATACGGGGCGCTAGGCGCGCCAGCACATCGTCCAGACTGTCCACATCGACTTTGAGCGGCTTGCGCGCGGCGAGCGTGTCACCGGTTTCGATGATGCCCTTGCTGGCGCGGCCCGAAAAGTCACCGAGCAGGGCGAGCCGGAATGCAGTCCCGGGTGCAGCGGGCGGTGCGAAGGCAAGGCTGCCGAAGTTCACATCGTAATTCATGACGAGGACACCTGCGGAAATTCGGTTCTAGACCGGTTTGTTGCGATGATGACGGCTCTAGGCGCACGATACAATTGGTCTGCGGATCAAGCGGTCAGCTCCCGGCATGACGGCCGCGGGCGAGTGGCCGCGGTGAACTCCCTGATACGGCAACGGCCGCGCCGATAGATTGCTGCCAGGAGCCGGTTCTGGCGTGACCCAGATCACACCGTTGCTATATCGTGGTGATAGATACCGTAACAATCAGTCAAGGAGACCCGCCGTGGCAGCAGCATCCGAGGGACCCGGCAGCAGCCTTACCGAGCTCAAGACGCTATTCAAAATTGCGCAGAGCAAGCCGGTCAATGCCGCCTTCGGTCTCGGCAGCGACGGCAAGGCGGTCATCAAGCTCGACAAGATGCTCAAGCCGAAAGCACTGGCCAAAGCGCTGCTCGATGCGAAGGTAAAGCCAGTCTATTCCGGTATAGTGACGATCGACGACAACGACTCCGCGACCGCGAATTTTGAGATGGATAAGCAGGTCAGTGGCGTCGAAGCCAAGCTGATCATGGCCCTCAAGGGCAGCGGCGTCAGCAAGGTGAACATCACCCAGGGCGGCGGCGACGCGTCGGGTGGCGATGCTGGCGATGCAGATGATGGCGCGGCGCCCCCCGATGCGGCAGCCCCCGAGGCCGCCGCCGCGGCTCCGCCCGCTGAGCCCGCGCCGCAAGCGGCAGCCGAGCCGGCCCCGGCCCAGGCGGCTGCGGCGCCCGGCGGTCCGGCCCCGGCCGCACTGACGGCCGAGCTGACCGCGCTGGTCAAGCAGATGATGACGGTGATCGCCGGCAATCCGGCCCAGAAGGCAACGCTCACTCAACTCGCCACTACCGCCCAAGCA
>CAZZVB010000034.1:0-26080 GCA_964657445.1 uncultured Burkholderiaceae bacterium | reverse complement strand
ACGCCCTTGTCGAACACCTGGAAGAAGATCTCGTGCACGTCCGGGTGCGCCTTCTCGATCTCGTCTAGCAGCACCACGGAGTATGGCTTGCGACGCACCGCCTCGGTCAGCACGCCACCCTCGCCATAGCCGACATAGCCGGGCGGCGCACCCTTCAGCGTGGAGACGGTGTGCGCCTCCTGAAACTCGCTCATGTTGATGGTGATAAGGTTTTGTTCGCCACCGTACAGCGCTTCGGCAACGGCCAGCGCGGTTTCGGTTTTGCCTACGCCGGACGGGCCGCACAGCATGAACACGCCCACCGGCTTGACCGGATTGTCCATGCCGGCGCGGGCGGTTTGCACCCGGCGGGCAATCATTTCCAGGCCGTGATCCTGACCGACCACCCGCCGTCCGAGTGTCGCCGCCAGGTTTATTACCGCTTCCGCCTCGTTGCGGACCATCCGGCCGACGGGAATGCCCGTCCAGTCGCCCACCACGGCGGCCACCGCCTGCTGGTCCACGCTGGGCAGGATCAGCGGCGTTTCGCCCTGGTGGGCCGCGAGCGCTGCTTGCACCTCGGTCAACTCGGCCAGCAACGCCGCGCGGTTCGGCGCTGCCGGGTCAGCGGGCGCCTCCACCGGTTTGCCGCCCTCGCGCAACGACGCACGCAGCGCGAGCAGGCGTTCCACCAGTCCGCGCTCAGTCTCCCACCGCGCTTCCAGCCCGGTCAGTTGCGTCTTAGCCTCGGCCAGCGCGGCTTCTACCTTGGTCTTGCGGTCCCCGACATCGATGCCGACGTCCTCCTCGCGGCCGATGATGGCGTGCTCGGTGTCCAGCAGGCTGATGCGGCGGCGCGTGTCCTCCACCGCGGACGGCACGGCGGATTGGCTGATGGCGACGCGGGCCGCCGCCGTATCCAAAAGGCTGACCGATTTGTCGGGAAGCTGGCGGGCCGGGATATAGCGGTGCGACAGCCGCACCGACGCCTCGATCGCCTCGTCCAGCAGCAGCACCTTGTGGTGCTTCTCCAGCGCCCCGGCGATGCCGCGCATCATGCCGATCGCCTTCTCCTCGTCAGGCTCGTCCACCTGCACGACCTGAAAGCGCCGGGTCAGCGCCGGGTCCTTCTCGAAATATTTCTTGTATTCGGCAAACGTCGTGGCGGCGATGGTGCGCAAGGTGCCGCGCGCGAGTGCCGGCTTGAGCAGGTTGGCCGCGTCGCCGGTGCCGGCGGCACCACCGGCGCCGATCAGCGTGTGCGCCTCGTCGATGAACAGGATGATCGGCGTCGGAGAGGACTGCACCTCCTCGATCACTTGGCGCAGGCGGTTCTCGAACTCGCCTTTCATGCTGGCGCCGGCCTGCAGCAGGCCGACATCAAGAGTGCGCAGGCTGACGCCCTGCAGCGGCGGCGGCACATCGTTCGCGGCGATGCGCAAGGCGAAACCTTCGACGACGGCGGTTTTGCCGACGCCGGCTTCACCGGTCAGGATCGGGTTGTTCTGGCGGCGGCGCATCAGCACGTCGATCACCTGACGAATTTCCGCATCGCGCCCGGTTACCGGGTCGATCTGGCCTTCCTTAGCCTTCGCGGTGAGGTCAACCGAGAACTTGGCCAGCGCCTCCTGCTTGCCCATCGAGGCTGGCGCCATTGCGCCGCTTGTCTCGCCGGGCACGGCCGCTCCATCGGTCGCCGCCTGCTGCGCTTCCGGCGAGTCGTTCAAGGCGGGGATCGCGTCCGACAAATCGTCGGGCTTGATCTTTTCCCACTCGCGCGACGTGGCGAACAGCGCGTTGCGCAGCGCCGTGGTGTTCAGGATGGCCAGCAGCAGATGTGCCGTGCGGACCTGGTTCTGCTTGAACATCAGCGTGGCAAAGACCCAGGCGCGTTCGATCGATTCCTCGATCACCGGGCTGAAATCCTGGATCGCCGTGGCGCCGCGCGGCAGCTTGTCGAGCGCGGCCGTCAAGTCGGTGGCCAATCGCGACGGCTCCAGGCCGAACTGCTTGATGACCCGGTGCAAATCGCTGTCGGGCACCTGCAGGATCTGGTGCAGCCAGTGCACGAGCTCGACATACGGGTTGCCCCGCAGCTTGCAGAACACCGTCGCGCCCTCGACGGCCCGGTAGGCGAGCGGGTTGAGCTTTCCGAATAGAACGGCCCGGCTGATCTCGGTCATGGGACGTGGTCCTCGCGGTTGGATCGCTTGGTGCGATGCGGCTTGACGGTGGCGGTGCGGCCGTGTGTGTCGGCCCCGGCTTCCAGGAACAGGTCGGCGGCGTCTTTATGGCTGGGGCGCGGCATCAGCCAGCTTGTCCAGCCGAGTTGGCCCTGCTGGCCCAGGCGGGTGGCGGGGACTTCGTCGCGCCGCAGCACCATGTTGACGTCCCAGGCCAGCGCGTCGCCGGCCCAATTGCGCACGATCGGCACCAGCCGGTGGAAGCTGAGGCCGCCGGGCAGCAAGCGCTCATACTCCGCCAGGCTGAGGGGGCCGAACACGACGCGGAATTTGTGCTGCCGGCTCCAGACCCGCGCGCCGAGCATCGACGAGGAACCGAGCGCCATCGTGCGCGGACCCTCCGACAGGCGGGACCAGTCCTCCCCGGGTAAGGTGAGCCATGCGCCGACGAAGCTCTCGACGTGGACCGGCATGGTGAAGAAGCTGGACAGGATTGCCCCAAGCCCTTCGGCGTTGCGGGTCTGCCCGGCCAGCAGCCCTGCAAAGTGCAACTTCGTCAGGTCCGGCATCGCGTCGCGCTTGCGCAGGCCTCCGCTGGATAGGCCAATCAGCGCGCCGACGTAATGACCAAAGCGGTCCTCCTCCGGCCGGTCGAAGCTGGCGGTCGGGCGCACATCGGCCCAGGCGCGGTGAAACAGCGACAGCGTGCGGTGGTGGAACAGATCGATGAAGCGTCGCAGCGTCGTGTCGCCGTGATTGCGCTGCCGGTCGCGCGCCTGCTCCGTTATGTGCAGCGGCAGCGGGCCATCGGGTCCGAACAGGCCGAACATATGGACCAGCAGCCGGTCCGGCCGGCCTTCCTCGCCGGTCTCGAACCCGGCGAGTGAGGCAGGAGCGTGGGTGACTGCAGGCTCTTGCCCGAGGCGGATCGCGTCCTGCGCCGGGCGAAGGCTGCGGCCCAGCCGAGGGCGGTGGGCGTTCAGCGCCTCGAACAGGCGCAACAGGGCGTGGAAGCCGAAGCCATGCGGCGCGGTTCGCGCGGCCACCGGCAGGCCGGAGCTTCCGGCGGCCGCGGGCGTCCCGACGGACGGTTGGGGCGCTTTGGTTTCGGCCAGCGACATCGGCGGCTACAGGACCAGCCGGCGACCGAGGCGTAGCGGCCAGCGCATCACCTGCCCGCGGTCCGGGCTCATCATCACGGTCTCAGTGAAGGCATTGATCGAGACGTATTTGGCGAAGAACCGGTCCAGCACGGCCCCGAGCACGATGCCGCCGGCGCCGCCGAACGGCGTATCGTCGATCGACAGCTTCACCTGCAGCCCGCGGCCGGCACAGACCGGCCCGGCGCCAGGCAGGCGGCGCACGATGGGTTCCGCCGACACGGACAGCAGGCCGTCTAACTGGCGGGATGCTCGCACGTTATTGGGCGGGACGTATAGTCGCAGCAACTCACGTAGGGCAGCCGCGCCCTGCACCCGGTCTGTGTCGGTCAGGCTGAGATAGTTTAACCCTAAGTGGGATATGAAGCGCCATGCCATCTCGCCATCGCTGCGGCATGGCAGCGGCGTGGTCGGCCCGACGAGACAGCGGATTGACGCTATGGGCGCATTCACCGCGACGGTGAAGTCGGTATGCTGCTTGCCCACCGGCATCGACATCGGCAAGTCGCGATTGGTGCACATCAGGTCGAGCCCGAGCTGGCGCAGACCCTCCGACACCGGCGCGTGGTCCGCATCGACCAGCGAGACGAACAGGTCGTGGCCCAAATAGCTCGACCGTGGGCCGCGCTGCCGGGCGCGGGAGGACATTAGGTGTGGCTGACGGCGCAGCATGTAGTAGCTGCGGTGGCCCGGGTTCCGGCTGAGATCATTGGCGGCATAGAACGGGAAGAACGGCTGGGTCGGGCCGCCATCCGCAGGGAAGCCTTCCATGCCCAGAACCGAGAACACCTCGTAGTCGAGCGGGCGCATCCGGTCCGGCACGACGAGGTGATCGGTCTCGTTGGCTTGCAGGTTCACACGGTCGCTGCGCTTCGGGAACAGGTTGATCGCGGGGGTGCAATTCAGCCGGAACTGGTCAGGGCTCAGCGAAGCCAGGGTGGGCTCGCTACGCTCCAGCAGGATGATGATCTCGAGCTCAGGCCCGGGTGTGCGGATGGCGGCGCGGTCTAGGCCGGAGAGGGTGAAGAACAGAAACCGATCGGGCAGCGCGTAGTATTCCTGCAGCAGCCGGTAGCCGTCGAAGGTTTGCGGCTGCGCCGGCAGCATAGCCTCGTCCGGCTCGAACCCGGTGGGTTGCAGGGCGGATGGGCGCAGACGTTCGTGCCAGGGCACGGGCCGTTCCACAGGGCGCACGACGATAGACAGAACCTGGGCGGCAAGCTGCTCGTACAGCCGCATCCGCGCGAGTTCGGCGCCGGCCAGGTAGAAGGTCAGCCGTTCCAGCGCGATCTTTGTGAAGGGCTGGCCACCCATGCTGCGCAGCTTGATGCGGATCGCAGCCTTGGCATTGGCAGCGTCGGGCACAGCGAGGGCCGCGACGGCGGCGCTCGCGGCGATATACTCGACCTCCGCAACCTCGACCGGCAGCAGCTTCAATGGATGGGCGGTGCGGAAGACGCAGTTGGTCTGGTCTTCGGTGCCCAGCAGGCTGCGCAGCTCGGTCCCAGCCGGCAGCGCCACACCCGCCGGCAGGCCGCGCAGCGCGTCTGACGGCGTGATCGCCACGATCGCCATGGATGGCGTAGGCCCTGCGTAATGCGGGTACACCATCTGCAAAAGCGATTGAGTGAAGGTTGGGAACTCCGCTTCCATCTTGAGCTGGATGCGGGCAGTCAGGAAGGCAAAGCCTTCAAGCAGCCGTTCGACGAACGGATCGGCGACTTCGGTGTTTGCAAGGTCAAGCCGGCCGGCAACCTTGGGAAACTCGTTGGCGAACTCCGCCCCCATGTCGCGCATGTAGGTCAACTCGGCCTCGTAGTGGCGCATCAGCCGGGGGTCCATCAGCGCGCCTCCTTCACTTCGGTGACGACAGCAAGCCGGGTTTCGACCTCGATCGTGGTTTGCAGGAACAATTGCTGGGGCACGGGTTGCGCCCAAAGCTCCCCCTCGATGGTGAAAACCAGCGCTGGGGTGGCAGAGCCCTCATCGTTGCTGCCGGCGCGTACCCGCAGGCTTTCGGGGCGAATGCGCGGCTCGTAAGCGCGGATGGCGTCGGCCAGTTCGCGTTCCAGCGCGTTGGAGCGGGCGGTGTTTTGCAGCAGCCCAGCAAAGCCTGGAATGCCGTAGTTGAGCGTGGATTTAGCCACCAGCGGCGTGGCCGAGAGGTCTTCGATCGTCGCGAGGTTCGACGTGTTCAGCAGCGCGGCCAAGTCCCGCAGCACCGCCTGACGGAACTGCGCGGCGGAGAAGCTCTGGCTGTCGGGTCCGTCCTTTTGCCGCGTCGGTGCGTTGTCGGTTAACCGGTCGAGCAGCGATGGCTGGAGCCGCTCGCGGCCCTGGATGCCTGCCATGAGATCAGTCCGGTGCGGCTTCGCCGGCAGGTTCGATGACGACCCGGCGGATGTCCATCAGCGCTGCCTCGGCGGCGTCGGTTACCAGCATGCGCTGTCCGATGGGGAGCGACCATTCGTCCTGTTCGAGCCATTCGGTGCGGCGGGCCAGCAGCAGGGCCGGGTCGGTGCTTTCGGTTGTGCCGGAATAGCGGGTGGGAACGAAGCCGAAGGCCTCGCCTTCGTTGTCCCAGGTGAAGCGGGCCGGCATCCAAACATGGTCTCGCAGGTCGGCCGGCGGCTCGAATGTGATGGTGCGGATGCGGGTGTAGGGAACCCAGACGTATTTGCCGTCCACGATCGCTTCGGCAACCGGGCCGAGCCGCGGGTCCGCATCGGCCACCCACTCGTTTTCCACGCCATCGATCGTGGTGGCGGAAGCTGGAGCGGCGTCAAAGGCTGCGTCCCGAAGTTGCGCGGCGCGCGCCGGCTCACCAGTGCCGAGCAGCCTGGTCGCTTCGATGAGCAACGGCAGCCAAGCGCCGGGTTCACCAAGGACGGTCGGTGAGCGGGTGCCCGCGAAGACCTTGGCGCGCAAGACCTCACAGCGGATCGCCGCCTGATAGGTCTGCACCATCGGAGCTGCCGATGGGTCAAGCTCACCGGCGAGTTCGAGTTGCGTGAGCGCACGGTCCCACTCGCCGGTGATGCAGAACAGTTGGAATAGGAAGGTTCGCAGCTTCGCGTCGCGGGGCGCCCGGCGGACATCGGCCTTCAAGAGGTCGAGTGCCAGCCGGACGTCGCCGCTCTGCAGAGCTGCGCGAGAGTCCAACGTGGATCCTACTTGATAAGCGCCTTGGGGTCGGTGTCGGAGACGTTCTTGACCCGGTTCCAACCGCCGGGGATGACGCCTTTGCTGAAGTTGCCGCTCGCATCCTGCTGCGAGTAGAAAACCTGCAGGCCGCCGTACTCGAAGGTGACGGTTTCTTTTGGCGCCTCGTCATCATAGGACCAGGCGATGGTCTTGCATGCTACGAGTTTGAAGTTGAAGACGAGGTACGTCACGGCGGCCGTGTTGCCTCCAGACGATTTTTGCAGCGCCAGGGTCACTTGCTGGTAAGGCGTGCCGGAACAGGCGTTTTGGTACAGGATCGGCGAAAACTTGTCGATCTTGCGGGTGATCGAATACGGGTTGAACGTGACTTTGCCGGCGCCAGCGCCGGTGGCCTGGCTGCCGATGCTGAGCGTTTGCTCGATGTCGAAGCTGAAATCCTCGATTTCGAACAAACCGCCAGCAGATTGGGCGTCGCCGAAACCGTAGGTTTTCCACATCGTGTCTTTTGCGTTCGCAGTCATGTCAACTTGCGACTCTGATGGCATGTACTTGCCATTGTAGTCTTGGAAGAACATGTAACCGGAAATTGCCATGCTAAAGCTCCCTTAGGTTTGAATTATTTCGGCATACGCGAGACGAGTCTTAGCGATACGGTCAGTCCTTCGAGCTGATAATGAGGCTTGAGGAAGAACTTTGCCCGATAATAGCCGGGGTTCTCCTCGTTTTCCTCTAGCTCGACTGTCCCTTCGGCGAGCGGATGCGTGGCCTTCCAATCATCGGTGCTCGAGTCAGGCGAACCGTCCACGTACATCGTAAGCCAGGATTGCAGCCATTCCTGCAGCTGTGCCTTGGTCTTGGACGAGCCGATCTTGTCGCGCACCATGCACTTCAAGAAGTGCGCGAACCGGCAGGTCGCGAACAGGTAGGGCAGGCGGGCGGCAAGGTTTGCGTTCGCGGTCGCTGCCGGATCATCATATTCCTGCGGTTTCTGCAACGACTGTGCGCCGATGAATGCTGCGAAGTCGGAGTTCTTCTTGAATATCAGCGGCATGAAGCCGTTCTTCGCCAGCTCCGCTTCCCGCCGATCTGGGATCGCGATCTCGGTGGGGCATTGCATTGCCACGCCGCCATCCGCATCCGGGAACGTGTAAACCGGCAGACCATCCACCGCGCCACCGCTCTCGACGCCGCGGATCTGCGAGCACCAGCCGTATAGCTTGAAGGCCCGTGTGATATTGGTGGCCATGGCATAAGCCGAGTTGCACCAGGCGAATTTCTCGCCCTCGCCTTCCGCCCGAACGACGTCTTCCTCGAAGCCGAACTCCTCCACCGGCTCCGTCTTGGCGCCGTAAGGCAGGCGCGCCAGGAAGCGCGGCATCGCCAGCCCGATATAGCGTGCATCCTCGCTTTCACGCAGCGAGCGCCAGGACGCGTATTCCGGCGTCTGGAAGATCTTGGTCAGGTCGCGGGGGTTCGAAAGCTCGTCCCAGCTTTCCATCTGCATCACGCTCGGCGCAGCCGCGGCCAGGAATGGAGCGTGCGCGGACGCCGCCACCTGTGCCAGGTCGCTCAGCATCTGAACGTCCTGCGGGGAATGATCGAATTGATAGTCCCCGACCAGCAGCCCGAACGGCTCGCCACCGAACTGGCCGTATTCCTCGTCGTAGATGCGCTTGAAGAGTGGGCTCTGGTCCCAGGCGGTGCCGCGGAATTTCTTCAGGCTCTTGCCCATCTCCTTCTTGGAGACGTTCATGACCTTGATCTTGAGCTGCTCGTCCGTCTCGGTGTTGTTCACCAAATGGTGCAGGCCGCGCCAGGCGCCTTCCAAAGCGAGGAACTCTTCAGTGTGGATGATCAGGTTGATCTGCTCGGTCAGCTTGCGGTCCAGCGCCTTGATCATCGCGTCGATTGCGCGAAGTGAGTCGTCGGACACCAGGGCGGTGTGCGACAGCGCTTGTTGCGCTAGGGTGTGAACCGCGCTCTCAATCGCCTCGCGCGCGCGGGCGCTCTTTGGCTTGAACTCGCGGTTCAGGAGTGCGGCGAACTCGCTCTCCCCTTCCTGGATCTGCGCGACGGCTTCTGGCGCAGAGACTTGGGCTTCCGACATTGGGCTATTCCTCTCCGGCTTCGGCGGAACCGGACGGCGCCGGCTTTGCTGCGAGCGTCTTCAGCAGGGTGGGGTCGTTCAATGCCTTGGTGATCAAAGCTTCAGCGCCGCTCTTGCCGTCCATGTAGGTGAGCAGATTGCTCAACTGCGTGCGCGCCTCGAGCAACTTTGCGAGGCTATCGACTTTCTTGGCGACCGCGCCGGGCGAGAAATCGTCCATGCTTTCGAAGGTGATGTCCACTGCGAGGTTACCCTCGCCGGTCAGCGTATTCGGAACCATGAACGCCACGCGAGGCTTCATCGACTTCATGCGGTCGTCGAAGTTGTCCACGTCGATCTCGAGCATTTTGCGATCGGCCACCGGCGGCAGCGCTTCGGCTGGCTTGCCCGATAGGTCCGACATGACACCGACCACAAACGGCAGTTGTACTTTCTTTTCGGACCCATAGGTCTCGACATCGTACTCGATCTGCACGCGGGGCGCCCGGTTCCGAGCGATGAACTTTTGACTGCTGGCTTTGGCCATTATCGTCCCCGATCCTGAAGTCCTTATATAACCGTAACGCCATGGCCGCTTATCTGCAACGAAAACGCACAGGGCAGGCGCTGCACTTTATTCGTCGGGCGAGCCGACAACAGTTTGCGCCTGCATCAATCCGTCTGGCGCCAAATTACGGAGAATTTCGAGAAACGGGAGTGGCGCAAGTCGCAGCGCACGCTCGATCAATAATGGCAGCGGGCTCGATGGCTCGGCGTTACGAAAGTATTCGGCTGCCAACTCCAGCGCGCGCAGGGCATCTTCCCGGCTGCTGATCGACGTGATCGACTGAATAGTCGCAACCCCGCGCGCTGACGTTCGCGCAGGCCGTTCCGTATCGTTAGCGTCCAAAACGTCTTCGGCAGGGTCCTCTTCAGCAGGGCTGCCTTCGCTCGCCAGCGATCCATACTTCGTCAGCTCTTTTTGGATATCCAGCGCGAGCTTGGTGATGTCCTTCAGATCGGGGCCGCTGCCGACGCTCGCGAACGTGTCGAACGCTTTAGGGATGGCGCGCAGGTCGCCGACCAGGCTGTCCGCCGCTTGGATGAAGGCAGCGAGGCGTTCGGGATTGGTTTCGGTGAAGGCCGCCCGCACGAAGGCTTCGCTTAGCTTTTCGCGGCCTCCTTCGGGCTCTAGGGTGCCGTTCATCACGGCGATGTCGCGCCAGGACACGGGGCCGGTTTTCGGGGTCGCCGCCAGCGGCAGAAGCCGCATCGGGCGGAGCACCCGGATCGGGTCCTGCAACAACAGCAGCGCATTGGCGCGCTGCATTGGGTCGTTGTCGTCCTCCGGGTCGAGTTGCGGGTGAATATGCTCCCACATCGTGTCCAGGTGCTGGCGGATCATCGCCACCACCTCAGCGTAGGCGGGAAGGCCTGACAGATGCAGCCGTGCGACAGCCAGCGACACCATCACGCGCAGATCGCGCGTTCGCTCCAGCAGGCTGTTGGCGAGGCTGGCGGTTTCTTTCCAGTCCGGCGGCACTGCCGGCTCGATGGTGTTGCCGTACTGGGTTTCCGGCTTGCCTTGCGCAGCCCGCTCCATTTCGCCGAACGCCGCGTCCAGCTCCAGGTTCGGGCCGGCCGGTGAGCCATCGGTCAGTTCCGGCAGATTGAGGAGGTCAGCCATTTAGGCCGGGACCGTGCTTGAAAAACGTTACGGTGTCCAGGTGTTTGCGCGGGATATCATTATTGTACGGTTGGACAGCGAAATTCCGAAAGGATTGTGCTAGCGAAAGGGTTTGGATTCGCTCTCAGGTCAAAACGGGCGTTGCGATCGTTGCCACTGAACACGACGGTGAGATGGTCGCCGCTGTTGGTGGTGCGGCCGCGGGCGAGCAGGCGGAACGCAGCCCAGGGTCCATCGGTATCGATCTGCAACGGTGCTGCCGGTGCCCCGTCAACGATCAAATGCGCGGCGGTGCTGCGCGGCCGGGCCGGCCAGACGAGCGCAGAAGGGCGGGCGGGAACGTTACGCGCCACCGTGACCGGCGCACCCCCCAAATCGAGCGTCGCAGACGACGCCGACGGATCGAGGGGACCCGGCGTCACATCGAACCGGACCATCGGCTGCGCGTTGCCGGCGGGGAAAAACAGGTCGCGGATCGTGGCGGCACGTTGGAACTGAACGAGATCGGCCGCCGTGATCGGCGCACTCGCGCCGTCCACCGGCTGCAGTTTCCAAGGCTTGGCCTTCATGTCCACAAACGGTTTCAGTTGCGTGTTGACGAAAGCGTCGATCGCGCCGCCGGGACCCAGCAAACGGGTAAAATCCTCGATGGACGCATCCGCAGTCGCGCTGGGCACAAACGGGTAGTGGTTGGCGATGATGGCCGGGCATAAAGCCGCCGGGCCGCCGCCAGCGTTCCAGGCCGCAATCATGGCGCCGCGAACCCCGCCATCACGCAGCGATGCGCCGCTGGTGGCAAACGCGACGAGCCACCGAGCCAGCGGTTGCGGCTGGCGCAGCGCCTCGGCCCGTAGCGCACTGGCCGGGTCCTCTCCGGCGGCGGTTGCTACCGCTTTCGTGGTGCTGGCCGCCTGCTTGGCCAATTGCTGCTGCAGATCGCTCAACGGCCGCAACACCTGGTCAATTGGCGCAGCCCCGCCGGTGCCCAGTGTGGCGCGCAAGGGTTGGAAATGCTGGTCCACCACCGCCATGGCTGGCCGGAGCGCGGGCGGCGCCGCCGCACCCGGCGCGAGCTGCTTGGACATCGCCTCCACCAGCGCGCGCATTGGTGAGTGCGGCGAGGCCATAATGTATAGGTCCTGCGCCGCTTGGGTCAGGCTGCGCAGTGGCGCCGGGTCTATGTCGGTCAGCATCGCATCCCACGCCGCGGCGTATTCGGTGGCATACAGTGCCACGATATCGGCCTCCAGCGCGCTGTGGCGGGTGGTCTCTGGAGCCACAGTGTCGCCGAGCACCCAGCCTTCCGCCGCAGCTTCCTTGGCCGCCAGCGGCAGCGCCGGCAGCACGGCGTCGCGGAAGCCCTCGGCCGTGTAGAGGCCGGGAATGCCGTCCTCTAGCCCGCGCCCGGACAAGCGCAGGAACAATTGCACGCCCGCGGCGCCGAGCGCGTCGCTTGGCTTCCAATCGGCCACGCCGTGTTCCGCCGCGACGGGCTTCAGCCGCGAATAGGCGCGGCTGGCCAGTGGCACGCGGCCGATTGTCATGCGGGCGCTCGCCACCAGCGGGCCGTCTAGCTGGATCGGCGGCAGCGGCTCCGACAGCAGCGCGGCCAGGTGCCGCCCGAGCGCCGCCCGCACGCCCATCTGATCGTCGCCCGGCAAGGCCGCGGCCCAATCCCGCGCAAACCAGTCCTGCACCAGCGCCGGATCGAGCGGACCAGCACCGCCAAGCATGAGGTAGATGCGCGTGGCCTCATACAAGGCGTCCGGTTGACCGAGGGAACCTCGCATCTGGGTCTCGGCGCGCCAGACAAGCCGCGGCAGCAGAGCATAGACCAATGCCTGCCGGTACTCCGCCTTGGCCGCCGCCGCGAGTTTGTCGTCTTGCGCGAAACCGATGAGGTCCCGCCCGCGCTGGCGCGGCGTTGCCGCGGCACCGGCGGCGTTGAGCCAGGGGACGAGCCGTGCCGCATCCGCATCGCCCACCGGATCGAAAATGAGCCCGGCGGTCAGATGCTGCGCCTGATCCAACGCTGCGGCGGTGCGGGTGATCGCGGCCTGGCTCGTGCTGCGTTCCAGCAGTAGGAACCCGCCGGCCAGCGCAGCGACAGCGGCGCAGGCGGCGAAAGCGGACGCCTTGAGCACGCGCCGCCGCCTATCCGCACCCGGGCGTTGCGTGACCAGCATCGCTTCGCGAAACACCACGTCGCGCAGCAGCGCCGTCAGGAAGTAGGACCGGCCTGCCTCGGGCCGCAACTTGGCCGCGCGACGCTGGTCCAATCCGAACGTGCGGGACAGCGCACCCATCAGCCGGTCGATTGGAGTGCCTTCCTGGGTGCCGGACGCCAGATACACACCGCGTAGCAGCGGCGCCTTGCCGGCTGCGTCCGGGCCGAACGCCTTGGCCGCGAAGGACTGCAGTGGTGCGAGCGAACTGGCCAACTGGGCGGGAAAGCCTGCGATCAGGGAACGACGGTCGGCATTCTCCTCCGCATCCAACCGCGCGAACACCCGACGGTTCAGCCGGTCCAGCAGCGGGCGAAGCGACGCCTCCATATCGGCCGCTTCCGACAGGGGGAAGGTGGCGCCCCATACCTGCTCGCGCCCGGTGCGGTCGAGGTCGTCGAAGAACTCGCTGAAGCCGATCAGCAGGTCCGCCTTGGTGAACAGGGCATAGACCGGCATCCGGACGCTCAGCCGCGTCTCCAACTCATCGATGCGCGACCGGATCGCCTGCGCGTGGGCGTCGAGCATGGCGGGGGTGTCGCCGGCCACGTCGCTGAGCGCGATGGCCACGATCACGCCGTTCAGCGGCTGCTTCGGGCGCGTCCTGCGCAGCAGATCGAGGAACGACTCCCAGCCGGCGCGGTCCACTTCGCGGTTGCTGTCCTGGGTGGTGTAGCGGCCGGCGGTGTCGATCAGCACGGCCTGGTCGGTAAACCACCAGTCGCACATGCGGGTGCCGCCGATACCGGCAACTGCGCCGGGGCCGAGATCGCCCGCGAGCGGAAACGTAAGCCCGGCGTTCAGCAACGCCGTGGTTTTGCCCGCGCCGGGCGGGCCGATGATGGCGTACCAGGGCTGTTCATAGAGTGCGAACTTGCGGCCCTTTGCCTTGCGCATCAGGCCCAACGCCGTGGCGAGCTTGGCGCCGACCGCCGCGGATTCGTCGGCCGCTGCGCCGGTCAGCCCGTTGGTGAGCGCCGCTTCCCGCCAGGTGCGGCGCAAGTCCAGCAGCAGGTTCGCCACCGCCCAGGCGAATAAAATCGCCATGACGAGGGACAGCCGGGCAGGCCAGGGCTCCAGCGCGGGTAGCAGCGGGCCGAGCACCCACAGAATGCCGCACAGCATCTGCACGCCGACCAACGTGGCGACCCAGCGCATCAACGAGAGCTTGAGGATCATGGCCCGGCTGGCAGAACGATGTCGATGCGGCGGTTGCGCTCACGCCCGTCCGGCGTGGTGTTGACGGCGACCGGGTCCGCTGCCGCGCGGCCCTCGGCAATGATCGTTCCCGGCATGGACCCCGCCAAAGCGGCGCGAACTGCGCCGGCGCGGGCGGTCGTGAGCGCGAAGCTGGATGGGAAGGCGACCGTGCGGACGGGTTGCGAGTCCAGGTAGGCCAGCACCCTGATGGGTCCAGGTTCGGCCTTCAACGCCGGCGCCACCCGGTCCAGCAGGGTCCCGCCGGTCAGGGTCGCACTGGTCGGCGCGAACAGCAGATGCGCCGGGATGCGCAGAATGGTCGCGGCGGCGCCGGGTATCACCTCCACTTGCGCGACGCCGGCCAACGCCGCGCGCAGCCGCTCCGCCGGACCAGCCACCGGTTCAGGCGGCGGTGGCGGCGGCGGCGTGGCAGGCGGGCGCACCAGGGACGGCATTGCGGAGGGTGGAGCGGACAGGGCGGTTTGATACAGCTCGTCGCTACCCGCGTTCAGGCTGCTGAGGCACCAGACATAAAGCCCGGCCACCGCGCCGAGCGCCACGCTGGCGGCTACCCAGACCGGAATCCCTGCCCGCGGCGGCACGGCGCGCGCGTCCACTCCTGCCGTCTGCGGCGCAAGGATGGCTTCGACCGCGGGAGCGGCGCCGCTGATCAGTTCGAACACGCGATGGCGGACGCGGTCGAGTTGGGCCGGTCCCTCGGGCGCGGTCCGGTAAGGACCCATCATGCCCAGCGAGAGGCAGACGAACATGATCTCGAGCACCGGGCGGGCGTTGGGCATTGCGTCCCGCTGAGAACGTAACTGGTCGAAGAAGCCCCGGCCCGAGTCGGCGTCGTCGTGCAGCGCCCGGCTCAGCGGTTCGTCCCGCCAACGGCCGGTAGCGCCCCAGGGCGTGTTCAGCACGACGTCGTCCAACGCGGCGCATAGGGCGTAATGCGCCAGCCGCATCTGGTCCGGCGGGACGCCTTTCTCCTTGGCGCGCCGCTCGAACGCCCGCAACTCACGCCGAGTGCGCTCCCGCATGTCGCCGGCGTCGGGTGTGCCTGCAGCATTGCGTAAACGTGACAAGAGGCTGAGCAGCGGAGATGCGGACATGGCGAGTGGCCCGTCGCCCGCGACGATCGCGTCGAGTTCTGGCCCGGTCGTGAGCGGTGGAGCAACGATTCGTGGTGCTGCCGGCGGCGCGGGCGCGATTGTACCTCGCCGGGTGCCGCCCGGCATGGGTCGGATAACGGTACGGTCCTGGTCGCCCGGTTCGGCAAACGGGTTCTCGCTCATCGGGCGCTGCCCCCCAGGATGAGACGTTAGCATTACGGATACGGTCAATCAACGTTCCGAAGACGGACCTTCCACGTGTCCGCATCCCGTGCCAGTTTACGAGAAGCCAAGCGGCAGCGGTGAACGAGGAAAAAGGTCAGCTTCGTTGGCGTTGGTTCCGTCTCAGACCATCCTAAGCACCGACGAGATGGGCCGTATCGCCCCGCCCATTTTCGCGTCCGTTGGGCGAGATGGCGACAACAAGCCCGGCGACGTGTTCGTTGTTCAGTCACTACTGAATGACCGTCTTCCCCGCCCGCATTCCGACGTGCCCGTCACTGGCAGGGCCGATATCGGCACCGAGCTTGCGATCGAGGCCTACCAGGCGGTGGTCCTAAGGATGGTGCCGCCGACTGGACGGGTGGAGCCGGGCAGCGCCACCTACTATGCGCTGGCGGCGCGCCCATTGGTCAACGACACGAAACCGAACGGCGTCGGCCATTTCGGCCGTGTGCCGCCGGAAGTGGTGGACGCCGCCGTTGCCTCCAGGCGCAAGTGGAACGTTCCCGCGTCTGTGACGATGGCGCAATGGGCGGTAGAAAGCGCATGGGGCGCATCGATGCCACCGGACAGCAACAACCCGTTCGGCATCAAGGCGGTCGGTGACCAGGCGGCAGTCGAAAGCCAGACGCGCGAGGTGCTGTCCGGTGAGAGTGTGACGATCAGCGCAAAATTCCGCAAATTCGAGTCGCTCAGCGAGGCGTTCGATCTTCACGGCAAACTGCTGGCGACCGCGCCGCCCTATGCGCCGGCGATGAAGAACAAGGACGATCCGGACGCGTTCGCCGACGCGCTGACGGGTGTTTACGCCACTGATCCGCAGTATGGAACGACACTGAAATATGTCATTCATACCTACGATTTTGTCATACACGACAAAGACCAATGAAAGTCTTTGCTGCATCGATAGGGTTTGGTGCAGTCTGCGGCGCGAAAAACACCCGGAAGGTCGATGCACCATGCTGAAAACACTGGAGCACACCGAACACGCCGAGCACATGGCCCACGAGGGGCATGAGGGACATGACGCTCACGCGCACTCGGACGCGCATGACGAGACGGCTACGAAGGTCAAGGGCAAGCTTAAGTCGAACCAGATGGCAGCCTTGCTGGTCGCCGCGCTCGCGGCTGGGCTCGCGCTTGCGGAGCAGGGCGGCAAACATGCCGAGATCAGGGTGCAAGCCAATCTGATCGCCGCGACGGATGCTTGGGCGCAATACCAGGCGAAGTCGATCCGGTCCAACATCTCCAAGGACATCATCGCCATGATGGGTGCGATGGACGCGCCCAGCACGGCGGACGTCGCAGATCGCCGCAGCAAGGCGATCGCGGTGATGAAAGGCGATCAGGACCGTTTCGAGCATGACCCGAAAGACGGCAAGGACGCGATCGCCGAACGCGCGCATGAGTTCGAGCGGGAGCGGGACCACGCATTGGAACAGACCCACGCTTATCATAACGGCGCGGCCGCCATGGAATTGGGCATCGTGCTTTCGACGGCTTCGGCGATCATCGGGTCCCGCCCGCTGATCATTTTGGCGGCGGTTCTGGGCGTTGCCGGCGCCTTCTTCGCAGTGTGCGGTATGGTCGCGCCCGAATGGGGCGCGTTCTAGCTCGGTCCGAGCAGCATTGCCGCTGCCGTGCCGCGATCCGGCAGACCGTCCAGCCATTGCCGGGTCGGCTCCACCCGATCTGAGCCACGGCACCACCAAAGCGACTGCCGGGGGTCGATCGCGGTCGTCAGGGCTGGTGCGCCGAGGTGGACGAGCGCGTCGTCCAGCGTGTCCGGTGAGAACCCATCCTCGAGCGAGTCCAGCACCAAAGTCTCGGCGCTGTCTGACCAGGTTTCGTCCGGGATGCCTCGCGCCGGTCCGATGATGGTGAAGGGATACAGGCGGCCGACACGGTCGGCACTGGCGACCAGCACGCCCGCTGCCCCGAATGGCGGCGCAATGGCCGCGCCCAGCACGAAATGCCAGAGCGGCGCAGTGAGCCATGCTTCCGGCCATGCGTTGCCAGCGGCTTCACGGGCTGCCGTTGTAAGCAGGCCGAGCCAATCATCCCAGGCTGACCCGAGGCCGGCCGGCACCCTGCGGCCGATGAAATCGCCGAGTGCCGGAACCTTGCCGAAAAACCCGGGTGGTTCGAGGATCATAGTTTGCCTGTAGCCTGCCGTTCCGCAAGCGCAAAGCCCTTCAAGGCCCAAGATGAGTCCAATCCCATCGGTTATGAAATGATGCGTCAGCCTGCCGTAGCCGCCGGTCCGGGCTTGGACAGACCACGTACTCCGGCATGAAGCCAGACCCGGACGCCACGATCCAGATCCGCCGTGGCGGGGCGAGCCCAAAGCTCTGGCGCGTCTGGCTTGCTGCCGGCCTCAGCGCGCTGGTGCTGACCGGCGGCGGTTGGGCCGGGTGGCAAATGTTGCGACCGCACGCCGCCCCTCCGATAATGACGGCGAGCCGCACCATCAATCCACCCGACGCGGTGCCACCGCCTTCCGAGCCGGTCCAACAATTGCCGTTGGCAACGGAAGCGGAGATCCTTGCAAGCCATTCCGGCAGCTATGAGGAATACCGTTTCCAACCGCAGCCCAACGTCATCGTCGTCCATTTCGCAACGCTCGCCGACCAGGCCAGCGCACTCAACCGTGCTGCCGCGATGGTGGAGAAGGCAGGCTACCCGCGCGACCGCGTGCTGGACCAAGCCGAGTTGGAGCGCCGCATCAAGGCGGAGGGCAGCACGCCGGAGACGTTCTATTACGGCCATGACTACCGTGCCGCCGATGTGCTGCGGTTCTTTGACGCGATCGATCGATCCGGTACCGGCATGTCCGCGGGCGAGGCAATGTTGCGCCAGCGTGTCGCCGCGTGGGGCTGGAAGCCAGGCATCAACGCCGCGATGATCTCACTCGTGCAGGCCGACGAGGCGGCAGGGCTAAGCCGGCCGGTGCGAGCGACGATCCTACGGCACGAGCTGTCACACGGTCTCTATTTCACCAGCTCAGCCTATGCGCACTACAGCCATGAGTTCTGGGATAGCGAGATGACAGGGGCGGAGCGCGCACAGTTTCGCAGCTTCCTAGCCAACGAGGGCTACGATACCGGGCTGGACGACCTGATCGTCAATGAGACGCAGGCCTATTTGATGCACACAGCAAATAAGCAGTTTTTCAACGCACAGGCGGTCGGCATTCCGGAGGCCCGGCTGAACGTGCTGCGTGGCCTGTTCCTGACCGGCATGCCGCCAAGCTGGCTGCGGGACTGCACCAGCGTTCCGCTGCGCGCCCCCCGCCGGCGACCGTCGCGGCGGCGGGGCGACTTCAGCGCGGCGGCTTAGCGCTGGTGCGCAAGACGAAGGCGGTGGCGGACACGCGTGCCCCGGCACGCGACGCCTGGTCGAGTGCGGCCTGCAGATCGCGCACGTAGCCATCGAGCGTATCATTGGCCGGCCGCCCCGCCGGGAATAGCGGCGCCGAACTCGCGATTGCTATGATGAGGTCGGTGCCGAACGGCTCGTCCACCGCCCAGCCCTTGAAGCCCGGCTTCGGCTCCCCGAACATGAGGCTGGCTGAGGCGGGGTAAGGCGCTGCACTGGTCGCGTCGCGCATATGCAGCACGCTGCCGTCGCTCGCGATGTAATCAAGCTGCAGATGGGCGGGGAAGTCCGGCATGGTCACGCGAGGGATGACCAGGTCATTGGCGACCAGCATGGTCTTGCCGTTGGCAAGGGCCACGCCGACGGCCCGGCTGCTGGCTGCGAATGGCCGCGCGTAGCTGCGGATCACGTCTAGGGCTCCGCAGTATGGCCCTTTGGCGGCTGCCACTTGCCAATCGATCGCGTCGCCGGGGGCGGCATCCTGCATCGCGGCATGCAGGGCCGCTTCGCCCGCGCCATACCCGGCCACGCCGCGCACCATGATGACGCCGGACGCCGTGTCGCCCGTCGCCGCGGTGCATTGCGCGCTGCGCAACGCTTCAGCCATGGCCTTGCGGACCGTATCCGGCGAGGGTGCGGCCGATGCCGTAACCGCGGGGGAGGAAACCACCGGTGGTGCGAGTGTCGCAGGTTGCGCCGCCGAATCGAGCGGAGGTGCGTAGGGCGCCGCCACCGGGCGCTCCACCGCGGCCGGCGCCGCCACCGGCGGCATCGCGGTAGTCGGCACATTGCTGGTGCTGAAGGGAGGCGCGGGCACCGCGGCAGTCTGGGCTGCTGGCGCAGGCTGGGCGGGTGGCGGTGCCGGAGGTTGCGAAGAAATCGGAGCGGCAACGACGGCCAAAGTGAGAGGCTTCGCTGGCTCGCTGCCGCCGTGCAGCGCCAAGAAGGCGCCTCCGCCGGCAAGCAACACCACTGCGGCCAAGCCGGCCATGATCAGCGGCAAGGGCGACCGTTTGGCAGCGGGCGGTGGCTTGGGCGCGGTCACGCTGGGCGGTAGGCCCGGCTTCTGGCCCGGCCTAACCACGGTGGCTTCCTCATCGTCCTCGCCAAGCAGGTCTCCCAGACCCTTGGACAGGCCGGGTGCAGCGCCCGGGTTGTCGATCGCGGCGGCCAGTGACGTCTTGAACGCACCGGCCGTGGCGTAGCGATCTGCCGGGTTGCGCGCCATCGCCTTGGCGACGACGGCGTCGAGCGCCGGCGGGATCGTCGCCAGGAACTCCGACGGGAGCGGTGCCTGGGCGTTCATGACGGCATTCATGATCGTCGCCATGTTACCCTCAAACGGGCGCTTGCCAGTCAGCAACTGGAATAGAACGACTCCAGCCGAGTAGATATCGGTCCGGGAATCGATGCCCGTGCCGATGAACTGTTCGGGCGACATGTAGGTCGGCGTGCCCATGATGGTGCCCGCCTGCGTCATCGTGCTGCTCTCGATCCGAGCGATGCCAAAATCGGCGATTTTCACTTCGCCGGCCGATGTTAGGATGATGTTGGCGGGCTTAATGTCGCGATGGATAACTTTATTGCTGTGGCTGTAGTCGAGCCCGGTGAGCAGGCCGCTCATCAAACGGCCGACTTCTGGCAGTCCGATGGGGACGCCGTCGTCCAGCAGCGCCTTCAACGTGCGCCCGTCCACGAATTCCATGACGATGTAAGCGAGATCATCGGTTTCCGCGTAATCGAACACGCCGACGATGTTGGGGTGGTGCAGCCGCCCCGCCGCTTGTGCTTCCTGCTGGAAACGGCCGAGCTGCTCCTTCTCCTCGCTGTCGGCGCTATCTGGCAGCCGTACCGTCTTTATTGCGACCCGGCGCGAAATGATTGGGTCCCAACCTTCGTACACCGTGCCCATGGCGCCGCGCCCGAGGACCGAGCGGATTTCATACTTGCCGAGACGCTCCATGCTTCAGCGCCCCCTCCACTTACAGGTACAATCAAGAACGACAGGGTGCAGACGGCTGGACCAAGCGCGGCGCATTTATAGCGGACTCACTGACGGCAACCCTCGTCCGGCGAGCGGGCAAACTAGCCCGGCGACGCAAAGCGGGCAAAGTCCTTTCTTGAGTCACATCTATGCAGCCTAAGATCGAGACGCATAACGAATCCCATTTTCGTATCGTTTCTTGACGTCCGCCCTCGGAACGTTCCTAACTGTTACCGAGATTGTATCTGAGAAGCAGGTTATTAAGCCATGCCGGTTTTCGCCCGGGCAATCGTTTGGTGGGCAATCTTTGTGCCCGGGGTTGCACTCGCGCAGTCACCGGCATTGCCCAGCCCAGCGACGCTTGTCCCGCAAGGATCGCCGATCGATCGCGATCGTCAGCCGTCCTATCCTGGTACCGCGCCGGGTCTGCCGCGTTTGGCGACGCCGCCCCCCGCCAATTTCGCGCCCGGCCAGACAGCGCGGGTGGTCAGCGCCTCGGTCAATGGATCGAGCGTCTATCCGCCTGCTATTCTGTCGGCACTGACGCAAGGCCTGACCGGGCCGGCAGTGCCGTTCGAAAAGATCGAGCAGGCACGGCAGGATTTGCTGCTTCGTTATCGCCATGACGGCTACCTGTTGACGACCGTATCCACAGTGCTCGACGCCGGCGGCAATCTGCGGATCAATGCGATCGAGGGCTACATTGCCGATGTAAAGCTGCAGGGCGATATCGGCCCGGCCGGTCTGCAGGTGCTACGCTTCCTCAACCGCCTGTTGGCGGAGCGGCCGATCCGAGTCTCGACGCTGGAGCGGTATCTGCTGCTGGCGACCGACGTCCCCGGCGTCACGCTGCACTCGGTGCTGCGCCCCTCCGCCGATGACCCAGCGGCCGTAACGTTGGTTGCCCAGGTCTCGCGCAAGTCGGTCGATGGCCTGCTGAGCGCCGACAATCGCGCCTTCAACCAGACCGGGCCGGAGCAGTTCCTGGCGGTCGCGTCGTTCAACAGCTTTACGCAGTTCGGCGAGCGGACCGAACTCAGCATCCTTCACGCCTTCAACGGGACCGAAACGTTCGGGCAGGCTGCGACGGAGTTTTTCGTCGGCGGCTCCGGACTAAAAGTACGTTTGTACGGCGGTGCCGGCGAGACGACGCCGAATGGAACGCTCGGCGCGGTCGGCTATGACGGCTTCACCACCGTGTTCGGCGCACAGATCAGCTACCCGGTCATCCGCAGCCGCGAGGAGACCCTGCTTGCGATCGGAGCGTTCGATGGCACCGAGAGCAATATCGACACCAACACCGGCAGCGGCGGGGCACCAGCGCGCGCAAGTTTCGACAGCTTGCGGGTGTTTCGCGCTGGCGCCGATTACGCGTTGCAAGACTTGGTATTCGGCGGCGACCGTGTCGGAGTGAGCAACGTCTCATTCCGGCTATCAAAAGGCATTTCTGGTTTGGGGGCGACGCAGTTCGGAGATCCGCAGGCGGGACGCGCCGGCGAACATCCTGATTTCTTCAAGTTCAATGCCGAGGTAACGCGCACGCAGACGCTATTCAAACCGTGGTCGAACGCGACACTGTCTTTGTTCGGCTTGGTGGCGGGGCAAGTTACCAACACCGTCTTGCCACCAGCGGAAGAGTTTTTCCTGGGTGGAATTCGTTACAATCGCGGCTATTATTCGGGTCAGGTGACGGGCGACAACGCAATCACGACCTCGCTCGAGTTGCAGTTGAATACCGATTTCCCGGTTTCGGCCTACGGTTATTCGACGGACATTCAAACACAGTTCTACGTGTTTAATGACTGGGGCGAAACGTGGCAGAACCAGAAGAGCGATCCCAATAGCCGGCTTCGTTCCGCTGGTTTCGGCGTCCGCGCTCAGTTTTCGCCAAACGTCGAGGCCGATCTCGAGGGCGTCACCAGGCTGACGAGGCTGCCGAGCGGCAGCAGCGGCAACGTCAAGGCGCTGCCGGCCAACGCGTTTTTCTGGCGCGTCGTGACGCGCTTCTAGGACCAGGTGCCGTTATGAAACAGAAAGCGGACCGATCGAAAGGCCGGCGGCGCCCCAAGGGGGAGGTTCAGTTCGCGGGGCAGCGGCGGCGCGGCCGCCGGGTGCTGCTGATGACGACCGCGCTACAGGCGACGGCGGTGATTGTGCTGGCGTTTCCGGCCGATGCCGCAACACCCGCGCTAACCGCAACGACCGCACCCACCAATGGTACGGTGGTGGCTGGCAGCGCCAGCGTCACCCAGACGGCGACGCAAACCACGATCAAGCAGACCAGCCAGGCCGCGGCGGTGAACTGGCAGAGTTATAGCATAGGCAGCAACCACACCGTCGCATACCAGCAGCCCACCCCGACCAGCGTGACGCTGAACCGGGTGACCGGGCCGGACCCTTCGCTGATCGCAGGGCACATCATAGCCAACGGCCAAGTGGTGATCGTGAATGGCAGCGGTGTGGTGTTCGAGGCCGGCAGCCAGGTCAATGTCCAAAGCCTGATCGCGTCGACAGCCAACATATCGAACGCGAACTTCATGGCTGGCAAGATGACGTTCGATCAACCCGGCAAGCCTGGCGCCAAAATTAGCAACGCCGGCGCGATCAGCGTCGCGGCCACCGGGCTCGCGGCTCTGGTGGCACCCCAGGTGGCCAATTCCGGCGTGATTTCCGCCAAGATGGGCCATGTGATCCTGGCCGGTGCCGAAGCCGCGACCGTGGACATGTACGGCGACGGGCTGATGAGCATCGACGTCACCAGGCAGGTGACGAAGGCGCCGAACGGGGCCACCGCGCTGGTGACCAATAGCGGAACGGTCCAGGCAGATGGCGGCACCATCTTGCTGACCGCAAAGGCGGCCGACGGCGTGATCCAGAACCTGGTCAGTGCAGGCGGGAAGCTGCAGGCGAATTCCGTAAACGGTAAGACGGGCACCGTCGTGGTGTCGGCCATCGGTGGTTCCATTACGATCGAGGGCGCGATCAAGGCTGATGGCCACGGACCCGGTGACGCCGGCGGCACCGTCCAGCTTGCCGCAACTGATACGGTTGCGGTGCAGCCGGCGGCGCGCATCTCCGCCAGCGGTCGCGGCGGCGGCGGCACGATCGCCATTGGCACCACGCCGCAGCGGGCGCAAATCCAGGGCGGCGGGGTGCCAGCCGGCTCGGCCAAGGCCGTCACGGTTGCGGCGGGCGCCACCATCAAGGCGAACGGACTCGGCACGGGCAACGGCGGCACTGTCGCGGTATTGTCCACCACCGGCACATCCATGGCGGGCAGCATCTCGGCCCGCGGCGGCAGCAAGGGCGGCAATGGCGGCCAAGTCGAGATCAGCAGCACCACCGGGCTGAGCATTACCGGCGCCGTGGACACCCGCGCCCCCGCCGGGACCATGGGCCTGCTGACGATCGACCCGGCCGTGCTCGTCATCAGCGACGCGGCGCCGAGCTCCAACCCGGCGGCGCCGGCGGCGGACGGCAGCAACCAGCCAGTGGGCGGCACCCAGACCATTTCGGCCGCCACGTTCAACGGGTTCACCACCAACGTGTCGTTGCAGGCGGACACGTCCATCACAGTCACCGGCACGACTGCGCTTTCCGTCCCGGGCAGCGTGACCTTGGCCGGCACGATGCCCACCACGACCATCACCGTGAACAACACGGGCGGGCTGACCGCAGGCGGCCAATTGATCCTGACCGGCGGCAGTTCCGCGGGCGGCTTGGTGATGATCGCTTCGCCCATCCAGGGCGCTGGCGTGCAACTGACCGGCAACACCGTGACGATCACCTCGTCGGTCACCGCAACCGGCACGGCGCCACTGCTCGCCCTCAATGCCGACACGCTGAACCTCACCGGTGCGACACTGACCGCGACTGCTGGCACGGTGGCGGTGGCGCCCGTCACCAGCGGGCGGGCGCTGAGCATCGATGGGACAAAGGGCACCGCCGACCTTTCGCTGAACATGACCGATCTTGGGGTTCTTTCGGCTTCGACCGGCACGGTGGTGCTCGGCAGCACAGCCGCCACACCGTCCGCAGCCAATGCCACGGCAGGCGGGATCAGCGTCAACGTGGCGGCGACGCTGACGCCGTCGCTCGGCCTGTATTCGATGAGTTCCGCCGGCACACCCACCAGCATCGCGGTCAATGGCGCCCTGACCTCGAGTGGGACGGTCACGCTCGCGAACGGGCCCGGCAGCACCATCACCGTTGCAGCACCGGTGCAGGGGAGCGGCATCGCGCTGTCCGGGCATTCGATCGTCCTCAGCTCCTCGTTGAGCGGAACGGGCGCGACCCCAGTGATCGACCTCAACGCGGACGCGGTGACGTTGACCGGGGGCAGCGTGGCGGCTGGCGGCGGCACTGTCGCGATTGCGCCGTTCACCAATGCTGCGGCGCTCACGATCGATACGGCCACAGTGACCGGCAATCTGTCCCTGATGCCGTCCGACCTGGCGATCCTGGCGGCAGCGGGCACTCCTCCGGCGGCCCTGGTGCTCGGGACGACGGCGGCACTGCCTGGCGTCACCGCGGGCAGCATCGCCTTCAACGCCTCGCCCACGATCAATGCCACCACGCTGGGGCTGTTCTCATCAGGAACCATCGGCGGCGCCGGCACGGTCACGGTGAATACGCTGATTGGGTCAGCCGGCACGACGACGAACCTTATTGGCGCTGTCACCAACTTGGGCACGTTCGCGAGCACCGGTGGCAGCTTTACGCTGAGTAACGGCGGCAGTCCGCTCGCGATCACAGGGGCGCTGAACGCTGCCGGGCAAACGGTATCGCTGACCGCCGCCTCGCTGAGCGAGACCGGGTCGATCGCGGCGGCGACGCTGACCGGCACCATCGCTGGAGCGACGAACCTCGGCACGTCGAACACCATTACAGGCCTAGGGGCATTTACCAACACCGGTGGCAGCTTCACGCTCAACGACGGCAGCACCCCGCTTGCGATCGGCGGGGCGCTGAACGCCGCCGGCCAAGCGGTGTCGCTGACGGCCGGGTCGCTGAGCGAGACCGGCTCGATCGCTGCCGCGACGCTCACCGGCGCCGTTTCGGGTGTGACCAACCTCAGCACCACGAACACGATCAGCAACTTGGGTGCGTTCACCAACACCGGCGGTTCGTTCACGCTGAACGACGGCACGACGGCGCTGGCGATTGCCGGTGTGTTGAACGCCGCAGGCCAAACGGTGTCGCTGACGGCCGCCTCGCTGAGCGAAACCGGCTCGATCACGGCGGCGACGCTGACGGGCGCGATTGCGGGCACGACGAATCTAGGCGCCACGAACACCATCACCAGCCTCGGCGCCTTCACCAACACGGGCGGCGCGTTCACGCTGAATGACGCCGGCACCCCGCTGGCGATCACTGGGGCGCTGAACGCGGCTGGTCAGACCGTGTCGCTGACTGCGGCGTCACTCAGCGAGACCGGGTCGATTGCCGCGGCGTCGCTGACCGGAACCGTTGCCGGTGCGACCACCCTCGGCGCCACGAATGCGATTGCCGGTCTCGGCGCGTTCAGCAACACGGGCGGCTCGTTCACCCTCAATGACACGGGCAGCGCGCTCGCCATCGCCGGCGCGTTGAACGCGTCTGGTCAGACGGTGTCGTTGACCGCGGCGTCGCTGAGCGAAAGCGGATCGATCAGCGCCGCCACCTTGACCGGAACGATCGCCGGCGTGAGCGATCTC
>CAZZVB010000033.1:9410-26410 GCA_964657445.1 uncultured Burkholderiaceae bacterium | reverse complement strand
CGGCGTAAGTTACAGGTGAGGCATGGCACTCTACAACAACAACAGTATTATCGGTGCCGAACGACCAGTGTCGGCCAGTGAGATCGATGACGTGCAGCAAGTGATCGGGCGCCGCCTCCCTGAGGATCTGCGCTCGCATTTCCTTGAGGCCAACGGTGGAAAACCCAAAAAACAATCCTGCTTCACCCCTGACGGTGCGGAACTCGTTGTCCACCAGTTCCTCTCCATGAGGCCCGGCGGCGAGGGTGATTTTGAGAGTACCTTTCTGCAAACCAAGGTGGACGATCCATTCTTACCGAGGGATTTGATCCCGTTCGCGATCGACCCAGGGGGTGACTTCTTCTGCGTTTCGGATGGAGGCAGTCGAGCAGGCCAAGTATTCTTCTTCTACAGTTCAGATGCTGAAAGACCGGACGAAGCCACCGTATTCCTGTCACCGTCCCTACATGATTTCATTGAAACCCTTCGATAGCGCAAGACGCGAGCGTGGCGGCTAACGGCATCCCATCCGCTAAGCACATGCTGGGACGGGCTCCCCACCATGACTTATAATAACAACGCGGTGACGACGACCTACCCAGCCGTAACGGACAGGGACATCGACGCGCTTGAGCAGCGCATTGGCGAAAAACTGCCCCCTGAACTGCGCCAGCACTACCTGGAGAATAACGGCGGGCAACTGACCCATCGTGAATGCCAGTCAGCCGATGGCATCGACTTCCACCTGCACGAATTCCTGCCCATCGTCGGACCGAATCGCGGCTTCGATCTCGCGTTCGACGTAGCGCGGCGTGATCCTGGCTTCATGCCTAACAACCTGCTGCCCTTCGCCATCGATGAGGGCGGCGCCTATTTTTGCCTCCGCCGCCCGGACGGCCACGTCATCTTCTTTAACCCGGAGAATGCCGATAACCTAGATTGGGCTATCATGGAGGTAGCGCCATCTCTGAAGGACTTCATCGAAGGTATGTCATGATCGCCGGTCGCTTTTCCCGGCGGGCAATTTAAACAACACCCTTCATTACGGTCTGGCTCGCAACTGATTCGTGGCCAAGCGGCACAGGCTCATGTGAGTAACTTCCAATTAAGCCACTTCGACGATAACCGTCCGTAACAGGTGAGTCGTCATCCTGGCATCCAAGATTCATAAACCAGGAATGATCGGCCGGCTATCCTGCCCATGCTGGTGCAGAAACATATCTCTGCCGATGGACGCTGCCGAACCATCTCAGCCGAGATCGTTCAGTTGTTCGTTAATCTCTCGCTTGCATCATCACAGCCGACTGGCTTTCCGCAGAGTCACTGTTTTGGAGCACGCCTATGGCAACTGACATTCAGGCCCGTTTAGAATTCTTGAATGTGGATGAGTTGACGAAGGAAAGTCTCCGGGCGCTGAAGCCAATCATGCAGGCCCGCATGCCGGCCATCCTCGACGGGTTTTACATCCACATTCGCCGCCATCCTGAACTGGTTCGATTTTTCTCCGGGGAGCAGCAGATGCGCGCCGCGGCGGATAAGCAGTTTCAGCACTGGATGATGATTCTAACCGGCAAGCTGGACGGGGACTACGTCGCGGCTGTGACGAAAGTTGGCAAGGTGCATCATCGCATCGGGCTGACGCCCCCATTGTATGTCGCGTCCTATACCGTGCTGGTCGACGCCGTCGTCCGCGATCTCCTCGCGCAAGCGCCGTCTGGAGGACCGTTTCGGGTTCAACGCGCACGGGCGGCACTGGCGAGCCAGCTGTCGGCGTTCACCCGGATCGCGATGCTCGACATGGAACTGGTGCTGGATGTCTACTTCGCGGCCGCGGAGGGAGCTGCCAAAGAACTGGAGGATGAGGCGCAGCGAGTCACCGCACAGCAGACGGCTGCCATTGAAGCACTCGCCACCGGCTTGGGTCGTTTGGCAGCCGGAGATCTGACGCACCGATTGGAGCAGGAGTTCGCCCCTGCCTATGAGGGCCTGCGCAGTGACTTCAATCGCACGGTCGATGAGCTGCGTAGCACTGTTCAGATCATCACCGCCAATGCGGGCGCCATCGGCAGCAGCGCGGCTGAAATCACCCAAGCCTCCGACGATCTATCGAAGCGGACGGAGCAGCAAGCCGCGAGCCTGGAAGAAACCGCTGCCGCTTTGGATGAGATCACTGCGACTGTCGGCACCACTGCCACAGGGGCCCAGCACGCCCGGACCGCGGTCACGACTGCCAAGGGCGATGCAGAACGCTCCGGCACGGTCGTCAACGATGCCGTCAACGCCATGGGGGAGATCGAGGGCTCGGCGCGTGAGATCGGTCAGATCATCGGCGTGATCGACGAAATCGCCTTCCAGACCAATCTCCTGGCGTTGAACGCTGGTGTTGAGGCGGCGCGCGCCGGCGATGCCGGGCGGGGTTTCGCCGTGGTCGCAAGCGAAGTGCGCGCCCTGGCGCAGCGCTCTGCCACGGCCGCCAAGGAGATCAAGGCCCTGATCCAGACGTCCGGCGAACAGGTCCAACGCGGGGTAAAGCTGGTGGGCGCTACCGGTGAGGCGCTGGAGCGCATCGTCGTTCAGGTCGCAGAGGTGCATGACGCCGTCGTGGCGATCGCTGCGTCCGCCCAGGAACAGGCCACCGGGCTGCATCAGGTGAACCTCGCGGTGAACCAGATGGATCAGGTGACGCAGCAAAACGCCGCCATGGTGGAAGAAAGCACGGCGGCCAGCCACGCTTTGGTGAATGAAACGGCTGAGCTGATCCGGCTGACCCGGCGCTTTCAGTTGGGCGACGGTGCGGCAACTCCATCTGCGACCGGGCGGGAACCGGCCAGACCTCCGGTCAAGCTCACTGTGGTGACAGCGAACGAAGGACATCGGCGGGGTAGTGTCGCGCGCAAAGTCGGGCAAAAGGTAGATGGATGGACGGAGTTCTAAGGGGACCGGCTGGCTCGCCGGCTATGTCCAGGTCACGCAACACGACGTTCAATCCTCAGCGTTGGCCTGGTTGATGAAGTCCGAAAGGTCGCCGGCAAATTCGGCCAGATTTGAGTGATCCGGCCGTCGGGCTTGAACTGCCAGAAGACGTCGGAGAACCGCGCCGTCATGCCATGCCAATGGGCATAGTCCGGCGCGCATAGCCTGCCACCCGATACCAGCTCCGAAGCTGGGCGTAGCGCCTTCCTAAGGGGCCATCAAAGCAACGACGGAAGATCGTGACTCCAACACTGGCAATGTGTGGCGCATTGTGGCAAGGTTTGTGAAACAAACGCCGGTGTAAAACCATGCGACAGAGCCTACTCGGTTTGCTGGCCGCTGCAGCCGTCACGATCGGCCCAATCTATGGCGCAGCATCGCAAGGCAACCCAAGCGCGGACGATATCGTCAAGTCGCTGCAGCCAAAAGCTGGCTTCACCAGCACGTCGCGCGGCATTCGTGCGCTCTCACCGGCGGAGAGCCAGGATCCAGCCTCTCGTGAGGCTCGTAAGCACGGGCGCTCCCAATACGCGTCGCGGCCAACGGGCACGGCGACCGATGCCGCACCGTCTGTTAACCTAACGGTTCAGTTCCCCAGCAACTCGGCCGAGCTGACGCCAGCGGCAGCGCGCACGCTGGACGAACTCGGCCGGGCGCTTTCCAGCCCGTCTTTGGCTAGCTTTCGTTTCCGCATCGAGGGGCATACCGACACCGTCGGAACGCCAGAGGCGAACAAAACCCTATCGGACCATCGCGCGACGACAGTCGCCGACTACCTCGTCCAGAAATTCAATGTGGACCGCGCGCGGCTCGTGCCGGCGGGTATGGGAGAGGACGGGTTGCTCGTGGCGACAGGGCCGCAAGTGGCCGAGCCACGCAACCGGCGTGTTCTGGTGATCAATCTCGGAAGCTAGATAGAACCCTATCCACGGCTCAGGGAAGCGGATTGGGTCCGTCCCTGGCCCTCGCCAATAAGCGCGAAGGGCGCCCAATAGTAGGGATGGGCCAAGGCGGCGGGCATGGTCTTGCCCGCGCCATCCAGGATCAGTAGTTCCGCCCCCCGCAGCGCCCCCGCGACACCGCCCGCATCTCCCGCCCGCAACCGCCGCATGGAGTCCGCAACGAGAAGTGCTGCAGCCTGGTCGTTCACGGACCAATGCGTGACGAAAAGGGAACGTGCGCCCGCATAGAAGAAGGCCCGGGCCAGCCCCGACAGGCTTTCCCCGCCGTCGCTGCTGCCGGGTCCACCCGAATTGCAGGCCGACAGGATGACGACATCTGCATCCAGGGTGAGATCCACGATCCGATCCGTGGTCAGCAGTCCGCCGCTGACGTCACT
This sequence comes from uncultured Burkholderiaceae bacterium, assembly GCA_964657445.1. Lineage (GTDB taxonomy): Bacteria > Pseudomonadota > Alphaproteobacteria > Acetobacterales > Acetobacteraceae > LMUY01. Next base: position 22,119 of record CAZZVB010000033.1, on the reverse strand, counting down.
CGCCCCGGCCGGCGTGGACGTCACGATCGCGGGCTCGCTTTCGCAGCGCAAATCGGTCGGAAGCAGGGCATGCGTGGCGAAATGCAACACGCGGTAGTTCTGAAGATCGACATGCTCCACCCGGTCCACGGTATAGGCCGCTCCTTCCAGCTCGTCGCTGGGCGCAGCACCAAGCAGGGCGCGCGTTGCGTCCAGTTCACGCCGGGCAAACGGCAAGGGGGGTAAAGCGGCAAAGAGCTTGGCGCTGTCCTCGCAGGCAGGGCGAGGGAAACTGTTCTCAGCCTGCCGCAGCGTTGCCGGGCGAAAATCGCCGAAACCGAACCATGGACGTGTCGCGCGCGAGGTGCCCGCGATTCGGCGTAGGGATACGAAATTAGCGGGTGCGGGCACGTGCGCGATCGACATCCGGCGCACCAGCCAAGGCGCGGTCTGCAGATTGTCCGGCGACGCAGCGCCGGTCAGCAAAATGGCAAACGGCAACGACAGCAGCGCCTTTGCAGGGGCCACCACCAGCGCCTGGGTTCCCTCCAGCCGTTGCTGAAGACGGCCGAGCGTGTCGTTGTAGAGTTGGGCGGCATCCGCGGTGTCGAAGGGCGGCACACCGGCCGCCGTCGGTTCGATCGAGGCGCGAACGCGCTTCACCATGCCTGCAATCGCCCCAGCGCCGGCGCCGGTCCGTGCCGCCGCGATCTCCCCATCGCGAAGCACGAACACCCAGCCGCCATTGGCCGTCAGCACGATCGACGCAAAAGCCTCACCAGGGCGGAGCACCCCGAGAACGTCGCCCGCCGGTACCACCTGCTGCACGAGTTCGCCATACCGTGGCGCCGCGGCCTGGAGCGCAGCGTCCGAGTCGGCCAGCGTCGCACGTGCCTCCTGAGCGAGTTTCGCCATCTCGGGCGCTGACTTGGCCGCGCCGGCCGCCGTTTGCACGTCGCTCTGCTGCTCGAGTGCCGCCAGCGCAGCACTCGCATCCTGTTGTCGCCGAATAGCGGCGCCAACCCGCGGATCCTTCGCGCCGGCGCTCAGCCGTGCGGACGCAAGCGCGATCTGCTGGCTGGTGATGCTGCCCTGGACCAATTGCGCAGCCAGGAACATCTCGCCCAGCAGCGCCTGCCGGTTCTGCGGCGAGCGCTCCGCCGACGCCGCATAGACGTCGAGGCACGACGCCATTAGATCGGCTGTCGTCCCGACCTTCAGGTCCATCAACAAGGACACCGCGCGCCGGCACAGCGGCAACGCGTCGGCTGAATGGCCCTGTTGCTGCAGTTCGCCTGCGCGTAGCAACTCGGTGGCCGCCAAGGGGCGCGTCCCCGGCTGCGACGCACCGAAATCGAGTGACGCGAGGGTCATCCTACTCAAGCCTTGGCCACTCAAGCCTTGGTCATTTAGGTCCTGGCCGCCGAGGCTCTGAACCCCTTGCAGATCCTGGATGGTCGCGCCCGTGCGATAAAGCCGTGCCGTCAGGTTACGCTGGGACAGGCCCCGTGCCGACGCCAGCGTCAAGGCAGATCGGATTGTCGCGTCCGCCTCATCCGGGCGGCCCAGATTACGCAACGCGATCGCCTGGTAGCGGCGCGCCTCGACCACGCCGATCAGGGCCGCGGTCTGCGACGGCTCCAGGACCAGCATTTGCCCCGATGCGCCCGCCGTCACGTTTCGGCCGGCGGCCGTGAACGGCACCGGGCCAGGGTGGGCGCCGGTCGCGAGAAGCTCCGCCGGCAGCAGGGTTGTGTATCGCACCTCCGCCGCTTTCAGCAGCGGCAGCGCGTCGGCGTCGCGCCCTTCGTTGATCGCGTTCAAGCCCCGGTAATGCAGCAGCCTGGCCGGTATCACCGGGTCGGCCGCGCCCGAACCCAGTCGCACCGCACGGGCGAAGGTGGCGTCCGCCTCCGCGGTGCGCCCCTGGTCCGACAGTTGCAGCGCAAGCAGCATCAGCGGCGCTGCGAGGTTGGGGTCTCTGTCGCCGAGATGCTTCTGCTGCAGTGTCAGCGCAGCCCGGAAGGCCTGCTCCGCCGCGACGTAGCTTTCGGCGAGGTTCGCGCGCGTGCCCGCCACCATCAGCTCGTCGTACTGCCCGATGTCGTTTGCCCCGTAGGACTGCGCCGCCAGCCTGGACGCGAACAGCGCGTCGGCCTGACCCGGCGGCACGGACGGCGCCGCCGCGGCGCTCACCCGGCCCGACAACACGCCAACCGAGCGCTCCAGCACCGGCAACGCCGGCTGGATGCCGTCGGCGAAATAGGCTGTGCCTTCGACGGAGGCTACCATCGCCACCTGCGGCCAGCCGCCATTGCGCCGTGTGCAGGCGAGCACCAAGGCCGGCGAACTGCCCAGAATCGTCGCCGCTGCAGGCTCCCCGCAGGTATAGCGGCTGTCCAGCGCGCTGCGCCACGGGCTGGCCGTCGCCAGTTCCACCAGCCCATCGGGCTGCACCGGGCCGCCGCGGCTGACATGCCCGCTCGGCTGCTGCCACGTGCCGCAGAAGATCGCGGCTGCCGCCGAGCCCTGCTCCTGTTGCGTGCAGGCCTCGCCTGAGGCGTTCCGGCCGAGGCCAAGCGGCTGGCCTGCCGAATGGGCTGTGCCGCCAACATAGGCCTCGGGCGGCGGAACGGCACAGCCGCCCAGAGCGGCAAGCAGCAACGCGATCCAGCCGCGCATGTCAGTAATCCCGGTCGGAAATGTTCGGCAGGAGCAGACTCGGGTCGTCACGGTCTTGCGTGACCGTGAGGTCGAGCAGGCTCAGGCTCAGCAGGTCGGGGCGAAGGAAGCTTTGCGGCAGCAGGAAAGATGGCTGCACCGTGCAGGATGCGGACGCGATGGCGCAGCCGTTCAGCAGGTATCGGACGTTGAAGCCCGGTTCGATGTTCGACGTCTCAGCCGCGGTGAACCCGGTGTTGCCGCCGACGCTTCCCGTCAGGCCCGCGCTGCCGCCGCTACCGATCACGAGCAGGCTGGCGGCCTCGATCTGCCCTGTCGCGCGCCCCGTCCCCAGCGAAAGCACCAGGTTCGTCGAAGGCGCGGAAAGATTGGCGAGGGCCAGGCTGCCGCCCGCGGCAGGAAGATCGAGGCGCAGCGTGGCCGTGCTGCCGGATAGCGGGAGCACAAGGGTCGTTCCGGTCTGGACGATCTGGCCTTGCCCGTCAGCGCCCGCCAGCACCTGTATGAAGCTGCCAGGCAGTTCCGGCAGACTGCCGCGTTGTTGCGCGAGTGGAAGGCCGTTGGTGGTGATGCTGCCACCGGCCAGCGTGACCAGCCCGGTGCCGGCAATGGCAAGCTCTGCCGCCTGCAGCGGACCTGTTATCGCCAGCGGCCCCGCATCGGTCAGCGCTAGCCCGGCCCCCCCGGTATTGAAAGCGCCCAACTGGCCGATCAGCGCCGTGCCCTTCGCGCCGAATGACGCACCCCCCGCCGCGACGCCGGACAGGGTGCCGGCGATCAGCGTACCGGCCGTCTGCGTCACCGTGCCGGATGCGGTCAGCGTCAACGCCCCGGTGCTGACCGGGCCGGCGAAGGTGATCGAGCCACCTGTGAGCGTGAGGTTTCCCGCGGTGACAGGGCCGTTGATGGCCAGGTTTCGTATGTCGTTCAGCACCAAGGCACCCGGTGTCGAAAACCCGCCGAGCGTGCCGACCTGGTTCGCGCCATTCAACACCGCGGTCGCTGCCGATCCGGTCAGCACCGGGACCATCACGGCGCCCGCCCCGATTTCGCTCACGGCGCCGCTGCTTTCGAGACCGAGCACGGACACGGTGGTGAGGTTCAGCGGGCCTGCGATCGTCACCGGACCGCCCGTCGGCGTGCCCAGCAGCAGCGTCGTCGCGGTGATTGGCGGGTTGCCGGTGACACCGCCGCCGCCCGCAACCAGCAGCCCGGCCGGGCTGAGTGCCGCGAGTTGGACCGTGCCGCCGGGTGCGGCGAGCGAGCCGATCGTGCCAAAGGTCGGATTGTCGTCGATGATCGTCAGCGTACGCCCCGGCCCCGCCGCTACGGCGCCTGCGATGCTCAGGGCCGAGCCATCCGTCAGCGCGAAATCCCCAGCGGTCGTGAACGCTGCCAGGGTGCCGATCGCATTGGCGCTCTGGCCCAGGTTCACCGACCCGGCGCTCCCGCTCAGTGTCGTGGCCTGCACGCTGCCGGACGGCTGGGTGATGGCGCCGGTCGCCGTCAGGCTCAGCGCCCCCGTGGCGATCGGGCCGGTCAGTGTCGTGCTGCCGGTGACGTTCAGCGTCACTGCGATGGCGTCGCGAACGGGGCCGCTCACGCTCAGCGGCGTGCCGTCCGTCAGTGTTAATCCGCCGTTGCTGCTGTAGGCGCCGAGCGTTGCGATCGCATTGCCAACATCCGTCAGCGCGGTCGTCGTCGCCGAACTGCCCGCCAGCGTGCCGGCCGCGATCGTGCCGCCCGTCTGCTGCACGGCTCCGGACGCAGAAAGGGTAAGCTGGCTGCTGGCGGCAATAACGCCCGCCGTTTGCGTGATCGACCCAGCGATTGGCGGCCCATCGCGCTTTAGGGTCGTCGCCGTCAGCGAAACGACAGGTGCCGTCACGCCACCCGCTACGGTCAGCGGCCCGGTACTGACCAGGCTGATGCCCGTTCCATCCGTCACCGGCCCGGTGACGGTGAGCGGCGCGCTGTTCGTCAGCGATAGTCCGCCCGTGGTCGTGAAGGCACCGAGCGTCGCGATATCAGCCGATGCGAACGCCGCGGCCGTGGCGCTGCCGCTGAGGGTGCCCGCGGTCACCACACCGCCGCCCTGACCGATCGTGCCGGACGCGACGGTGCTGACATTGGCTGCCGAAACGCTGCCCGTGATCGCAAGATTGCCATTCACGGCTAGCGCCGCATTGCCGGTCGCCGTTAGCGGCCCGGAGACGGTAAGCCCCTGCGCATCCGTCAGCGCGAAGGCGCCGCCCGCGGAGAACGCGCCCAGGGTCGCGACCAGGTTGCCCGGTGCGTTCAGGGTGGCGGACGTCGCGGCGGAACCAGTCAGCAGCCCGGTCGAAAGCCCTCCGCCTGGCTGCGTGATGACGCCGGCCGCAGTCGCGCCGTTGCCATTGCTGGCGTTCAACGCCGTCAACGCGATCGCTGGGGCGGTCAGCGTTCCGGTCAGCGTCATGGGCCCGTTGCTCGTCAGGGCGATCGCGGTGCCGTCTGTGACCGCCCCGGTGACCGCCAGGCCGAACGGCTGCAGATTGGCGGCGTTCGCGAGGGTGAAACCGCCGGTGCTGGTGAAGTTGCCGAGCGTGCTGACCTGGTTCGCGCCGCCGAGCGTTACGCTGCCGGCTTGGCCTGTCAGGCTCGCCGCGACCAGGCTGCCGCCTGCGCCGTGCGTGAGCGAACCCGGCGCGGCGAGCGAGGCCGCCCCCGTGACCACCGGCGCGTTCAGCGTCAGATCGCCTGCCTGCAAGGTCAGGGTCAGGGATCCGGTATCCAGCGCGCCCGCCACAATGAGCGAATTGCTGTTGCCAAGCTGGAACGCGCCAGTCGCCGTGTAAGGGCCGAGATTGGCGATCGTGGCCGCTGGCGCCGAGAATGAGGTGGAGTTCCCGGTCAACGTGCCAGCCGTGATCGTCCCCCCGGTCAGGGTTACGGCACCGGCCGCGTTCGTCGTCAAAACCCCCGGCGTCGCAACCGACCCCGCGGCCTGCGACAGGCTGCCACCGGACACCAGCGTCAAGGCTCCATTGGCCGAAACGGTATTGCTGACCGTAAGCGCCCCTGACGTGGTGAGCGACAAGGCGCCCGCCGTCGTATAGCCCGTCACCGTGCCGGGCACCGCGTTGCCCTGTCCGAGCGAGGGGATCGCGTTGGCGCCGGTCAGTGCCAGCGACGCGCTGCTGCCGACCAAATCCGGGACGGTCAAGCTCGCCGCAGCGCCCTGCGTGACTGCGCCCGTGGTCTGCAACTGCAACGTCGTGGCGATATTGGTCAGGCTGATCGCCTCGCCGGCATTGCCGATGTTGATGGCGCTGCCAATACCGGCGCCGCCGATCACCAGCGTCGTCGTCGCGATGTCATTCAGGAAACTTTGCGGCAGGGACAGCGCGTTCGGGTTCGCGGCCGAAGCGCCGATCAGCTCGACCGGCCGCGCGGGCGTCAGCGGTGCAATACGAACGAGCGAGGCCGTAATGGCAGAGACCTCCGACGGCCCGATCTGGTCCGCGATCAGGGTTGCCGTGCCGCCCGCGGCCTGCACCGTTGCAACAGAAAGCGGGACGGAATCCGTCAGCGAGAAGCTGCCGCCTGCCGCGACGAAGCTCCCGATCGTGCCGACCTGGTTGGTGGGGCTGTTGAACGAAGCGTTGGTCGCAGTGCCGTCCAGGGTCGGTGTGGCGAGCGTCGTGTTCAACGCCTGGATGACAGACGGCGCAGTGATCGTGACGCCACCCTGCGTGTTGCTGACGTCGCCGGTGATCGAGAGCGGCTGCGTGGTGGTGAGGGTCAGGCCGGACGTGACGGTGGTCGCGCCAAGCGCCGTAATGATGTTTTGGTCGGGCAACGTCGCAAACGCGCCGTTCAGCGTGACGGTGCCAGCCGTAATGATGCCGCCGGTCTGGTTGATGCCGCCGTTGACGCTGCCCTGCCCGCTGGTGCTGTCGAGCGACACGGTGGAGCCCGTGACGTTCGCCGCCAGAGTCAAAGGTGCGCCGAACCCATCGGAGGAGGACAGCGCGACGGTGCTGTTGCCGGCGCTCACCGGCGCGCTGACCAGCAACCCGATCCCGGTGTGGAACGCCAGCGGCCCGGTGGTGGTGAACCCTGCCAGCGTGCCGATGTAGTTGGCGGTGCTGGTCAACGTCAGCGTGCCCGCCTGTCCGCTGACCGTGTTGACCGCCAGTTGGCCGGGCGGCGGCTGACCGTTCACCGGGCCGCCGTTCTGGATCACCGCACCGGTTGCGAACAGTTGCAGCGTGTTGTAGCCGCCGTTTGCGCCGAGATCGATCGTCTCGCCCGACTTTCCGACGTTGATCGTGCCGGCGGCGGCAATGCCATTCAGCGGCGCCCCGAGCTGCAGCGTGGCCCCTTGGGTCAACGCGAGTTCCGCCGTGGTCAGCGACAGCAGGCCGGCGGTCTTGGTGCTGCTGGTGACCTCCATGCCCAAGCCCGGCGTGAAAGGTGCGACAGCGACGCTGCCGCCGGGTGCGGAGATCACGGTGTTGCCAGGCTGGCCCTGGATCGTCAGGCTATTGGTCGAGAGGGAGATGGTCCGCCCGTTTTGCACCGACACGCCGCCGCCGGGCGAGGCATTGCCGACCGTGAGCGCTACGCTGTCAACCAGCGCGAAATCGCCAGCCGCCCCGGTGACGGTGAACGGGCTGAACGGCCCCAGATTGCCAATCGCATTGCCCTGTGATGGAAGCGAAACGCTGCTGGCAGTCCCATAGAAGTAGCTCGCAGCGACGCTCCCGCCCGTCTGCGTCAGCGGCCCCGGCGTGCCAATGATCATGTATGCGCCGGCCGACAACGCCCCGTTGAGATTGATGCCGCCCGTGCCGGCGTCCAGCGTGATGCTTCCGGTCGCGGTCAGGTTGCCCAAGACGGAGAGCGTTCCGGCCGCGTTGTAGCCGGGGATTGCGGCGGTCGCGGCCGACAGGGTGATCGACCCGGCGGCGGTGAGCGTGGCGCCCGCGTTGACGGTCAGGTTGTTGCCGGCCTGCAATGTCAGCGACTGGCCCGCCTGATTCAAAGTCAGCGACGTCTGCACCACCAGGTTGTTCACCGCCTGGAGCTGGACATTGCCCGTGAGCGACTGGATCGCAGCCGCCGTGACCGTGTCCGTCGTACCGATGCCGCCGCCCACGGAATAGGGCAGGTTTGGCGCCGTCGGGTTCAAGGTGACGGTGTTCGTGCCCGTGGCCACGATGGTCAGGTTGTACGGATCGAGCAGGATCGTCCCTAGCTGGCCCCGCGGCGCCGCCGCGTCGGCCGTGCCTGTCAGGCTGAAGCCCTGCTGGCCGGACAGTTCGATCAGCCCGCCATCGCCGCCCTTCGGCCCGCCCCGCGCACTGAGCGCGCCACCCATCTGTGTGCTTTGGCTGCTGAGCAGCACGATGTGGCCGCCGTTTCCGCTTTCGGTTGCGTCGGCTGCGATGCGGGCGCCGGGTGCGATCACCGTCCTGGCGGAAGGGGCCGTCACACCCCGCGGTAACGCCGTGCCAATGGTGATCGTGCCGCCTCCGGCGCGGCCGGACGCGCTGATATGCGCCCCGCCCGTCACGGCCGTCATGCCGTCCGCCATTGCGAGCACTTCGCCGCCTGTATTGCCCGGCGCGCGCCCGTCCGCGGAAAGCCGGCCCTCTACGACGACCGAGCCGCCGGTGCCGGTGATCTCGATGCGGCCCGTTTGGTTGCCGGCGGTGTTGGCCTTGATGTGCCCGCCCGCGCGGACCAGCGTCTGCACGACGCCGTCCGCGGCGGCGGCCGACAACTGCACCACGCCGCCATCGGCGTTGATCACGCCCGTGTTGGTGACGAGCGCCGTCGCCGGCTTGCCGTTTGCGCCGACCGGCGCCTGAACGACCTGCTTCGTCACGTCGATCGACACCAAGCCGTCGCCATACATGTCGAGCGTGTGGGTCATGGCGCCCGCCAGCACCACCTGCCCCAGCTTCGCATTGATCACGCCGGAGTTGGCCACCGACGGCGCGACCAGGGCGGCCAGCCCTGCCTGCGCGACCGTAATCGTTCCCCGGTTGACGACTTGCGCATTCGGCTGCGGCGCCTGGTCGAACACCATGCGACCGGCCATGAAGTTCTGGTTGGTGATGCCCGCGGCGCTCGCCACGACGCTTTGAGCGTTCACCTGCGAGCCGCGATCGAACACGACGCCGTTCGGATTGGTGATGACGATCTGGCCGTTCGCCGTGATCTTGCCGGCAATCGAGGACGGATCGGCAGAGTTGACGCGGTTCAGCGTCACAGACGTGGCCGCCGGCTGATGGAACGTGACGGTCGCGTTCTGCCCGACGTCAAAGCTGGTCCAGTTCACCGCGGCGCGGCTGCTCGACTGCGTGATCGTGGTCGTCGTCGCCGTGGTCGTTATTGCGGCCGTGCCTGCGACCACCTGTCCGCCCTGCGGCTGGGCGGACGGCGCCGGCTGTGCCCCCCATGAAGGTGCAGCCAGCAACAGGCAGGCGGTCGCCTGCAGTGCCGTGGACCGGAGCAGCGCCGCACGGTTCCGGCGCAGCGTTCCCACCAGCTTGAGCGGCGGACGAGGCATCCTGCTTGTTCGCACCGCCATCCTCCCTAGAAGCGTGTGAGTATCCGCCAGTAGAACGCATCGGCCTTCAGCGGCTTCACGACGCCGGCGGTGCCGGACGGCAGCCGCGTGTTGCGGATGTCTCCCTCGACATCGAATTCCGTGTAGCGCGTGATGTTCATTCGCGCCCCGATCCCTTCGGAGGACAAAGTGACATTCGGCTCCAGGCTATGGTTTTGCCAGGCCCGTCCGCGGTCGTAGAACAGGTAGAACTGAGCCGTGACCGGAATGACGCGGTCGAACACGCGCAGGTCGATCCCCGTGTTCAACTGCAGCTCGAGCGACCCGTCCAGCGCATTGTCCCCGGTGACTTGGCCGGAATAGAAGCCCCGGTTGATCTCGCTGCCGCCGAGGAAGAATTGTTCCGAAGGGGGCAGCACGTCGCCGGTGCCTTGGCCGAGCAAACGAGCGCGCAAGGCGACGCTGGCATTGCTCCAGGGCGTGAACAGCGTCTGCGTGCGGGAGAACTCGGCCGCGATCTTGGTGAAGTCCACGCGTTCGTTTTGCCGGCCTGGCAATGAATTGCTGTTCCCCGTCCCACCCAGGAACGGCAGGCCCTGCGAGATGCGCACACTGGCGAAATTGACCGCCGGACGCTCGCCCCCGAGCAGGATGTCGTCGAACGCATACTCCGCGCCGAGCCGGCCGACCCGCAACGAGTCCCGGCTGGCCCTGATCGTGGCGCCATCGGTGCCCGTGTTGGTCCGCACCTCCGTCTCGATCGCTTCGAGGTTGAGCGACACATTGAGCGTCTGCTGGCGTTCGCGGATGACCGGGTAGATGCCGGAGATGCCGAAGGTCGTGGTGAACCCCTCGTAGCCGATCACCCGCAGGGAGTCGGACGGGTTCGCTTCGCCGTAGCCCCAGTAGATGCGGACATGCAGGCCCGACCCGCCGGCGAACACGTCCTCCGACACCTGGCCGAAATTCTGCGTGTTGCCGTTGGTATGATACAGCGAGGCCTCGGTCCGTTCGCCGAACTGCGTGAAGCTGTTGGCATCGAGCACGAGCAGGCCTTCCTGCGGACCGGTCTGCCGGAAAGCACGGTTATCGACCGTCAGCAGCCCGTTGAATGCCTGCCGCTCAACGGATGCCACCAGGGTCAGCGCGCCGGGATCGTCGGTGGACGGACGCAGGACCGATTTCAGGCTGACGCCGGGCACGTCTTGCGCCAGTAACAACCACCGTTCCAGCGTGGCGTTTTTGAGCGGGCGCTCCTCAGTCAGGTGATTGAGAAAGCGCAGGACTTGCACGCCGGCCGGACCGATGTCGCCGTCCAGCTTGACGGCCGCCACATAGCCCTCGATCACGTCGAAACGCAGCGCCCCCGCCGGGCTTACGCTGGCGGTGACCGTGGTGAGGACGTAACCCTGGCTGCGGTAGAGCGATACGATGGCCGCGCGCGCTTCCTCGATGCGGGCTACCTCGATCGATGGTCCGACAAGGCCCGCGGTCAGCTGCGCCAGACGGGCTTGAGTGAATGCCGTCGCGCCGCCGATGGTCATCGTTCCGATACTGGTCCGCGACTCCGGCGTCGCTTGCGGTGTGACCGGCGCGGTCAATGCCGGATTGTCGAGGGCTGTGTTCGGTGGCGTCGCTGGCAGAATACGCGGCACGGGAGAGCCCTGCGGGACCGTATTGCCGGTGAAAGGAGCGTCCGGACGCTGCGCCATTGCCGGCTCGATCGACAAACTCGCAATCGACAGCAGCCATAGCAGCAATGTTTCCCGGCGTATTTTCACCGAAGTTCCGTCTTTCAGGTATTTACCCTGGAGCGGCCTCCGAGCCCCGGAGCAAGGTGTAGATCACTTGTATCGCAACGGATAACATTTTGTTATCCGTATGACGAGGTCGTGAGAATGCGTTGCTAAAATCTAACAATGCGCTGATAAAACGTGCCGAGTGATCGCTTTGAACGATTGACTTCACCAGGTGGATGCGCAGTGCGATTCCTGTTTGTGCACCAAAATTTCCCCGGTCAGTTTCTGCATCTCGTTCGCTCACTCGCCGCTCAGCAAAAGCATGAGATCGTCTTCATCACGCAACCGAACACCAACGTCATCCCTGGCGTGATGAAGCTGAACTATCAGCCGGCATCATCATCAAGCCGGACCCATCATGACGCACGCGACTTTGAGGCAGCGACGCGCAGGGCGGAAGCGGTCGCGAGATCGGCGATGCTGCTGCGGGACAAAGGCTTCAAGCCGGATATCATTGTCGGACACGCCGGTTGGGGCGAGATGCTCAACATGGCGGACGTCTGGCCGGCGATACCGCGCGTGATGTTCCGTGAGTATTTCTATCATCTTACCGGCGCTGACGTTGGATTCGATGCGGAATTCCCGGTCATGCCGGCGCAATGGCCGCGCATCCGCGCCAAGAACACGATCGGGCTGCTCGATCTACTCGGCAACGATCCGGGAGTGACATCGACCTTATGGCAGCGCTCCCTGTTCCCGGGTTGGGCTCAGCCTGCGATCAGGGTCATTCCGGACGGGGTTGATCTCGAAACCTGCTGTCCGGGTCGCGACGAGCCGCGGGACGTCTTCCAATTCGGCGCGATGCGGGTCGAACCTGGCATGCCGCTGCTGACCTACGTGGCCCGGGACCTGGAGCCATACCGGGGCTTTCATATCCTCATGCGCGCTTTGCCGTCGCTGATGCGAGAGCATCCGGCGCTACGGGTGATCTGCCTCGGCGGCGATGGCGTCAGCTATGGCATGGCGCCCCGCCAGGGAAGCTGGCGGGCTTGCCTGTTGGACGAGGTGGGAGCGGAGATCGATGCAGAGCGTATCTACTTCCCCGGCAAGGTCGCCTACGATCAATATGTTCGGCTGCTGCAACGCTCTGACGTGCACGCGTACTTGTCCTACCCGTTCATAGCATCGTGGTCGTTGCGCGAAGCCATGGCGTGCGGATGCGCGATCGTGGCAAGCGACGTGGAGCCGGTGCGGGAGTTCATCGATCATGGCAGGACCGGCCGGCTGGTGTCCGCGCTGGATCCGCATGCCCTGGCGGATGCGATAAGCCAATTGCTCGTCGATCCTCCCGCTCGTACGGCTCTCGGGCGGGCTGCTCGGGCCAAAGCGGTCCAGACCATGTCCATCGCTGATCATCTGGCAGGTTGGTCTGACGTGGTGAACAAGCTCACAGGATCGTCGCCCGCCACCAGTTTAAACTGATTGCAGGCGCCGAACACGTCCATGAGGCCCTAGTTCGGCTGCCCCAAGGCGCAGGTCGCGTCGGCATCCCAGCCATGAGATCCGCCTTTTACCAGGTGGACAGGCCCCTGGCTTTAAGCCCGTCTGGACGATCCTAAGCGGCGGAGCGCTCCGGATCGGTGTCAGATCTTGAAGGTCTCGAGCGACGCAGGATGGAACAACTCCTCGGGGGTCACTAACCGCTGGGAGAGGCCCTCCGCGTGATGCCGCTCAAGGAAGCGCTGCA
>CAZZVB010000033.1:3768-9310 GCA_964657445.1 uncultured Burkholderiaceae bacterium | reverse complement strand
GTCACTAACCGCTGGGAGAGGCCCTCCGCGTGATGCCGCTCAAGGAAGCGCTGCAAGACGTGCCTGTTCGGCTCCAGGCCGTAAGCCCAGAAATCGTCGCCTATCAGCGCCCGCGCCGCCCGGAGCTGCTCCTCGACAAACGGCAGCGTGACTTTGGTCGCGGAGGTGTCGCCAAGCTTTGCCAGCGCCACGGCCTTCGACCGCTCAAACGCCTTCGTCACCGCGCCCGGCAGCCACGGGTGCTTGTCCGCCAGCGTCCGCCGGATGCCCAGAGTGTGCATGATGGGAAACAGCCGCGTCTTGCGATACCAGGCAGCACCCGCGGCCTGCGGATCGGCGAACAGGTAGCCGACGTGCGGGTCGCCGCGATCAAAGCAGGATGGCGCGCGGGGCCCGATCACGGCATCGAGCTTCCCACTCGCCAGCAGGCCGGAGATGGTTTCATCCGGCCCTGCGTCCTCCACGCGAACATCGGGCGGCAAGTTCAGGCTGATTTTCTCGACACGCCCGGGCTGTTCATAGCCGCCGCGAACCCAGGTCACGTCCGCCGGGCGAACGCCGTACTCCTCTTCCAGGATCATGCGGACCCAGACGTTGGCGGTGAGCTGATACTCCGGCAGCCCGATACGCTTGCCCTTCAGATCCGCAGGCGACTGAATGCGGTCGGTGCGGACATAGATCGAGGTGTGGCGGAAGGCGCGCGACGGAAATACCGGCACGGCGATATAGGGGCAGTTCCCGGCCGCCGTTTTCACGGTGTAGCTGCTCATCGACAGTTCGCAGATGTCGAAGTCGCCGTAGCGAAAGGCGCGGAAGAAAATCTCCTCCGGATCGAGCAGCATGTATTGCGGATCGACACCGTCGATCTGGACGGCGCCGTCCACCAAAGGACGCATCCGGTCGTAGTCGCCGATCGCTACGGAGAGTTGAAGCTTCGACATGGTTTATTGTCCTGCAGTGACGGTCGCGGGGGTGCGGAGGCATTGGGGCAAAAGGCGCGGGACATCTGACGGGCATGACGCGCGCGCTAGGTGTTAAGACATATCGCCGACCAAATCGGAACTGGATGTGTGTCCTGGCCCCATGCTGCTCAGCAGCCGTTCGTGGCCACCGTTCACGGCGACAGAACACAGGCGCTGCCGGGACAGACTGTGCGGCAGTCGTCGGCGCTGCTGCCATCAGAGTGATCCCGCCCCGCCAACGGATGATTGATCCCTCTCTCCGTATTACAACAGCCAAAAGACCGTCTATCGTCGCGAGAAACCGAACGCGGAACCGCCATGAGCCTGAAGAGCCTGATCTCCAGCCAGTTCCTCGATGTTCTGCAATGGACGGAGGACGGACCAGGCGTGCTCGCCTGGCGCTTCCCCACCGCGGGCCACGCGATCCAGTCCGGATCGTCGTTGACGGTGCGCGAAAGCCAGGCGGCCATGTTCGTCAATGAGGGCCGGGTCGCGGATATCTTCGGCCCCGGCCGCTACACGTTGAATACCCAAACCATGCCGGTGATGACGGCGATCGAGAACTGGGACAAAGGTTTCCAATCGCCGTTCAAATCCGATCTGGTGTTCTTCAGCACCCGGGACCAGACGGACCAGCGCTGGGGCACGGCGCAGCCCATCACGGTGCGCGACAAGGAGCTGGGCCCGCTGCGTATCCGGGCCAACGGGGTTTACTCCTACCGGATCCATGACGTGGCGGCATTCTATGCCCGGCTGAGCGGCACGACGCCGCGTTACACCGTTGACGACGCCGCCGGGCAATTGCGGGCCGGTATCCTGACCGCAATCGCTTCCGGCCTCGGCGCCAGCGCCATCCCGTTCCTCGACATGGCCGGCAACCAGCAGATGCTGTCGGACCGGCTGCACGAGGCCATTGATCCTGTGTTCCTCAACTATGGCCTGCAACTGACCGGCTTCTTCATTCAAAGCCTTTCGCTGCCCGACGAGGTGGCGGAGCACCTGGACCGGCGCTCCTCCATGCAGATCCTCGGCGACATGGGCCAATACACCCGGTTCGAGGCGGCGGAGAGCTTGCGGGATGCCGCCGTCAGCGGGGGCGGCATGGCCGGTGCGGGCGCCGGCCTGGGGGCTGGCGTGGCGCTGGGGCAGGCGATGGGCCAGGCGCTCACGCCCACGATCACCTCCAGTGCGGCCCCTGCCTCCGATCCGATTGCGGCTATCGAGCGGCTGGGGGAGTTGTTCAAGCGCGGCGTCCTGACCGAGGCGGAGTTCACCGCCAAAAAAGCCGAGTTGCTGCAACAGATCCGCTGAAGGTGGACATCGCCTGCCCGTCCTGCGGGGCGGCCATCCCGTTCCGCTCCTCGTTCTCCGTCTATGCCGTTTGCTCCTTTTGCGGCAGCACCGTGGTCCGCAGCGACCGGGACGTCCGCGCGATCGGCAACGTCGCCGATCTGCCAGCGGAAATGACCCCGTTGCAGGTGGGGACTGAATTCGATTGGAAGGGCGTGCGCTATACCCTGGCCGGGCGCCTGCGTGTCGCGTGGCAGGACGGCGCCTGGAACGAGTGGTTCATGGCCGCCGCCGATGCGGTGGGCTGGCTGGCCGACGCGCAGGGTTTCCTCTCCGTCGCCTTCCCGGAGCCGATCGTGCAGGCCCCGGACCTCGCGGCCGGCGCCTTGCCGGCGTTTGGCGAAATACTGACGATCGCGGGCCACCCCTACCGCGTGACCGACATCAAGGACGCCGTCTGTGTCGGCAGCGAGGGCGAATTGCCATTCCCGGCGGCGATAGGCCGGCGTGCGACCTATCTCGACATGGTCGGTCCAACCGGCGGCTTCGCCAGCATCGAAAGCACGTCTGACGGGATGGAGTTGTATCGCGGCAACTACGTGACGTTCGACGCGCTCGGGTTGCGCAACCTGCGCAGGCTCGAAGGCTGGGCGCCGCCGACAGAGCCGCCGGGAACCGACGATCCGCTCGCATGACCGGTGATGACGCCGATCCAGGCAGCCCGGCCCGGAAGGAGCGGCCCGGCCGTGCCCGCTCCCTGTCGTGCCCCCAATGCGGCAGCCCGGTCACCATCCGCGCGAGCGGCCTCAGCGTCACAGCGATCTGCGGCGCTTGCGGCGCCGTGCTGGACGTCGCCAACGACGCCGTCCGGCAGATCGCCGACGCACAGGCGCGCACGCGCCAGCCGGCCATCCCGATCGGCACCCGCGGCACGCTGGGCGGCACGGAGTGGGACGTGGTGGGCTACCAGCTCCGCAGCAGCGGCGCGGGATCGTGGCAGTGGGAGGAATACCTGCTGTTCAACCCGTATCGCGGGTTCCGCTTCCTGGGCCAGGACCACGGCCATTGGACGCTTTACGGCATGCTACGCCGCGACGTGGCCGACCCGCTCGCCGATGGCGGTGACGGCCTGCGCTAC
Organism: uncultured Burkholderiaceae bacterium; assembly: GCA_964657445.1. Taxonomy (GTDB): domain Bacteria; phylum Pseudomonadota; class Alphaproteobacteria; order Acetobacterales; family Acetobacteraceae; genus LMUY01. The sequence continues at coordinate 5,920 of CAZZVB010000033.1, read as the reverse complement.
ACGCCTGGCGACACGGTACAGGCCCGGACCGACTACGTGCTAGGCGAGTTCTACTGGCGCGTACGGGCTGGCGACACGGTCGAAAACCGCGAATTCGTCCATCCGCCCTTCGTGCTGTCGCAGGAGCGCGCGGACGAGGAAGTCACCTGGTCCCGCGGCCGTTATCTGGAACCGGGCCTCGTGCAGGCTGCCTTCAAGCTGGGCAGCATGCCGCAGCGTACCGGCCGCGCCGCGCACCAGGTCGATCCCAAGCGCCGCAGGCTGTGGCCCGTGGCCGTCGGCAGCCTCATCGCGCTGATACTCTTGAACCAGATGCCTGCCGGGCAAGGATTGAACACGCTTGTGTTTCAGCAAAGCTTCACGATTACCGACCAGGACCAGGATCGCAGCCTGCCCGCCATACCGCTCTCCATCCCCTACGCAGGCGGCAATCTGCAGATCGAGGCGAGCGCACAGCCGCAAGCGGGGGCGCTCAGATTGGATGTCGCATTGGTGCCGCAAGCCGGGTTCCAACGAAAGGACGCGGTTTTCACCCTGGGCTCACTCGCGGGGGACGGTCTTGCGAAGCAGACGGCCCTGTTCAGCTCGATCGCTGGCGGCGACGCCACGTTGCTGATCAACCCGCATAGCAGTGCCTTTCCGGACCCGGCGATACCGGACAGCACCCCGGAAAGCGTGCCCGCCACGTCCGTGTCGTTCGTGGTGACGGTGCGGCGGCACGTCCCCGATCCGGTCAGCTTCCTTCTGGCCGCGATCGCCATCCTGTGTTGGCCGGCATTCTCCGCCCTGCGGCGCTGGTTCCGTGGCGTCGAGCACGCAGCGTGAGGCGCTTGGCGGCCTACATGACGTACTGCGCCATCGTGCTCGGCCTTTTCACCTATGGGCACATTTACGGCCGTTCTCTGTTCGACGACATGCCCGACCAGCCCGGCGGCGGGTCGGGAAGCAGCAGCGGCGGCGGCAGCGGCTTCTTCTACACGGGTTCGTCCGGCGGGTCTCACAAATAGGAAACTCCAAATGCAAGCCGATCTGATCAACTGGCATGGCGTCGCGTCCGCGCTCCTGTTTTCCGCCATTGGGCTGGTGGTGTACGCCGTCGGGTTCTTCCTGCTCGACCGGCTGACACCGCAGGTTCATATCTGGCGTGAGATCAACCAGGAGAAGAACGTTGCAGTCGCCGTCGTCATCGGCTCCGTTGCGATCGGCATCGCGCTGATCATTGCCGCCGCCGTGCGCGGATGACGTCCCGCGCGCAGCCAATGACCGTACTGCTGTTCGCGTCGGTCTTTGCGATCGCGACCTGCGGCCTTGTGTACGAGCTGATTGCGGGAACGCTTGCCTCCTACCTGCTCGGCGATTCGGTGACGCAGTTCTCCACCGTGATCGGCGCCTACTTATTCGCGATGGGCGTGGGGTCTTTCCTGTCCGGCCGCATCGAACGCGACTTGCTCGCGGTGTTCGTGCGCACGGAGATCCTGATCGGGCTGGTGGGCGGCTTTTCCGCGGCCGCGCTGTTCCTGTTGTTCGGCAGCGTCAGCTCGTTCCGCATCCCGCTCTATGCCATCGTCGGCACGGTGGGCGTGCTGGTAGGGGTGGAAGTGCCGTTGCTGCTGCGTATCCTGCACGGCCAGTTCGCCTTCAAGGACCTGGTCGCCCGGGTGTTCTCCTTCGACTACATCGGCGCGCTCTTCGCATCCCTGCTGTTCCCGCTGGTGTTGGTGCCGCATCTTGGGCTGGTGCGGTCCTCCTTCATGTTCGGCATGATCAACGTCGGCGTCGCGCTGTGGCTGCTGTGGAGTTTCGGCGCCACCATCCGCGGGGCGGCCCTGCACCGGGCAGCTGGATTAGTGGCACTGGCGGCGCTGCTCGCGGGCTTCGTGGAGGCAGACCGCATCATGCGCCAAGCCGAAGCCTGGGTGTTCCCCGATCCGGTGGTTTACGCCGAGAGCACAGCCTACCAGCGCATCGTGCTGACGGCGTCGCCGCGCGACGTTAGGCTGTTCCTCAACAATAACCTGCAATTCAGCAGTCGCGACGAGTATCGATACCATGAAGCGCTGGTGCATCCCGGCCTCACCGCCGTGACACACCCCGCCCGCGTGCTGATCTTCGGCGGCGGCGATGGGCTGGCGGCGCGGGAGATCCTGAAGCA
>CAZZVB010000033.1:0-3758 GCA_964657445.1 uncultured Burkholderiaceae bacterium | reverse complement strand
ATCCGGAGGTGGAGAGTATCACGCAGGTGGAACTCGACCCGGCGATGGTGCGGCTGTTCTCCGGCAGTGACGCGCTGGCGCGCATGAACGGCGGCGCCTTCGCCTCTCCCAAGCTGCACGTGGTCAACGCCGACGCCTTCGTGTGGCTGCAACAGAACGCCGGACAGGCGCAGTACGACTTCGTGGTGGTGGATTTCCCGGATCCCTCGAATTTCTCGGTCGGCAAACTGTATTCGCTGACCTTCTACCGGCTGCTTCGGCAGATGCTGGCGCCGGGTGCTGCGATGGTCGTGCAGAGCACGTCGCCATACATCGCCCGCCAGGCCTATTGGTGCGTGGTGGCGACGCTGGAGGCAGCCGGGCTATCCACCGTGCCCTACCACGTCTTCGTGCCGTCCTTCGGCGAGTGGGGCTTCGTTCTGGCCGGGGTGCAGCCCCTGCAGTTGCGGGACGCCTACCCGCCCAGGCTGCGCTTTGCCTCGGCCACCACCATGGAGGACATGCGCCATTTCCCGCCCGACATGAGCCGCGTGCCAGCCGACGTCAACCGGCTCGATAGCCAGGCGCTGGTGCGCTACTTCGATGCCGAATGGGGTGCCTACGGGATCAACGGATGACGCTGCGCCGGCGTGACGTGCTCATCGCCGCCGGGGCGGCCTGCATCGCCAGTCCGGCCGCGCCCGGTGTGGTGTCTGCCATGCCGGGCCGTCTGCTCGGCGCCGACGCGGCGTTGGGCCACCGGCTGCGCACCGGCACCTTGCCCGAACCCGCGCAGACTGAACGGGCGGATGTGGTCATCGTGGGTGGCGGCATTGCCGGCCTGTCCGCGGCCTGGTGGCTGCGGCGCATGGGCCTGGACGGTGTTCGCATTGTCGAGTTGGAGGCCGACGTCGGGGGGAACGCCGCAAGTGGTCGCAACGATGTTTCCGCCTATCCCTGGGGAGCGCACTACGTCCCGCTGCTGACGGCCGAGTCAGTCCATGCCGCGGCGTTATTCACTGACCTCGGCATCATCACCGGGCGCGATGCGGCGGGGTTGCCGATCTACGATCCATTCGCCCTCTGCGCTGACCCGCGCGAGCGGTTGTTCCGCAACGGTGCTTGGCGGGAAGATTTGCTGCCGGACGAAGGCGTTTCCGAAGCCGACCGCACGCAATACACTGCTTTCTTCGCCGCCATGGACACATTCCGCGCCGCGCGAGGGACTGACGGACGCAAGGCTTTCGCGATCCCGATCGAACGCAGTTCGGCCGATGACCAGTTCCGGGCGCTCGACCGCATCAGCATGGCCGATTGGATGCGCGCCCGTGGTTTGAACAGCGCGCCGCTGCTTTGGTATGTCGATTACGGCTGCCGCGACGATTACGGCACGGCCATGACGGATGTATCCGCCTGGGCGGGCATCCACTACTACGCATCCCGCGACGGCCGGGCTGGCGACGGCGTCAGCCCGCAAACCGTGCTGACCTGGCCGGCCGGAAATGGTCACATCATCAACGGCATGAAAGCGATGCTGGAGCCGGCGCTGTGTTCGGCACTGGCATGGCGCGTCCAGCCTACGTCCGATGGCGTGGCCGTGGATGTGTTCGAACCCAGCCGCGACGCGTCACGTCGGATCGTCGCGCGGGCCGTCGTGCTCGCCGTGCCGCGTTTCGTGGCTAACCGGCTGCTCGGTCGCGCTCCGGACCCGGCGCAGAGTTACGCGCCCTGGATGGTGGCCAACGTCACGGTCGGGCGCATGCCTGCCGGACGAGGTGCGCCGTTGTGTTGGGACAACGTGGTCTATGGCAGCCGGTCGCTGGGCTACGTGGTGGCAACCCATCAATCCACGCAACAGGTGCAACGGCGCACAGTGCTGACATACTATTGGCCGCTTTCCGATCAATCGCCCGATGAAGCACGACGTGATGCATCGAAGCGCACGCTGTCCGAGTGGCAGGCCATGGTCTTGGACGAGCTGCTGGCCGTCCATCCGGAGTTGCACGGCGCGGTGGAGAGCATCGATGTTTGGCTCTGGGGTCACGGCATGATCCGTCCCACGCCGGGCACGATCTGGGGTGCAGCCCGGATGGCCTCACGCGCTCATGCCCCGCCGGTGTTCTTCGCCCATTCCGATATGAGCGGCATCTCCATCTTTGAGGAGGCCAATGAGCGCGGGGTGCAAGCAGCCGAGGCAGTGCGGGCCTTCATTCAAGTCTGACGATGGGGACCGGACCATGGCAAAGGCGAGATGGGCCTGTAATTTCGCCGCCGCGCTGCTACTCGCATGTCCGGCGCAGGCCGCGGACCGGGTCGTGCAAATGACCAGCCCGGCGCCGCTGCGGCCGGACTTTGCCGCGATCCCGAAAATCCTCGGCCCGGTGGACGCGGCGGAGCAGCGGATCAACGCGGCGCTGCACCGCCTGGATAAGGCTGGCCTGAAAGGCGTCTGCACGGGTGGTGAATGGCAGCGGCAGGCGACCATAACGATGCATGGCCCCGGCTTTCTCAGCGTCGAGGTCAGTGACAATTTCTACTGCGGCGGCGCGCACCCGGACGATGCGACCTATGAAGTCGTGTACGACCTCCGCACCGGCTATCCGGTGGATTGGACAAAGCTATTGCCGGCGTCGCTGACAGGTGATGTCACGTTGCAGCAGGGCGCTGAAGGCACGCGAACGGTGTACCTCGCCTCAGCAGAGCTGACACGAGAGTTTTGGCAGGGGCAGGTGCGGCCGGACCCGGCGCATGCGGGGGCTGCGCGATGCGATGGGCTGCGGCCGTTCGGCGATCCACCCCCGATGCGGGTCTGGCTCGCCGCAGCGGCGGGCGCGCTGGAGGCGATGCCCGACATTCCGCATGGGACGGACGACTGCTTCGAGCCACTGGTGCTGTATCCGGCGGACCTGCGAAGGCTCGGAGCGGCGCCGCCATTGATCGCGGCGCTGGAGAAGGCGCATAAGACGCAATGAACGCGTAGCGGTAGCAAACGCGAGGCATGGACCAGGGACCGTAATCGGACGCAGCAGCGCCACGCGGTTCCCGTCCGCATGAACACAGTGTTCACCTGGAAACGCTATCGCTGGGATGGTGAATCCCCCACATTGCAACGATGAACGATCCCGCGACTCAGGTTCTTAAAATCCTGCACGAACGACGAAGCGTCCGCGCCTACACAGGCGAGGTGCCGGCAAAGGCTGCCCTTGACGAGATCCTGTCCGCGGCGGCGCGGGCGCCGAGCGGGAACAACATCCAGCCTTGGCAGGTCCACGTCTTGCGTGACTCGGCCAAACGGTCGCTGACGAGCGCGATCATGGCGCAGAGGAGCAGTGAAACCGCAGAACCAACGCCGGAATACAACTATTACCCGGAGAGCTGGCCCGAACCCTATCTGGGGCGCCGCCGAACGGTTGGGTGGGCGTTGCTCGAGGCGGCCGGCGTGGTCAAGGGCGACCGCGCCGGGTCCCGCGCATGGCATGACTGGAACTTCGATTTCTTCGGCGCGCCGGTCGGCCTGATATTCACCATCGATCGACGCCTCGGCGTCGGCGCATTTATCGACCTGGGCATGTTCCTGCAAGGCTTGATCGTGGCGGCCCGTGCGCTCGGGATGGATGCTTGTCCGCAGGCCGCGTTCGCCCATTATCATGAGGTCATTCGCCGCGCGCTCCGCCTGCCCGACGAGCAGTTGGTCGTGTGTGGCATGTCGCTGGGGTTTGCGGATGCAGCCTCCCCCGTCAACAATTTCCCGACCGAGCGGGCGGCCCTCGACGAGTTCG
>CAZZVB010000032.1:10392-26730 GCA_964657445.1 uncultured Burkholderiaceae bacterium | reverse complement strand
CGGCGTCAGGCATCTGCCGCCGCAGCCGCCCGGCTTCGTATCGCGCCCGCCTCGGTCCACGGCGTCAACTGCTCCAGCGGCTTCACGCCGGTCTCCACGCCGAACAGCGCCACCAGTATCGCCTGCAACAGCAATAACCCCGCCACCAGCGCGATCACGCCATCCACCCCCGCAGCCGCGAACAGCGGGACGATGAGCTGCGGCGTCGCGATCGTCATCATGCGCCCCATCGTGTTGCAGAACCCGGCGCCGCGCATGCGGACCTCGGTCGGGAACAGCTCCGGCACGTAGAGCGCCCAGGCCGTCGCCACCAGCACATAGACCGACGTGATGAGAAGGAAGCCGGTCGCGGTCAGCAACGCCGGGTCACGCATTTGCGGATACAGCGCGCCGAACAGGATCGCCAGCAGCGAGAACGTCACGATCACCGCCTTGCGGCCGAGCCGGTCCGCCAGCCACATCGCCAGCAGCGCGCCGACCGGGCCGCCGAACATCATGATCGTGGTGTAGTTCAGCGACGTCACGATGCTCATGCCCTGCTTGACCATGAAGGTGGGCAGGAAGGCGATGAAGCCATACACCGCCGTGTTCAGCGTGATCAGGATCGTGCTGCCCAGGATGGTGCGCATCAGCATGCCCGGGGCGAACAGGCTCATCAGCGACATCTTCGGCCGGGCCACGACTTGCGTCGCGATCGCCGGCGGCAGGCCGCCATGGGGCGCGACCCGGCGTTCGATCGCCGAAATCGCGGCCTCGGCCTCCGCCAGGCGCCCCTTGCTTTCCAGCCAGCGCGGCGATTCCGGCATCTTGCGGCGCAGCACCCAGACGAACAGCGCGCCACAGCCCACGATGACGAACATGTAGCGCCAGCCGAAATCCGGGATTACAACCCGGCCGACCACCGCCGAGATGAACAGGGCGGAGTTGGTCGCAACCGCCAGCCCAGTCACCCAGCGGCCGCGGCTGCCCGGCGGCACGAACTCCGCGATCATCACGTAGCCGACCACGATCTCCGCCCCCAGGCCGAGCCCCATGACGAAGCGCGCCCCGATCAGCCATTGCATGCTGGGCGCCGCGGCCCCCGCCAGCGCGGCCAGGCCGAACACCAGGAGGTTCACCTGGTAGGCGACCCGGCGCCCATACCGGTCGCCGAACACCCCGGCGAGCCAGGCGCCCACCACCATGCCGGCGAAGGTGGAGGAGATGAAGTTTGCGTTCATCGCCGGTGTGGACCAGCCGCTCGCCACCAGCGCGGCCAGCACGCCGCCCTGCAGATAGATCTCGAATCCGTCGAGGAACATGCCGGCCGCGATCAGGCCGAGCAGCGCGTAGTGGAAGTTGGAGATCGGCAGCCGGTCGAGCCGGGCGCCCACATTCACCGAAGTCACCATGCTCGTCGCTCCCCCCTCACTCATTGCGGCTGCCCGTGTCCGGGTCTCGTTTAGCCTTGCAGCGTGATGCCGAACCGCGTTTGGAAAATCTCCGCAAGGCGCTGCCACATCACGCCGCGGCGCACGAAGCGGAAGTCGCGGAAATCGATGATCGTGCTGGAGAGCCCCTCGGCGTTGGCATACTTCGCCCGGCCGCCATCGATCACGATCGCCGCCGCCGCTTTCACCTCAGGCTCGATGTCCGCCAGGCTATATTTGCTGCCGGTGAGGGAGCGGTTGGCGGACGAGCCGAACACCACGGCGCCCCGCGCGGTCGCCGCCTTGGCGACCGCATCGTGCCAAGGCCCGGCGTTGATCAGCATGTCCAGCGTGCCGGCCTTGGTCGAGCTTTGCAGCACAAACGGATCGACGTTGCGGAGCAGCGGGTGGTCCGACCGGAACGGCGCCACGATGGAGAATGGCAGCCCGTATTCCCCAACGATGACGGGGGCGATCGCGTGGTGCCCGGGCGGCAGCACGTGGAGGTCGCGCGACATCTCCCACGTCGCGAACATGCCGGACGGCTTGTCGTAGCTGCGGTTCTTGACGGTGAAGATCGTGCGGATCGCCTGCGCAGTCGTGCCGACGACCGCATAAGCAACGTCCAGCGGCAGGATGGCCATGCCGCCCGCCTGCATGGCGTCCAGCGCGCGTTCGGCATCGGCCGCGGCACGGCTTGCCAACTCGAGAGTCTCGGACATTCTCACCCACACTGCGCTTTTCGCGCTTATGTACGCACAAGCTAGCGGACGGGGTCAGGCGCGGTCAACGTGCAAACGGCGGCTTTATTCTGGCCGCCCCGTCTGTATATTTGGCTCTGACGGAGATGAGGCGAAGCGGTGGTGGACGTGCTTGCTGATTTCCAGAAGGCCCGCAGTGACGATTCCCTCTGGGCCGTCATTGCCTGGATGGGAACTCAGCGCCGCATTGCCGAGGTCTTCCCATCCCGCGCCCGCGCCCTCGCTGACCGCGATTGGCGGGAGCAAGAGGTCAAAGCCTACGTCCACCTGCTCCGCGGCACCGGCCAGCCCGTTCCGCGCTACGGCATAGCCCCGGTCCGCCGCTCCGATCTGCCCCGCCGCTGGCGGCCGCTGCCGGCCCTGGGATTCCTGCGAGGCCAGTTCATCTAACGCGCGTTCATCTCTGCCCAAAGCGGGACGGAACCGGCCGCCGCGGCGCGTGTTCCTTGCCCGAACGCAAGGAGAGTCGCCTTGAAACATGCTGCCCTGGTCCTGAAGCAAGTCTTCGACAAAACGAAGACCACAGGCCGCTAGCAGCCCGGCCGGCCGATGCGCTGTGCGATTCCGGGCTTAGCGGCTCTCCTCGTCTCGCTCGCGTTGCCGCATGCCGCCTGGGCAGACGCCTGCGGCGATAAGGACACGCAACTGGCGATGAACGAGTGTGCGAACGACGCCTTTGCGGAGGCGGATGCCGCGTTGAACGCGGTGTATGGCCAGGTGGTCAGCCGATCGCGCACCGAGCCAGTGGTGAGGCAGCGTCTCGTCGCCGCCGAGAAGACCTGGATCACGTTCCGCGATGGCGAGTGTGCGTTCGAGGCGTCGCTGACGGAAGGTGGCAGCATCCATCCCTTCATCGTCGCCCGGTGCCTGGAGAGCCTGACCCGGCGGCGCACGGAGGAGCTCCGCTTCTTCTTGCGCTGCCAGGAGGGCGATCTCGACTGCCCGGTGCCACCTCGCTAGGGCTTGGCGCGGCCGATTGCTCTTGCCCGCTCCGCGCAGCGTCCAGTGCTCGTGCGCGCTACCCTAAAAACGTCGCGAACTCGTCCACCGGCACGCGGCTCGTCCGGAAGCTGTTGATGGCGGCGTCCGGGTCGGCGTAGCCGAGCGCCATGCCGCAGACCACCTTGTGCGCTGGGCTGACCGGCAGGTGGCGGCGGATGATCAGCGGGAACTCGGCGATGGCGGCCTGTGCGCAGGTGTCCAGCCCGAACGCCCGTGCGGCGATCATGATGGTCTGCAGGAATCCGCCGTAATCCATCCAACTGCCGGTTTCGAGGCTGCCGTCGATGGTGAACACCATGCCGGCGGGCGCGTCGAAGAACGTGTAATTCGTCGCCCGTTGCGCCTGCATGCGGTCTTTCTCGCCGCGCGTGATGCCGAGCGTGTTGTAGAGGCTCCAGCCGCAGTCGCGCCGCCGGGCCAGGAACGGCTCGATCATTGGATCGGGATAGTAGGCATATTCCCGCTGGTGTCCGGGCTCGCCGGCCAGGTAGGTGGCGCGCATGTCCTGGCCCAGCGCCGCCAAGGCCTCCCCGGTCAGCACGAAGACGTTCCACGGCTGGATGTTGGACCCGCTCGGCGCATTCGACGCGGCGTCCAGGATTTGCCGGAGGACGTCAGCCGGAACAGCGTGCGGCAGGAACTTGCGCACGGAGCGCCGGGTGCGGATCGCAGCCAGTGCGCCGGGATCGGGCTGTGCAGCAGCGTGCGTCGGCATGGCGTGCTCCTGAAACGTGGCGGCAGCCTTAGCGGAACTCCCGTCGTTGCGGCAAAACCGCAGCGAAGCTCTGTGCGTGATCGTCATCCCGTGGGATGAACGCGTGCATGGACGCTGCCCCTTCGCCGGCCCACGACGCACCAACCGACGGGCTGGCGCCCGCGCAACTCCGGTGGGCTGTGGTGGCCATCGCGCTGGGGCTGATCATGGCGGTGCTGGACTCGGCCATCGCCAACATCGCGCTGCCGACCATCGCGCGGGACTTGCAGGTGACCGAAGCTCAGTCGATCTGGGTGGTCAACGCCTACCAGCTCGCCGTCACCATGTCGCTGCTGCCGCTGGCCTCGCTGGGGGAGATCGTGGGTTACCGCCGGGTGCACATGGCCGGTCTGGTGCTGTTCGTGGTCGCGTCGCTGTTGTGCGCGCTGTCGGGCAGCTTGCCGCTGCTGACCTTGTCGCGGGTGCTGCAAGGCCTGGGTGCGGCCGGCATGCTGAGCGTGAACGTCGCCCTGATCCGCTTCGTGTTCCCGCGCGCCCGGCTTGGCAGTGGCATCGGCATGAATGCCATGGTGGGCTCGGTCGCCACCGCGGTCGGCCCCACGGTCGCTTCTGCCATCCTGTCCGTGGCGCACTGGCCCTGGCTGTTCGCCGTGAACGTGCCCATCGGCCTGTTCGCCTTGGCCGTGGCCTGGCGGGCGCTGCCGCACACTGTGGTCACCAAGGCGCGGTTCGACATCGCCAGCGCGGTGCTGAGCGCGGCCACCTTCGGCCTGCTGATCAGCGGCGTGGACGGCATCGCGCATGGCCAGCGGGCGGTTCTGGTGGCGGCCGAGTTCGCCGGAACGCTCGCCGCCGGGGTGGCGCTGGTGCATCGCCAGACCACGCTGGCGGCACCTCTGTTGCCGGTGGACCTGCTGCGCTTGCCGCTATTCGCGCTGTCGGTGGCTGCCTCGGTCTGCTGTTTCGCCGCGCAAGGCCTGGCCTACGTGGCGATGCCCTTCCTGCTGCAGAACACGCTCGGGCTCAGCCAGGTCAGCACGGGGCTGCTGCTCACGCCCTGGCCACTGAGCGTGGCCTTGATCGCACCCGTCGCGGGCCGGCTGTCGGACCATTTCCCGCCGGCGATCCTGGGCGGCATCGGGCTGTTCGTGCTGGCCGCCGGGCTGGTGCTGATGGCGACCTTGCCGGCCCATCCGTCCGACATTGCCATCATCTGGCGCACGGCGGTGTGCGGGTTGGGGTTCGGCTTCTTCAACTCCCCCAACAACCGCGCGATGATCTCCGCCGCCCCCGCCCACCGCAGCGGCGGCGCCAGCGGCATGGTCGCCACCGCGCGCATGCTCGGCCAGACCACGGGGGCGGCCCTGGTGGCGCTGTGCTTTGAGGTGTCGCCGCTCGGCGGGGCCACCTCCGCCCTCTTGCTCGGCGCCGGGTTTGCGGCGGTGTCCGCCGTGGTGAGCATGCTGCGCACGACGATGCCGGCGACGGGCTAGCGCAGTCTGCCATCGCGAGCCGCAGGGGGCGATCCAGGGCAACCCGGCATGCGCCCGGCGCGTGGCGTTGGAAGGCCCGTTCCCCCAGGGCGGTATGATCGGCGCGACGGCCCTAGCGGGTCCTGCCCATGAGCCTGCCGAGGCGCATCGGACGGCCGTTGCATACATCTGAGTGATTTGACAATCGTAACAAAAAACACCAAATCGCTGGCATCACATTCATAATTTAAGGGTCCGCTTCATTCGTGTCAGACGACCGTCGGAATACGAAGTTTCGCCTGGTCAGGCGGGATAAACTCCTCCTCACCGGCATTCTGGTCACCGCCGGGTGCCTGTTCGCAGCCGCGATGGCCGTTGCCGTGCTCGGCTATCTCTATCTGCGCGTGCAGGCCGATCCCCATTTGCCGTAGGCCTTGGCGAGCCCGTTCAATGCAGATGGACGAACTCGAACCCGATATCGGTCCCGCGCTGCCAGCGGCGGTGCGCCAGCCGGGTTGCTCCATTGGGTAGTAAAATCGTCACAATCTCGGGCATTTCGACTTGCGTGAAAGAACAGATGCGCGCTCCCGCAGCCGAGAGGTCAAGCATAATGCAGTTGAGACTTTCGCCAGAAAATTGAATCTGGGCGCGTTTGAACATGGGGCGGCGAGCAGACCGCCGTTCGTCTCGGGCCATCCTATCCTCTCTGCATCTGGACCGGCGCCCCCAGTGTTCCATGTCGATTACAGAAAAGCCAAGGCCACACCGAGCGAACTGCCCAGCAGGACTACGATCCAGATCGCAGAACTCTGCCAAAACCGGTGCGCATCAGCCTCATTTGGTTTCAAAATCAAGTCCATTCTCCAAAAAATTCCAAACTTCGGGCAGTACGACCGTCTCCAGGGACTCAGCCGCTTTAGTGGGCCGCGATTGTGGTTTCAGACTAAGTGCGAAATAGCAACGACCCTTTGTGCCACTTTTCAGTGCCGAAAGGAAAGTCCCAAAATTAGCAATGTATGCAAAAGTGTTCGGGCGATCCAACAACCCTTGAAGATTCATGTACGAAACGTCGGGCGTCATGTGGAGACTCTGCAGCGTTAGATACCGTTGCGCGTCAGCCGCCGGTCACGCCGCCGACCGGCGCACGGTGAGGTCAGCCCGATCGAACACGGCGGGGACCAATTCCGTGCCGAGCCCCGGCCCTTCCATCGGCAGGACGAAGCCGTTCTCAATCACGGGCATGACGGTCACGAGTTCCTTGTACCAACCGGTGTAGAAAGCGCGCACGCTTTCCTGGATCAACGTATTCGGCTGGCTGAACGAGGCATGGATGCCGGCGATGAACCCCACCGGTCCGACGCAATCATGCGGAGCGAACGGGCGGTGATACGTGTCCGCCAGTGCCGCGATCTTGCGGCCCTCGGTCAGCCCGCCGGTCCAGCAAAGGTCGGCCATCACCACGCCGATTGCGTCCCGGTCCAGCATGTCCTTGTAGGGAAAGCGGCTTCCCAGCGTCTCGCTGGCGCAGATCCAAACATCGGTCGAGCGTGCCAGCTCCGCCAGCGCCTGCGGCGAGTTCATGCGGATCGGGTCTTCGTACCAGGTGGGGCTGTAAGGCTCCAGCCACTTGGCCAGCTTCTTCGCCATCGGCAGGTTCCACAGCGAGTGGAATTCGACCATGATCTCCATCCTGTCGCCCACGGCGCGGCGGATCTTCTCGAACGGCTCCAGCGCCGCCTTGAGTTGGGTGGCGCTCAGCGACATGCCTTCGTTCTCGATCGCTGCCGGGTCGAACGGCCAGATCTTCATCGCGGTGATGCCGGACTCCAGCAGGCTTTCCGCGACCGCATCCGCGCGAGTCATGAAGCCGTGCAGGTCCTCGTACGGGCCGGCCGCGCCGTCGAAGTTCCAGGTGGAAACTGGCTTGATGTTGTTGGTACGGACGTAGCCGTAGCCCGCGCAGGTGTTGTAGATGCGCTGCTTGGGCCGGCACAGCCCGCCGAGCATCTGGTGAACCGGCTGGTTGCAAACTTTCCCGAACACATCCCACAGCGCGATGTCGATTGCGGACGCCGCCCGGTATTCGACCCCGGTGCTGGACTGCGCCATGGGCAGGTTCAGCATCTCCCGATGGATCGCCTCGATATGCAGCGGATTGCGGCCCAGCAGCCGTTGCGCGAGCGTGTCATGGATGTGGCACTCGACGGCTCCGGCGCCGTAGAAGGTCTCACCCAAGCCGACGACGCCGGCATCCGTATGCACCCGCACCCAGATGACGTTCGCGAACTCCGCCGTCCTCAGCGTTTCGATCGAGGTGATCTTCACGGCGCCGCCCCATTTTGTGAGCGTCCGACGCTAATCACGCAGCGGCGGTGTCACAAGGCGGCGGCGCCGACGCTGGCCGCCGCTCGGGCGGCGGATACGCGGCGCCGATCTAGGCCTTTATGAACGCGCAGCCGCCTTCTTCGATCGGGCGGATGCACTGTGCCGCCGGGACGCGGCTCACCTGGCGGTAGTAATCCCAGGGATATTTGCTCTCGCTGGGCGCCTTCACTTGGAAGATGAATGTGTCGTGGATCTTGCGGCCGTCCTGGCGTAGCGAGCCGGCGCCGAACAGAGGATCGTTGGTCGGTATCTTCTTCATCTCGGCGATCGTGCCACGGCCATCGGATTTTGCCTTGTCGGCCCCAAGGCTCGCCACAGCCTTGAGGTAATGCAGGACCGCCGAGTAGGCCGCGGCATGCACCATGGTCGGCTTCACTTCGCGGTTGCGAGGCGCGAAGCGGCTGCTGAACGCCCGGGTGCCGTCATTCAGGTCCCAGTAAAACGGTTCGCTGCACAGAAGGCCCTGAGCGGTTTGGAGGCCGAGCGCATGGGTGGTGGTGACGAGGAACAGGAGGGCAGCGAGAGTTTGCTTTCCATCATGACCGACGCCGAATTCAGCCGCCTGCTTCAGGCAGTTGATGGTCTCCGTTCCGGCCGTGCACAACGCGATGATGCTCGATCCCGAGGCCTTGGCCGTAATCAGGTACGATGAAAAGTCCGATGTCCCGGGAAACGGGAACGGTGAGTTGGACAGCACCTGGCCACCGGCCTTTTCCACGAACCGGCTTGTGTCGCTCGCCATGGCTTTGCCGAAGGCGTAGTCGGCCGTGATGAAGGACCAGCTCTTATGGCCCTGCGCCACCAGGGCCGCTCCCAGGCTCGCAGCTTGCGTCCAGGTGTCGTAGGTCCATTGCACGTGGTTCGGGCTGCAGGCGGCGCCGGTCAGTTCGGCTGTGCCGGGACCGCTGAACAGGCCGACCTTGTTCCGCTCCTTCAAGATCGTGGCTATGGCCAAGGCGGCCGCGGATTGCGGCACATCCGCGATGGCGTCCACGCCTTCGCGATCCAGCCAGTTCCGTGCGACCGAGGCGGCGATGTCGGGCTTGCCCTGCGTGTCGCCGAAGATCACCTCCGCCTGGAAGCCGGGGTTCTGGGCATGGAAATCTTCCACCGCCATCGTGGCGCCCAGCACGGAGCCGCGGCCAGTGTCGTCCGAGAACGACCCGGACAAGTCGGTCAGCACGCCGATCTTGACGGGCGAGGATTGCGCCCGACCGCGGCGCGGCGTCGCCGCTGCAAGCAATGCGGCGCCTGATGCCAGCAGGGCAGATCGCCGGGTCGTTGATGATAGCACGAGTTTTCTCCCGAGTGTTTTTGGTCTTCGTTGCGAAAGCGGTCACTCCTGGCGGATGACGCTATCCAGCCAGGGACAGTCGATGGACGGCGATGGCGCCTGAATGCCTTTGGCGGCTGCGGCCAGCCGCATCTCGTGCAGGCGCTGACGCTGATGCTCGGGCATGTCGTAGTTGCGGTCGTGTCCCCACAAGCTGGGACCATCTGTCGTCTGGTGCGGCTGCCAGGTTTCCGGGTCGATCGTACGGCCGCCCCAGCCATATTCGACGAAGAAGCCCGATGGCGTGTGGGCGTAGAACGACATCATGTGGTCGTTGGCGTGCCGGCCCATCGTGTAGGCCAGGCGGTTCGGCGGGAGCTGGGCCAGGTCGTAGCCTTGGCCCAGGTCGTCGATGCTGCACACCTCGACCATGAAATGATGAATGCTCTTCCGGCCGGAGCCGATCATGGCGAAGTTGTGGTGCCGGCCATTGAGGTGAAAGAAGTAAAGCTTGTAGGGATCGTGGCCGAAATCGGTGACGCGGAAACCCAGCAGGTCGCGATAGAACGGCAGCAGCACGTCCACGTCGGCGACGTGCATGACCACATGACCCATGCCGAGCGTCCCGGTCCGGAAGCCTGTGATGGGCCGTCCGGGCTTGAACGGTTCCGTAGCGACCGCTGGCCCCCAGAACAGTTCGACCGCATTGCCGCACGGATCCTGGAAGCTGATCAGTTCGGCGACATGGCGCTCATCGGCCAGCGCTGCGGACGCGCGGCGAACGGCCGTGCCGTGCCGCTCGAGGCTCGCCGCGAGGATATCGAGGTCGCCGCGTTCGGCCACCTCGAACCCCATGAACGTCAACCCATCCGGCCGGTCACCGTGGACCAGCAAGCGTTGCCGCCGGTCATCCATGCGGAACGCGCTTCGGTGCCGGGTGCTGTCAACACGCTGCATGCCCAGCACGCCGGTCGCGAACAGGCTCCAATCCTCGGCGTGGGCGGTGTCGATCCCGATATAGCCGAGTGCTGTCAGGCCCATGGTCCGGCCTCGTCCACGATGGTGTTGCGCAGGCAGCCGACGCCCGAGATCTCCACCTCGACCATGTCGCCCGGCTTCATCCACAGCGGCGGCGTGCGCTTGGCGCCGACCCCGCCTGGCGTGCCGGTGACGAGAACGTCGCCGGGCAGCAGCGGCAGGATCGTCGAGACATAGGCGATCAGGGCAGGGATGGTGGTGATCATCAGGTCGGTGGTGGTGTGTTGCACGACCTGTCCGTTCAACCGCGTCTCGAGCGTGAGTTGCGACGGGTCGGGTATTTCGTCCGCCGTCACCAGATAGGGACCGAAGCCGCCGGTGCCCGCGAACGTCTTGCCCGGCAGGAACTGGCTGGTGTGGCGTTGCCAATCGCGAACGCTGCCGTCGTTGTAGCAGGCATACCCGGCGACGTGCTCCAGCGCACGCTCCGGCGAGATATGGCGGCCGGTCCGGCCGATGATGACGGCAAGCTCGCCTTCGTAGTCGAAGTCAGCCGATACCTTCGGGCGGACCAGTGGCTGCAGGTGTCCCACCTGGCTGCCTGCAAAGCGCGGAAACAGAACCGGCTTCTCCGTCACGGTCCGGCCGGTCTCGGCAATGTGGTCATGGTAGTTGAGGCCGACGCAGATGATCTTGTCCGGATCGGGAATGACGGGCAGCAGCGTAAGCCCGGCGAGTGCGTGGTCGGCACGCTCGTGCATGAACGTCGCTGCCTCAGCCAGATTGCCGGACTCGAGCAGGGCGCGCAGCGTGGGCGCCCGCCGCCCCATGCGGCGGCCGAGGCTCACGACGCCGCTGTCGCCGACGATCCCGTAATCTGCCTGGCCATCGAACTGGAATGAAGCGAGTTTCATCGTGGCTCTCTCGTTCAGGGTTAAGGTGTGGCGTGGGCCAGCATTTGAGCGGGCGCCGTCACCCTGCCGGTCACGCGATCCAGCAGAGTCTCGGCACCGCGCGCGTCGAGCCGGGCGCCTCGCCATGCGATATGCTGGTCGGGCCGGATCAGCAACTGCTGGCGGCCGTAGATCTCCATCAGGACGGGTTCGTGGAACGAGATCACGGTGAGCGGCAGGCGTCGCCGGGCTGCGGCAGCGACCATGTTCAGGTCCGGTTCGCAGCCGATCGCCATCAAAGTAAACCAGGGGCCCAACCGGTCGTGCGTCGATGTGCCGTCGTCCAGCACCACGCTGGGCAGCCGGACGCCCGGGACGGTGCTCGGCTGATAGATGCCTGGATCGTCGGGGGCGGCCGCGTCCGCATCGGTCGCGATCGCCGGCGAGCCGGCATAGCAATACCCGAGTTCGATGCCGCCGCTCTCGTTCTCCGCATTGCCAATGGCTGCAATCGCGCGGCCTAGCTGTTCGGTCGTGGCTTCGGAGTTTTGGCAGCGCCCGTATATCGATGCGTCGCGGTAAAGCTGGGCGATCTGCCGGCGCGTCTCGTTGTGCCGCCTGGAGCCCTCACGGTTGCGCAGCCCGACCGGACGCCGCTCCGCCTCATAGCTGTCGAGCAAGGCTGGCGCGGCGAAGCCATGCAGAACCGACGCCAGTTTCCAGCCGAGATCGCAGGCGTCGCCGATGCCGGTGTTCATGCCGTAACCACCGGTCGGGATGTATTGATGCACGGCGTCGCCCGCCAGGAACACCCGGCCGGCCCGATACGAATCGGCGACCAGCAGGTGTGGCGACCAGCGGTTCGCCACTTCGACCCGGTGCGAGATGCCGGTGCCGATGAATGTGCGGAGCAGGATCGCAGGATCGACGTCTTCCAGTTCGGAATCGTCCGGCGCCCGGCTGTGAAGCGTCCAGAGATCACGGTCATTCTGGGCGATCAGCGTCCCGAGCGGCGACTGGTAGTGCCAAGCCGTGCCCCAGCGCTGCAGCAGGGCGCGTTCGTC
The DNA here is from genome assembly GCA_964657445.1 of uncultured Burkholderiaceae bacterium. Classification (GTDB taxonomy): domain Bacteria; phylum Pseudomonadota; class Alphaproteobacteria; order Acetobacterales; family Acetobacteraceae; genus LMUY01. The sequence goes on along the minus strand of CAZZVB010000032.1, from coordinate 14,778 downwards.
CGAGCGGAAATGCGTCATGAAGCGCGGCATGATGCGGACGTCGCCGCTCAGCGGAATGCCAAGGCACTGACGCACCACGCTGCCGCCCCCATCGCAGCCTACGAGATAGCGGCAGCCGATCGTCTCGGCCGCCCCCGTGCTGGCGTCGCGCAACACGGCCGTGACCCCGTTGGCCGATTCCGTCAACGATTCGAACGCGACACCGAAGCGGACAGTCACCTGCGGCGCGTCCTCGATGGCTTGCTTCAGGACGGGCTCGATCTCGACCTGTGACACGCGCATCGGCGGTTCGACAGGTTGGGTCCCGTCATTGCGGCTGCGGATCGTCAGCCGCGCATCGGCAACGCTCGGGTAGTGAAAGCGATGCAGTTGCTGCCCCGTCATGGTGGTCACCCAGGACACATCGAAATTATGTGTCTCCGGCACGGCTGCGGCCCGCAGGGCGGGGACGATGCCGAGCCGCTTGAACAGCTCCATACTGCGCGCGTTGGTGATGTCCATCTTCGGATGGCGGGTCGTCGTGCCGTTGCGCTCGACCAGCGTGCAGGCGATATCCCGCCTTGCCAGCTCCAGCGCGAGGGTCATGCCGACAGGGCCGCCGCCAGCAATCAGGACGGGAACGGTCAAAGGGCGGGACGCCGGAATGCCTTCGGCCACATAGCAGATAGCATGTACATTCCTCCTCGACATCGACAGGCTAAAATTCTAGCCTGCTAACGTCAAGCCTCGCGCTCCGCGGCTCGATGCGATCAGGAGAGATGAATGCCCATGTCCCCCGTCGAGACACATCGCGATCTCACATTGCTCGTCAGCCGGTGTCTGCTCGCCGTGCTGTTCCTGGTGGCAGGCTACAGCAAGCTCACCGGGTTTGACGGGGCGGCGCACTACTTCGACGGGCTGGGCATGCCGTATCCGGCCGTGGAGGCTGCCTTGGCTGTGGCGATCGAGATCATTCTGGGCTTGGCGCTCCTGGCCGGTGCCTTCACTGGGCCGGTGGCATTGTTGCTGGCGGCTTACACCGTGCTGACCGCCCTCATCGGCCATCATTTCTGGACGATGACCGGGGCTGCGCAAGCCGGCAATCTGATCCACTTCAACAAGAATCTCGGCATTGCGGGCGGGCTGCTGCTGCTGCACCTGTGTGGCCCCGGCCGCTACTCAGCCGACATGGCGATGGGCCGCCTGGTGTTACAATCCCGCTTGGCGTGATTGCCTCGCCGTTCAAGCTTCCCGTAGGGATGGCGCTCCTTCGGAGCTGAACGCGGTGCAGACAAGGCCCAGGCGAACTGAACTCGTTTACAACCATATCAAACAGGCGATCCTGGACGGCGTCCTCGACGCGCAGCCATGGATCGCGATCGACCGGATAGCGGCCGATTTAGACGTCAGCCGCCAGCCCGTCATGGATAGTCTGAAACGGCTCGCCATCGAAGGCTTCGTGACCATCGTGCCGCAGGTCGGCTGCAGTTTGCGTCGCTATGAGCCGAGCCAGATTGAGGATTTCTTCAGGCTTTTCGCCGAAGGCGAGGTTGTCGTTGCGGAGCTGGCCGCAGCGCGGGCGACCGAGGACGACATCGCGGAGATGGCCGTTATCTCCGCCAGGATCGGGCGTCTGCGGATCGGTTCGATGCCTGACGAGGAGCGGGGCCAGGCCTACCGGCGCCTCAACCGGGCCTTGCACCTGCGCATGCGCCAGGCTGCCCGATCGCCCGCGGTGGCCGAAATCGTCGAGGGGCTCGGCGACCGCAGCGACTTCTTCATCGCGCTCGCCCGGCGGCCAATCTTCGCCGCCAGGCTCGAGCAGGCCCATGCGGAGCACGAGGCCATGCTTGCCGAGATATCGGCCGGCAATGCGGTCGCCGCTGGGGCCGTGATCCGCACGCATATCTTGGCGATCGGTGCGCGGCTGCGGCCTGATGCGGATGGCGCCACGGCCGGGTAGCAAACACTGTTACTTGACCACGCGCAGCCGTGCTTGCCGCGGACCGGCAGCCAGTTCTTCGGACAGAAGGCTCGCCGTGGAAACCACCAGCAACGCGATCCTGCGCTCGATGGACCTATCGGTCGCGCTGGCCTGCAGCACGATGCTCAGGCTGCCGACAAGATCGCGGGAGGGCAGCGCAATGGGGGCAGCTATTCCCAAGAGGCCGCGGTCAACCTCGCCCCGCGTGATCGAGTAGCCGGATTTGCGGATGGCAGCCAGTTCGGTCCGCAACGCCTGCGGCACAGGCCGGGAGCGCGCTGCATCGCCGCCGCCTGAAGCGGGAACCTCATCAGGCTCAGGGCTTTGTGCGAGCAGACGCGTCAAACGCCGGGCGGGTAGCTGTGCCAGGATCGCCTTGGACGTTGCACCCCGGGTCAGCGGGCGGGGCCGGCCGCGCTCGTAGCTGGTCTGGATGGCGGCGCCGGGTGCTGCCGCATCTGCCACGCACATCACCAGCCCATTGTAGAGCCGGGCCAGGACGGCAACGCAGGGCACCCGCGCCTGTGTCACGACCTCCTGCAGGATAGGAATGCCGGCGGCGTAGAGCGGGTCGGTGATCCGGATCAGCCGGTCGTATTCGATGAAGCAAGGGCCGAGGCGGTAGTGCGCATCGCCCGCCGCCTCCAGCAAGCCGCCGCCGAGCATGTCGCGCACTGTGCGATAGGCCGTGCTGCCGGGCACCGACAGCGCGGCTGCCATATCCGCGATCGTCCATTCGGCGTGCCGTTCGTCGAATAAACGCAGGATGTGCATGTAGCGGCTGAGACCGGACACAGACCGTCCCCGCTGGATTACGGCGCCTCTGCCCTGAGGATGCCACGGCCCCAAAGATTCAAGGTTCGTTCGGCATGCGGCCAGTGTTTCACCGGGCGGTCGTGGACGACCTCCAGCTCGGCTGAAATCTCAATCCAATTCTCGTCCGGATCGACGATGAAGATGAACAGATTGTTTCCGGGGCCGTGCCGGCCAGGGCCCCACATCAATTGGATGTCATGACGTGCCAGGTGATCGGACCAGTCCCGGATCGTATCCCACTCGCCGGCCTCGTAGGAGTGGTGGTCGATGCCGGTGCGGTCCTGGTGGAAGCAGGCAAGTGTGTGGTGCTCGTGGTTCGCGCGCATGAAGCAGGTCATCATCTTGCCACTGCCCGACATCACCCGGTCAGACACGCCGAAGCCGAGCTTGCCGGCATAGAAGTCCTGTAGTGCGTCCACATCGCGGGAGGCGAGGGTGAGATGCTGAATCGGCCCTCTCAGCCGGTGTCCGTGTTGCGGTTCCTCGGCGGCGGCCAATCCAAAGACGATGACATTGCCATCCGGATCCGTGACGCTGAATGCGCCCGGCGCAAAGAAGACGCTATGGGCGGGGGCCGGGCTCAAGCCTTGCTCCGCCGCGCGGGCGTGCAGTCCGTCCAGGCCCGCGGCATCGCGCAGCGCGAACCCGGCCTGCAGCAGCTGTTTCGGGGCGCCCTGGCTGATCAGCAGCCTGCGTGCGGGTCCGCGCAGCATGAATGCCCCGCCGGGCTGCGCCTGCGATGTCATCTCCATCGCCGTGGCGTAGAACGCCGCCAGCCGCGCCGGTTCGGCGCTGCCGAGATGCAGATGGTGCAGATAGGCACTCGCCTGGAGCGCGCTGAGGGACATGGGTTAACTCTCCTCGAAAACGGGTTGCGCCGGCTGCATCGCCGGCGCGGGCGGCTGGGCTGCGATGCCCGGCGACGGCCACGTCTGGGCCAGCAGCGCCTCGAGCTGTCCCGCGGTGTGGCCGGCCTCCGGCAGGGTGAAGGCGGCGGCGACATACCGGTCCGGGCGAAGCAGCAGGATAGCGCCTTCATGCCGGCCGGACAGAGCCGCAAGGGCGCCATCGGCTGCGGTCACGACCGTGATGCCGGCATGCGCGGACGCCGCACTGCCCTGCGGCAAGATCGCCACGCGCTGCACGTTCAAAGCGTCCCAGACCCGGTGGTCGAGCGGACCGAACACCCTGTCCGGCGCCGGGCTGCAGGTGAGCAGGCAGAACGAATCCGTCAGCACCTCATCGAGCAGAACCCGGCGTCCGTCGGCTTGGACGACATAGGGCTGGGGGAACAGCCGGCCGACAAACTCGGGGGCGGTGCGCCCCGGCGGCAGCAGGAAACCGGAGGAGAAACGCGGCTTCGGTTTGTATTTCATTTGCAAGACGTAATCGCTGGCCGGCGGCCAGGCGCGTAGCGCCGTGAACGCCATCCGCGTGGCAAGCCCGGCCAGCCGGCTGGGTGGCGACATGATCCGTCCCATGCGAAGGGCGAGCCGGATCATCGCCCAGACATGGTCGCGCCGTTCCTGCACGTAGCTGTCGAGCAGGCCTGGACCGGCGACGCCGCGAACCACGCTCGCCAGCTTCCATGCGAGGTTTTGGGCATC
>CAZZVB010000032.1:0-10382 GCA_964657445.1 uncultured Burkholderiaceae bacterium | reverse complement strand
CAGGTTGACCGCGTCACGCAGGCCCGAGCACATGCCCTGGCCGGCGAAGGGCGGTGTCAGATGCGCGGCGTCGCCCGCCAGGAAGACCCGTCCGCGGGACCATTGGCCGGCAACGCGGGCATGGAAGTGATAGACCACCTTGCGGCGGATCGTGGCAGCCGGATCGGCCCCGTGCGAGGCGAGCAATTCGCCGATGCGGGCCGCATCCAGCAGATCGGCGTCCTGTTCGCCAGGATGCAGCTTAAACTCGAACCGCCGGGTGCCGTCCGGCCCCGGCAAGGTGATGCACGGACGCCGGGTGTCGCAGAACACCTTGGTGTGAGTGACGGTATTGCGGTTGTTCTCGAGATCCACGATCAGCCACCGTTCGTCGAAGGTGGTGCCGCCGAGTTCGATGCCGAGGCGATCGCGCACGGTACTGCTCGCGCCGTCGCATGCGACGAGGAAGCTGCAGGTGATCGTGCGTTGAGCGCCGCCGCCGCCGCTAAGCTCAATCCTAACTGCCGCCGGATCGTCCTCGAAGCTGGTAAGCTGCCAGCCAAACAAGGTTTGCACCTGCGGAAACTTGGCCAGGTTATCGCGAAGCTGCTGTTCGAGGACCGGTTGCCTGAAGGCATTGCGCCGCGGGTAGCCGAACGGCGTTCCCGTAGGCTCTACCTTCGCAAAGCAGCGTCCCCCGGGCGAGTAGTAGTGTGAACCATAGCCCGGCACCACATCGCGGATGATCGCCTCGATCGCGCCGGCGGCCTGCATCGTCCGCAGGGATTCGTCATCGATCGAAACCGCCCTCGGCTCCTGCACCGTGGTCAGATGCCGCTCTACCAAAAGGGTCTCGATACCTGCGCGCCCGAGCAGGTTTGCCAGGGTCAGCCCGGTCGGTCCGCTTCCGATCACGACGACAGGGTAGTGCGACACCACGCCGTCATCGTTCGGTGAGAAGCCATGCGCAGTCTTCATCATGCGTCCCATTTATCATTAAATGCGAAATCACGCACCTGGATAATTCGATGTTTTTGTTTGATGATAATACCAGTTCGTGCGATGAAGCTGCCAAGGGCGAATGACGCCGCGCGCGAACCCTCGTTCGAATGGGCTGGCGCGCGGTCAGAATGCAACACGCCTCGGGGTGGAGACAGCGAGAATGGGCCCGGTTCGACAGGCTGATTTCGTGGTGACGGGCCAGGGTATCCTGGTGGAGCAGTTGATCGAGCGGCAGCCGTTCAGCCGCCTGCAGGTGGTCACGATCGTCCTCTGCTCCGTCACGACGATTGTCGATGGTTTCGACGCTCAGGCAATCGGCTTCCTCGCATCGCCACTGGCCGACCATTTCCACGTCGATGTCAGGTCGTTCGGCCACACCTTCGCGATGGGGTTGCTCGGTATCATGGCCGGAGCGCTCGTGATGGGGCCTGCCGGCGATCGCTGGGGCCGCAAGAAGGCGCTGATCGCCTCGGTGGTGACCGTTGGCGTCGGCTGCCTGCTCACCGTCTTTGCCGGGTCGCTGGACGAACTCACGGCCATTCGGTTTCTGACCGGGCTCGGGCTCGGCGGGGCGATGCCAAATACGATTGCGCTGTTGACGGAATATACGCCCTCCCGGCTGCGGCATTTTGCGATCTGTCTCTCCGCCGCTTCGATCCCTACGGGCGGGATGATGTCGGGTCTGGCTGCGTCGGCGCTGCTGCCTGTTTGGGGCTGGCAGTCCATGTTCATCGCCGGCGGCATCATGCCCCTGCTGGTCGCTGCCGCCCTGGCGATGCTGCTGCCCGAATCCTTGCGCTTTCTCAGCCTCGATCCCAAAAACCAGGGCCGTATCCGCAGCATCATCCGCCGCCTGTGGCCAAGCCTCGCGATTGGCGAAGCAACTGTCCTGACCCACCATGAGCGGCCGGCCAAGCTTCCGGTGAGCGTGCTGTTCACGCAAGGCCGGGCCGCTGTGACATTGGCGCTGTGGACGGCCTACTTCATGAACCTGATGGTCTTGTATGTGGTGGTAAGTTGGCTGCCGGCCATGCTGAGGACCGAAGGCCTGCCCGTCTCCACCGGCATCCTGGCGATCACCATGTTCAGCTTCGGCGGAATCGCCGGGTCGCTGTCACAGGCGCCGCTGATGGGCAGGGTGCGGCCCCATATCCTGATCACGGCAGAGTTCGCCATTTTCGTCGGCCTTGTGGAATATCTCGCCCATTCGGACCTTACGCCGCTTACTGTCGCCATCGTGGCGTTCGCCATCGGCTGGGTGATCCAAGGGGCACAGGCCGGGCTCAATGTTTTCGCCGCAACCTTCTACCCGACAGCGGCCAGGGCAACCGGCATCGGCTGGGGCCTTGGCGTGGGGCGGATCGGGTCTGTCTTAGGGCCACTGCTCGGTGGCGCCGCCTTGATGGCCGGCTGGAGCGCCCGGCAGATCCTGTCGGTGGGGGCCGTGCCGGCCGTCGCCGCTGCGTCCGCGGTGCTGTTCGCCTCGATCTACGCAATGTCGCGCGTCTCTGCCGGCCCAGCGATTGCGTCAGCCGTTGGTGCGGGACAGCGCCCGGCGGCGGATCCGACCATGCCATCCACCCTCACACCCTAAGGATAAACCTTTGCCCGAGCAGACTCCGAGTGCGAACCCCTGGGATTGGCTACAGCCTCATGACGTCGAACGGTTTGGCGAAGTCATCCTCGACCCCAAGGAACGGAACCGTTGGTGCAAGGCTACGATCATCGGTGGGCTGCCCTATCTCTGGCGATACAAGGGCGCGCCGTTCCGCGATTTCGCATATAGCAAACTGGCTGTGAAACCTGGCGACAAGGTGCTGATCCTGGGTGAAAGCATCGAAAGTTGCGGCTTTGAGGACGACATCCGGGCCATGGCCGGGCCGGAAGGCGAAGTGCGCTGCGTCGATATCATCGAGCGTGCACGGACGAGCACGGCGTCCGGCATAAGGGGCCGGGGCGGTCGCCTCGGCACTTGGCAATACGACTACACGGCCGACGTGCCCGACAACACCTTCGACTGCATCGCCGTCTTGCAGGCTGTCCAGCACTGCGATGACTGGCGCGAAACTGCGACCGATCTGCTGCGGACCTTGAAACCCGGCGGCGCCATCGTGCTCGCCGAGATCGGTTTCAGCCCTCAGCTTCGCCAGGCTGCGAAGCTCGATCTGCACCTGGAGTACTGGGTTGACAAACTCTATGCGGGCAGCGGGATGAAAGGCCCCGAGGATGTCTCGTACTACGCTGCGGAGGAACTGCAGGCGCTGTTCGACGGATTGGTGACAAACTCGGGCACATTCGTCTGGCGCGGGGCCGAACTGTTCTGGGGTCTTAAACCAACGGCTTGAGTGTGTGCCGGTTATTGGGCCGGGCAAGCGCCGCCTGAATGGCCCAGCGAGGCACTTTTGGCACAATGCCCCGGCTACGGTCGTGTCATCGGCGTCGTCAACGTAGAGTTGGGCTGGTGTCCCGCGCTGGCAGAAGGGCGAGTTACGCGCATGAAGGCAATCATTGAGGATGCGTGGCTGTTGGCGCTTGGAAATGCCAACGCAATCCTGCTGCGCGATGGCGATGACCTCGTGCTGTTCGATGCCGGCTTTCCCGGCAAGGAGCAGGTGGTGTTCGACGCCATCGACAAGCTTGGCAAGCGCCGCGCGGACCTCAAGCACTTGATCTTCACCCACGGGCATCCGGACCATATTGGCAGCGCGGCTGCGATCGTGCGCGAAACGGGGGCGATGACCTGGATGCACGCCGCGGATGCGCCCCTCGCGGAGACAGGTGGCCCGTTCCGGCCGATGACGCGTGCGCCGGGCCTCATGCACGCCGCAATTTTCCGCGTGGTTTGGCGGCCGGACGAACGGATGCACCCGTTCGGTATCGACAAGACTATAGCTGATGGCGACACGTTGCCCGTCGCCGGCGGCCTGCGGGTGATCGGAACGCCGGGTCACTGTGCCGGGCAGGTAGCATTCCTGTGGCGGGGTGAGCGCCTGCTGATCGGCGGCGATGTCTTCATGAACATCTTCGGCCTTGCTGATCCGGTCGGCTTCGAGGACGAGGCGGAAGGGCGCAGCAGCCAACGCAAACTGGCGGCCTTGACCTTTGACGTGGCTGCATTCGGCCACGGCAGCATCATACCCTCGAAGGCGTCCTCCCGCGTCTGTCGCAAGCTCGGCTTATAGGAGCCCGCCAAGGCTGTCGTAGCCCCGAGGCGAGGCCCAATGTTTGCTGATGGCAACTGCAGGTTTGGATAAGCCGGTCCCACACGTCCTTTTCACGGGCGGGGATCGGCTGCGACGGCCGGTGGGTCGCCGGCGGCAAGTCGCACATGGTCGAGTTCAGGCATGAGGCTGACGCTCTCCTGCTCATTCGGATCGGTGCGGGCGATGACTGCGACGACGGGTTCAGTGGCACTCGGATTATAGGGCAGATGCGGCGTGTTCGCGGGGATGTAGAAGAACTCGCCCGGGCGCAGGAAATCATGATGTTCGAGGTCCGCCCCATGCCACACCCCTGACACGCCAGCGAGAGCGTATATGGCCGTTTCATGCGATACGTGCCGGTGGGCAAACGCGCGCGCACCCGGCGGAATCGTCACCAACTGCAGATGGAGATGCCGCGCACCCACGCTCTCGGCGGAGATGCCGACGGCGTAATCGAGTCCCTGCCGTCCGGTGAATTGCTCGCCCGCGGCCACTCGCCGGCAGGGCTGCACTGAGGACTTTTCCTCGGTCTTGGCGGGAATGTCCCCGGACCCAGAATGCGATGTTTGGCGCTCAGGAATTGGATTGGCTGCCGCAAGCGCTGCCACCACTTCAATGTTCGCGATATGACACAGGCGCCATTCGCCGGCGTCACGCTGGAAGACCATCGTCATGAGATTGTCCGCGCCGGGCTTGACGGTGCCAGGCAAGCTGAACCCCCCGACGTCCCAGCGGATCACCGCGCTGACGGCATCGCCCCCAAGCGATCGCAAATGCTCGAAGCCGACCAGCCGAAGGGCGACGCCCTTCAGCACGCTGCCAAACAGACTCGAATGCGCATCGACGACCGCTTTCTTGCCCTGCCAGAGCATCCCGATGATATTGATCTGCGTGATGTCGGCGGATGCCGAGCGGAACATGCGGTTCGCATCGACAGCGTTCCAGCCCTCCTCATAGTCAATCAGCGCGGGGAGGAGTTCGCGCGCGAGAGGGTGAGACGCGGGCTCAAGTCGTTCAAGATATTGATTGGACATGATCCGTTCCTTGACTGCCAACTGTGCGCTGCGCGATCGAGCTTCGCTCCCTCAGGCTGAGCCCAATCGCTGCGTTTTCATCATGTGCGGGGTTGCAGCAATGCCGATTGCTCCGAGAGTTGCGACTGTGATCGGATGGCTTTCAACAGGCGACAAATCTCGCCAGGAGGGACGACTCGGTCAACCCTCTATCCGAGTGCGCCAAGCAACTTCGTGAGCTGCAAACGGGATCGTTCGCGCCGACCCGCCAACGTCATCATGTTCGCGGCGTCCCGGACGAGCGTCATTGCGACCTCTGGCGCAGAGTGAGCCCGATGAGCACCGGCATCGCCAAGAGCACCAGGGGATACTGCAGCAGCAACCCGGCGATGATCGCGATGGCGAGCGGCTGCTGGATGGCCGATCCCTGGCCAATGGCAAGCGCCAGCGGCATCAAAGTAAGGATGGCGGCCAAAGTCGTCATGGTGATGGGCCTAAGCCGGTTGCGGCTGGCCTCGCGCAGCGCTTGTGCCGGCGGCATCAGGTGCGCCAGTTCGGTATATTCCGAGACGTAGAAGATGGCCATTTCGGTGCCGATGCCGATGATCATCGTCATGCCCATCAGCGCCGTGATGTTCAGCTCGACACCCGTCAGCCATAGGCCGCTAAACACCGCCGTTGTGGAGAGCAACGAGCAGGCGATGATCACGAGCGGCAGCCAGAACCGCTCGTACAGGAACAGCAGCAGCACGAACTCCGCAACCAGGGCGGCGGCGAACACCCGGGTCAGCCCGGCGAAGGCGATCTGCTGCTGCTCGTACAGCCCGCCAAGCTCGTAGCGCACGCCGGCGGGCAGCATCCTCGGCTGTGCCAGTGCTTGGGTGACGTCGGCGATGGCGCCGCCGATACCGCGCCCCTCGATGCGCCCGGTCACGGCGATCATCGGTTGCAGATTGTCGCGAGAGATCTGCGGCTGGCCGGTCAGCGGCGCGAGCACCGCCACCCGTGACAGCGGGAACACATGGCCATCGGCGGCGGCGCGGATCGGCAGAGCCGCCAGTTGGTCCTGCCGCAGTTGCAGCGCGTCCGGCAGCCGAACGCGGACCGCTGTCGCCTTCAGCGCTTGCGGCAATTGCGTGGCAACCGTGCCGGTCAGAGCTGCCTGCACCGCTTGCGTCACCTCATCGGGCGTGGTGCCTTCCATGGCAGCCTTCGCCGGATCGACCCGCACATCCATCGCATCACCGGCGAGCTGCACGCCGCTCTTGACCTCCACCACGCCATCGATTTTGCCGATGGCGGCGGCGACCTTTGCGGCGAGCGGGATCAGCACCGCGTTGTCGGGGGAATACAGCTTGATCTCGATCGGCTGCGGCACGGCGGTCAGGTCGCCGATCAGGTCTTCCATCAGCTGCGCCAACTCGACGTCAACGCCGGGCACTTGCGCCTGCACGGCGGCCAGCGTGGCGGCCATCACATCGGGCGTGCTGCGCGCGTGGCCGGGTTTCAGCCGCACGAAGTAGTCGCCGTGGTAGCTCTGCCCCAGATCGCCGCCCAGCCCGGTGCCGAGCCGGCGCGAGAAGGTGGCCACCTCCGGCGTCGCGGACACGATGGCGTCCACCTGCGCGACCTCGCGGCTCGTCTCAGTCAGGGAGGTGCCGGGCTTGGTGTAATAATCCATGACGAAGCCGCCCTCATCCACCTTCGGCATGAACCCCGTCTGCACCGCGCCATACGCCAGCCAGCCGAGCACCAGCAGCGGCGCCAGCGCCACACCCAGCAGCCAGGGGCGGCGGAACAGGCCGTCCAGCAGCCCGTCATGCCGGCGCGCCAGCCAGCCGCCGCCTGCCGCACCGGGATCGCGCCACCGCCCGAAATCCACGAATTGCCGGGTCAGCACAGGGACGGCGAAGGCGGTGAACACGTAGGAGATCAGCAACGCCGCCCCCATCGTGATCGACAGCGCCTTGGAGAACGCGCCCGTCACGCCGCTGAGGAACCCGAGCGGCAGGAATACGATCAGCGTGGCAAGGCTCGACCCGGTGAGCGGCCGCATGAACTCCCTTGCCGCCGGCAGCACCGCGGCCTCGCCTGCCACGCTGCCGTCGGCACTCGTGGCGCCGGCGCGCCGGGCGATGTGCTCCACCATGACGATGACGTCGTCGATCAGCAGCCCGACCGCCGCAGCGATGCCACCCAGCGTCATGATGTTGAAGCTCATGCCCAGCACGCTCAGCAACAGCACGGACGTTGCGAGCGTGGCCGGCACCACCAGGATGGCAATCAGCGTCACCCGCCACGACCGCAGGAATGCGATCAGGACGATGCCCGCCAGCACCAGCCCGATCAGCACGGCGTCGCGCACGCTGTTCGCCGATTGCGTCACCAACTCGCTCTGGTCGTACCAGTTGACCATCGTCACCCCGGCGGGCAGCGCGAACCCGGCGAGCTTGGCGCGGACTGCTCCGGCGATCTGCACCGCGTTGCCGTCGGGCTGCTCGTACACGTTGAACAGCACGGCCGGGCGCCCGTCCTCAACCACCCGCAGGTATTGCGGCACCACGCCGTCCTGCACGCTGGCGACGTCCCGGACGCGCACCAGGCCCGCCGGATCGGCGCGGACGATGACGTCGCCCACATCCTGCGTGCGGGTCACGCTGTGGTCCGCCACCACCAGGTAGAGCTTGTCGCGATCCTCCATGCGGCCGACCGCCTGCAGCACGTTGCCGGCGGACAGCGCGTTGGCCAGGTCCGCCATGCCCAGCCCGTAGCTCGCCAGCCGGTGCGGGTCCGCCAGCACCTCCACCTCCGCCGTCTCGCCGCCCTGCACGTCCACCCGGGCGAGCCCCGGTATGGCGGCGAGCAGCGGCTGGATCTGGTATTGCGCCAGATCGCGCAGGGCGACCGGCCCGGCCGCCCTGGTGCCGCCCCGCGCCGGCGGCACCAGGGCGTAGGAGATGATCGGGAACACCGTCGGATCCATCCGGCGCACGTCGTAGCCGGTGCCGGCGGGGAGGCTGGGCAGCGCCTGTGCGATGGCGGCATCCACCAGCAGGGTGCTGGCCGTCATATCCCGCCCCCAGCCGAAGTCGATCGAGATTTGCGCCGAGCCACGCGTCGTGTCGGAGCGCACGTCGAGCACGCCGGGCACGGTGCGGATCGCTTGCTCCACCGGGCGGGTGACGAGCAGCGCCGTCTGATCGGCGGGGCGGCTGCCGGCGTCGAGGTCCACGACCACGCGCGGAAATGCGGTCTGCGGGAAAAGCCCAACCGGCAGCGATAGCCCCGCCACCCCGCCCGCCACCGCCAGGGCCAATGCGACGACGATGACGGTACGGGCATGGCGCCCGGCAAACTCTGCAAAGGTCACTGCGCGGCCTCGCGGACCGCGGCGCCGTCGTCCAGTTGATAGCTGCCGTCGGTCACCAGCTTACGCCCGGGATCGAGCGGGCCGTCCGCTATGTCGGTATCCCCGGCTTGGCCGATGACCTGCACCGCTACGCGCGCCGCCTTGCCGCCGTTCACCTGGAACACGTAGGCGCCCTGATCGTCCGCCAGCACGGCGGCGCGCGGCAGCAGCCAGCCGGTCAGCTGTCCGACGGTGATCGTCGCGCGGAACGCCTCGCCCGAGAGCACGGCCCCGACCGGAACCGCGATGTCGGCATCCACCAGCCGGGTCTTGCCGTTCAGCACGCCATCGATGCGTAACACGCGTCCATCCAGCGATGTCCCGCCGGCCAGCGCCTGCAACTGCACCGGCTGACCCGGCGCCACGCGGGCGCGGGCGCCCGGCTCGACCCCCACCGTCACCACCAGGCCGTCCAGCCGGGTGAGCGTGACCAGCGGCGCGCCAGGCTGCAGGCGGTCGCCGACTGCCACGGGGACGGTGGCGACGATGCCGTCGAACGGTGCGGCGAGGTCCTGCTGCGCTTGCCCCGCGCCCTCCCGCCGCAGCGAGTCCAGCGTGGATTGCGCGTCCGACAGCGCCTTGTCCGACTGGGCCAACTGGTCCCGCGTGGCGAGCTGCTGGGCCAGCAGTTGCGCCGTGTGGGTGCGCTGGGTGCGGGCGAGCGTCAGCGCGCTGACGGCCTGCTGATAGGTGCTGGACGCGGCGGCCGATGACCCGAAGGTCATCAGCCGGTCGCCCTTACGGACCTGCTCGCCCGGCGTGACGGCGATGCCGAGCACGCGGCCCTCCTGCTGCAGGCTGAGCGTCATGCCGCCATCCAGGGCAGGGGCCGCGGTGCCATACGCCACCAGGACGTCGGGCAGGGCGCCGCGTCTGGGCGGCTGCGTGGTCACCAGCACGCCGGCCGCATCGTCGGCGCGCGCGGAAGGCGCCATCGCCAGCAGCACCGCCGATAGCACGGCGACCGCAAGCCGGCACGCCGTCATGGCGCCGTCTCCGGCGGGAGCGACACGGCCGGCATGCCAGCGCCCGTCAGCGTGGCAAGCGCCACCTGCTGGTCCAGCAGAGATTGCTCGATCGTCACCAGATCCTGCTCCTTGGCGTATCGTGCGGACACCAGGTCCACGTAGCTGCGGTCATCGATGCCTCCGGCGCCGAAGGCCGCCTGCGCGCGGGACGCGGCGCGCAGCAGGGGCGGCAGTTCGGCCCGGACGGCGGCGAGTTGGCGGGTGAGCAGCGCGATCTCCGACAGCATGGCGCGCACCTGGCCGTCCGCCGCCGCCAGGCGGGCCGCGTACTCGTCATGCAGCTGCTGCCGCGACGCTCGCTCGATGGCGATGTTGCCCTGGTTGCGGTCAAAGATCGGCAGCTCGAGCCCGATCTGCGGACCGATGTTGCGGACGTTGGCGTTGTCGCTGCCGCCGGTGACGCCGAAGGTGAGGTTGGGGAATTGCGCCAGGATCGCCGCGCGCACTTTGGCATCCTCTGCCCGGTAGCCGAGCTGCAGGGCGATCAGGTCGGGCCGCCGCGCCGCCAGCCCCGGCAGGTCCCGCGCCACCGCTTCCGTGTCGATCGGCGGGAGGCCGGGCGCGGCGGCAAGCGGCAGCGGCACGTCGGGCAGCAGGCCCAGCAGGGCATTCAACTGGTGCCGCTTGGACAGCAACTGGCGCCGCGCGTCATTCATCTGGGTGTGCGCCGTCTGCACCGCGGCGAGGTCGGGCGCCACCGTGGAGAGCGTGGCATCGCCGGCCGCCAGCGCCGCTTGCGAGCGGGACT
>CAZZVB010000031.1:19338-27162 GCA_964657445.1 uncultured Burkholderiaceae bacterium | reverse complement strand
CATTGCGAGCCGCCCCGCCAAGTGGCGGCTCGCAATGACGGTTTGGGCTACGTTCAGGCGACGATCTGCACGTATTCGAAATCACCGCTCTTGTTGTCGATGCCGACACGCGGAGCGGCGATCCAGCCGGCGAACTGGCCAGGGCGGTTTTCGGCGACCATCAGGCTGGTGATGAACTCGGCATCGGCATCGCCGGGCAGCACGGAAGGCTTCAGCGCCGCCCATTCGGCGTCGGTCAGCACGCGCCCATCGCAGTCAGCGTGGATCGCCGAGAACTCGCCGATCGCACGGTTGAACGCGACGTGCGGGAGCTTGAGCTGAAACGCGATACCGAGCTTCTCTATGGTGCGGTTCCAGCGCACCACGCCTGACGCGCAATCCTTCACATAGTCGTCGCGCAACCGCATGTTCAGTGCGGACAGAGCGGGTACGGCCTCTTCGACCAGCTTGCCATCCCGGCAGCGCAGCACCGGATAGGTGGCATCGCGCAGCAAATGATCGTCGTCGAGCTTGTCCTCGCGATAGCGGCCTTTGATGCCGCTGTCGAAGGCGTTGGCGGCGTTGGTGCTGATCTCGTTGCCAAACAGATCCAAGGTCAACGAGAAGTGCAGGTTCATCTTCTTCTGGATCGTGGGCAGGTCGATCACGCCCAAAGCGCGCACGGCGGCGATGTCGCAAGGATCGACGATCCCGGCATCCTTCATCGCCTGGCACGTGCGCTCCACAACGCGCTGCACGCCGCTATCGCCCACGAACATGTGGTGCGCCTCTTCCGTCAGCATGAAGCGGCAGGTGCGGCTCAGCGGGTCGAACGCGGATTGCGCCAGCGCTTCCAGCTGCATCTTGCCGTCGCGATCGGTGAAGTATGTGAACATGAAGAACGACAGCCAGTCGGGCGTCGCCTCGTTGAATGCCCCCAGCATGCGCGGCGTGTCCGCGTGGCCGGAGCGGCGCTGCAGCAGGTCGTCGGCTTCTTCACGCCCTTCCTTGCCAAAATACTTTTGCAGCAAATAGACCATGGCCCAAAGGTGACGGCCTTCCTCCACGTTGACCTGGAACAGGTTGCGAAGGTCGTATAGCGAAGGCGCCGTCTTGCCGAGGTGGCGCTGCTGCTCGACGGACGCCGGTTCGGTATCGCCCTGGATGGTGATCAGGCGGCGCAGCATGGCCCTGTACTCGCCGGGCACCTCCTGCCAAGCGGGCTCACCCTTGTGCTTGCCGAACGGGATGGTGCGGCCTTCCACGGCGGGGGCTAGCAACACGCCCCATTTGTACTCTGGCATTTTGACGTAGTCGAACTTAGCCCAGCCCTTCGGATCCACGCCGATCGCGGTGCGCAGGTAGACCATGCTTTCCTGGAACCCGTCAGGGCCTGCGTCCTTCCACCAGTCGATGTAGCCGGGGTGCCAGCTTTCGAGCGCCTTGCGCACCCGCATGTCTTCGTTCAGCGAGACGTTGTTGGGGATCAGGCCGTCATAGTCCACAGCGATCGGGGTCATTCCGTCGGGCATGTGACTGTCTCCTGTTATACGCGGTTGCGGTCGAACTCGGCCCGCTGGCCGGAGCCGTAGCGTTTCAGCGCGCCGTTCTCGCCGACCGCGTTGGGGCGCTGGAAGATCCAGTTCTGCCACGCGGTCAGGCGGCCGAAGATGCGCGTCTCCATCGTCTCCGGCCCGGCGAAGCGCAGGTTTGCCTCCATGCCGGTCAGGCTGTCAGGGGAGAACGACGCGCGTTCCTCGATCATGATGCGGACTTCGTCGTCCCAGTCGGTTTCGTCGTAGGCATAGGTGACCAGCCCGGCGGCGTCCGCCTCCGCCCCTTCGAGCGGCCGGAGCTGCATGGCCTCGGCGGCGGACAAGCTGGCGGGCTCACCGAGGAAACGGGTCTGCAGCCGGGTCAGGCCGTTGCCCATCGGCAGGGGGCCGAAATTTGCCGCGCCCAGGGTGATGGCGGCCGGCGGCCGATTGTCTCCGGTGCGCTGGCCGTCGAAGATGGCCGAACGGTCGGCGGCGAAAGCGAGTTCGGCGAGCGTGCCGGCGAAGCAGCTTCCCGGCTCGATCAGCGCGATCAGGCTGCGAGACGTGACGTCGAGACGCTTGAAGGTGCGCTTTATGAAATGCCGGATCTCGCGCATGACCCAATGGTCGTGGTTCGTGTCGAGCAGCGCATCGCAGGCGAGCACGGTGTCCGCGCTGCCTTCGGTCCGCAACACCCAGACGCCCAGCTCGGGCTCGTTGGCGCGCAAGTGTAGGATCGCGTCGTCGAGCGCGCGGCCCATGGCCAGCGGCCAGAAGTCACAGCCTTGCGCCGCTGCCTCGGCCACGGTGGCGGGGGCTGCGTCCGGCGCCATCACGGTGATGGTCGCGGTGCTACGGCTGTGGTCCAGTTCGACGCGCAGATGCGGATAGCTGATCGTGTGCCCGGCGAACGTCCGATCGAGCGGATGCAAGACAACGCCCGCCGTGCCTCGCGCATTCCCGGCGGCGCGTTCGTGGGCGCGGGCTTTCACCACGGCGTCCCACTGGGAGGGCGGCACGACTTCATCGACAAGGCGCCACTCGACGGCACGCTTGCCGCGCACGCCTTCCTCGGTCGAGCAGAATACGTCGGCGCGGTCGCGGCGGACCCGGCGCTTGTCGGTCACCCGGGTCAGACCACCCGTTCCCGGCAGCACTGCCAGCAGCGGTAGTTCCGGCAACGAGACGGAGGATTTTCGGTCGTCGATCAGCATGATGTGGTCGGCCGTCACCGCAAGTTCGTAGCCACCCCCGGCCGCGGTGCCGCTGACCGCGGCGATGTAGGTCTGACCCGAGTTCGCGGTCGCATCTTCGATCGACATGCGCGTTTCGTTGGTGAATTTGCAGAAGTTCACCTTGTGCGCGTGCGTCGCCTTGCTGAGCATGCGGATGTTTGCGCCAGCGCAGAACACGCCGGGCTTGCCAGAGCGGATCACCACCGCGCCCACCTCCGGATGCTCGAAGCGCAGCCGCTGCACGGCGTCATTCAACTCGATATCGACGCCGATGTCGTAGGAATTGAGCTTGAGTTCGTAGCCGTCAAACATTCCGGCGGCGGAGTCCACGTCCATGACGAGGGAGGCGACGTCGCCATCGAGTTCGATGCGCCAATGCCGGTAACGGCTTGGCTCCGTCTGAAAGTCGATGACGTTCGGACGGTCGATGACGTTCGGCAGGCCGGTCATTTGGACGTTCCTTTGGACCTTGCTGCAGCATACCGCGCCATTGCGGCCCTCACAAGCATTATAATGCGGGTGAGACTGGTGCTGTCAGATTACTGGGCGGGTTCAGCGCGGCCAGCGCCCCAACGCGGGCGACGAACCCGGCGATCGCCCGAATGACCTGATCTGTGTGGGTATTCTGCGGCGCGTGGCCGGCCCCGGCGATGACCAGCGTCTCGACCGGGCAATAGGCTTCCTGCTCGATGATGCGCAGCTGCTCCGCGGTGCCGTAATCGTCCGCCTCGCCCTGGATCAGCAGCACGGGCACGCGCACGAACGGCACACTGTCGTCGATGCGCCACTTGCGGAACGCCGGGTCGAGCCAGGCGCGGTTCCAGCCCCAGAACGCGTTGTCCACGTCGCGATGATAGCGCGCGAGCCGGTCGCGAAGATCGGTCGCCTCGTAGGCAGTGCGGGCCGCGGCGATGCTGGCCAGCGTGACATCCTCCACCACCACATGCGGTGCGATCAGCACCAGCCCGGCAATGCGGAAATCCTGGGAGCCGCCGGCGTGCAGCAAGGCGATGGAGGCGCCGTCGGAATGACCCACCAGCACAGCGCGCCGGATGCCAGCGGCGGCCAGCACGCCGGGGAGCATGTCGCGTGCCTCGTCCTGCATGTAGGTCAATGGCCGGGGCAGCGCCGCCGGGTCCGACTGGCCGTAGCCGGCACGCGACCAGGCGAACACGCCCCAGCCGGTCGCAGCGCTCAGTGCTTGCGGGAAGTCACGCCAAAGCGCCACGCAGCCGAGCCCCTCGTGCAGCAGCACGATCGTCGGCGCTTCGGCGGGTGATGGACCCCACCACGCGGTCTCGAGCCTCACCCCGTTGACCTCGATCATGCAATCGCCCTCAGCTTGAAGCGCTGGATTTTGCCGGTGGCGGTTTTCGGGAGGTCGTCCACCAGCTCGATCCAGCGGGGGTATTTCCAAGGCCCTGCCGCGGCCTTCACGTGGGCCTGTAATGTTTCGATCGAGACCGAGGCCCCAGGCTTCAACACCACGAAGGCGCGGGGCTTGATCAGGCCCTGGTCGTCCGCATGCGCCACGACGGCGGCTTCCAGCACGGCAGGGTGGGCGACCAGCGCGCCCTCGACCTCAAACGGGCTGACCCAGATGCCGCTCACCTTGAACATGTCGTCCGACCGGCCGCAGTAGCGGTAGTGCCCTGTCGGCTCCCGCACGTATTTGTCGCCGGTCCAGGTCCATTCGCCTTGGAAGGTGCGGCGGGACTTATCGCGCTGGTTCCAGTAGCCGTCCGCGGCGCTGGCGCCGCGCACGAGCAGCTCGCCGACTTCGCCGTCCGGCACCTCCGCGCCATCGGGGTCCACCACGCGCAGCTCGTAACCCGGCACGGCGCGGCCGGAGGTGCCATAGCGGATATCGCCGGGCAGGTTGGACAGGAAGATGTGCAGCATCTCGGTCGAGCCGATGCCATCCAGGATGTCCACGCCGACGATGCGTGCCCACTCGGTGCCAATATGCTCAGGCAGCGCTTCCCCGGCGGAGATGCAGAGGCGCAGCCGGTCGGACCCGGCGCCATCGCCCAGCCCGGCTTGCGCCAGCATCGCGGCATACAGGGTCGGCACGCCGCACAGGACGGTGGGCTGATGCCGGCGCATCAGGGCGAGTACGGCGTCGGGCGTGGGCCGGTGCGGGTTCAGCACGCTGCAAGCGCCAACGGCCATGGGGAAGGTCATCGCATTGCCGAGCCCGTAGGCGAAGAACAGCTTCGCGACCGAGTACACCAGATCGTCCGGTCCAATGCCGAGCACCTGGGCGCCGTAGGTGTCATACGTGGCACGCAGGCTGGCATGGACGTGGCGCACGCCCTTGGGCGCCGCGGTCGAGCCCGAGGAGTAGAGCCAGAACGCTGCCTCATCGGGGCTGGCCGGAACGGGTGCGGCTTCGACATCAGCCAGGAAATCGTCATACCGCGTGACCTCGTCGTCGGCGTCTCCTACGGCGATCGTCAGGCGCAAAGCGGGCAGGTCAGTTATCAATGGCCGCAGCGCAGGCAGCAGGGACGCCGACGCGACCAGCATCTCGGCACGGCTATCGGCCAGGATGTAGGCGACCATGTCGGGCGGCAGCAGCGTGTTGACGGGAACCGGCAGCACGCCGGCGCGGATTGCGCCCCAGAACGCGATGGGAAACTCCGCCGTATCCAGCAGCAACAGGGCAATGCGCGCTTCCCGCCGCACGCCCGCTCGCTGCAACCCGGCGGCGAAACGGCCGCTCTCGGACTGAAGCTCGGCGTAGGTGAGCGTGCGGTTTTCGTCGATGAATACCGCGCGGTCGCCGCGCCCCTCGCGGACGTGCCGGTCGATGAACCAATCCGCGGCGTTGGCAGCGACCGACGCGGCTGCGGCACTTCCCAGCATGGTTTCCTCGCTCGGTCACGCTTGCGGACCGTTACGGAGGACGGTAACGGCGATCTGCATTATAATGCAAGACATTTACGCAGCGACCTGCAACACTGGACGGGATGAATGACGTTCCTGTCCGCCGGATCGAGTCCCACAGCCCCGAGGACGCCTTGCTGCTGCAGGCACTTGGCATGCGGATCCGGACGATTCGCGCCCGCCGCGGCGTCACGCAACGCGCGCTCTCGGCCAAGTCCGGCGTGTCGGAGCGCTACATCGCGCAGTTCGAATCCGGAAGCGGCAATGCCTCCGTTCTGGTGCTGCACCGCATCGCCACGGCGCTGGGAGTCGAGACGACCGAGTTGCTCGCAGACCAAGCCGCTCCAGCCGGAGACTTAGCGGAGCTGTATCGCAAGCTGGAGAAGCTCGATGCGGCGCAGCTATCCGGCGTGCGGCACGTGCTGGACGACTGGCTCGGCCAATCCGCCGACCCCATGCGCTTGTCCCGCGTGGCACTCATTGGGCTGCGCGGCGCCGGCAAATCAACGCTCGGGCGAGGTCTAGCGGCGCACCGGGGTGTGCCGTTCATCGAGTTGGACCGCGAGGTGGAGCGGCAGAGCGGCATGGAACTGCGCGACATCTTCGAGATGCACGGCCAGGAGGTGTTCCGCCGCCTGGAACGCGAGGCGCTGGAAGGTTTGCTGGCCGGCAATGAACCGATGGTGTTGGCAGCCGGCGGTGGGATCGTCGCGGAGGCGGGCACGTTCGAGCTGCTGCTGGCGCGGTTCTTCACGGTCTGGGTGCGTGCGTCGCCGGAGGAGCACATGCTGCGCGTGGTGACCCAGGGCGACCACCGCCCGATGCAGGATAACCGTGACGCCATGGCCGATCTGCGCGCCATCCTGGCAAGCCGGGAAGCGCTGTACTCCCGCGCCGATATCGTGCTGGACAATCAAAGCCGGCCGCTCGAGGCCAGCCTGGCGGAACTGAAGCAACGGACGGAGGCGGCACGGGCGCGGAGCTAGCGCATGATCATGCTGGCTGCCTTTCCGCGGGCGAAGAGGGAGATGCCTAAAATCACTGCCAACCCGCCTCGTTCCCCCGCGTAGTCAGCGCAGAGGGTTCTCGGAAGGGGGTTCGGTGTCGCTATCCCAATCGCTGCTAGGTAGGACCCTCGCCAACCGGGAGGCCGGTCAGGACAAGATCGGTGTGCTGGAGGGCGTGCCGGCGATGGGGCTGGACGGGCTTGGATCCGCCGCCTACGGGCCGGAAGCGGCGCTGACCATCCTGGCTCCGCTCGGGGCGGCCGGGCTGTCGGCGATCGGGCCGATTACGCTGGTGATCCTGGCGCTGCTGGCGATCCTGTTCTTTTCGTATTGGCAGACGATCGAGGCTTATCCGTCGAACGGCGGATCCTACACTGTCGCGCGGGAAAATCTGGGTTTCGGCGCAGGGTTGCTGGCCGCGGCGGCGCTGATGGTGGACTACATGCTGAACGTCGCGGTTGGTATCTCCGCAGGTATCGGCGCGCTGACCTCGGCGGTGCCGGCGCTACAGGCCTACACGTTGCCGCTATGCCTGGCCGTGCTGGCGCTCGTGACCCTGGCGAACCTGCGTGGCACTCGAGAATCCGGGCGGCTGTTCGCCTTGCCGACTTACGTGTTCATCGCCGGGCTGGGCGGCGTAATCCTGGCCGGCGTCTGGGGGTTGTGGAATGGCGACATGCGGCCTGTCGTGCCGCCGCCGGCCATTGGGCAAGCGTCGGAGGGGCTGACATTCTGGCTGCTGCTGCGCACGTTCGCCGCCGGATGCACCGCCATGACAGGGGTCGAGGCGGTCAGCAACGGCGTGAGTGCGTTCCGCGAACCGCGCACGCGCAACGCGCACGGCACGCTGGCCGCCATCGTGGTGGTGCTCGGCCTGCTGCTCGGCGGCATCGCCCTGCTGTGCCAAGGCTTCCACATCGGCGCGATGGACCAGACCAAGCCGGGCTACCAGAGCGTCCTGTCCCAGTTGATCGCGGCGGTGAGCGGGCGCGGCTGGCTGTATTACGTGACCATCGCGAGCGTGCTGGCCGTGCTGTGCCTGTCCGCCAACACGTCGTTCGTCGGCTTTCCCCGGTTGTGCCGCCAGGTCGCCAGTGATGGCTGCCTGCCGAAGGCGTTCGCCTTACCCGGGCGGCGTCTGGTGTACACGGCGGGCATCCTCTTCCTGGCGGCCGG